>JASHUG010000425.1 GCA_030040155.1 Streptosporangiaceae bacterium | reverse complement strand
CGTCGTCGGCACCGACCAAGTCACGGAAGACGTGACGAGAGTCCTCGCTGAAGATGCTCCACGCCGGATTGAGGTCTGTCGCGGGGTCACCGAGGCCGATCGCGCCAAAGTCGAGCACCGCCCGGAGACGACCCTCGCGAACCAGTAGATTCGGTGGCGCGAGATCGCTGTGGATCCAGCTGTATGTGCCGTCCCATTCCGGCCCGTCTAGTGCGTCTTCCCATATCGCGATCACCGCCGGACCATCGATGAGGTCTCCTGCCTGCGCGATCCAGGCCCTGGTTGCCTCATCTTGCTCGGCGAGTGGAGGCCGTCCGCCGTAAGGCGTCTCGTCATCGATGGCAGGCAGGTCTTTGTTTCGCAGCTCGGCTATGAAACCGGCCAGGTCGGCGGCCATCTGGCGCTCATCGTCCACCCGTCCGGGCTCGTAGGTTTGGCCCTCGATCCAACGGAAGATGGCCCATGTGAACGGATACTCTGCGGTCGGCCTGCCGACACCTACGGGCTCAGGTACCTGGAGCGTGAATCCTGGAGCTAGCACGGGCAGCCATTTCAGTTCCTTCTGCAGGCCCCGCGCCCACCAACGCTCAACACGAGGTAGCCGCACGTATAGCTCGTTACCCAACCGGTAAATGGCATTGACGGTGCCGGTCGATTCGAACTCGGTTACCGGTTGGTCATCCAGGAGCGGGAACTGGTCCGCGACGAGCCTGAGAACAAGGTCGGCGCTGATATCGACCTCATCGGTATGCATCCTCATCCGTTGCTCCTCACCGTCGCTGCTCTTGGCGGCGAGCAGGATAGAACTGGGAGCCGCGCCATTGAAACTGCTTTTACGGGTGCGCTCGCCTGCCCGGTTCTCTCGATAGCTGCCCCCACCGGCGACTCTCGGCCGGGTTCAGCCGGCCGCCATGGGTGCGGGCGTGCGCGAGCTGATGGAGCGGATGGGCACTCCAGCTTGCGGGCGGCGATGATCCACCAGAATGCTTCACGGGACCGTGATGAGGCTATTGCCGCCGCGATCGGATCAGCGCTGTCGGCCGCCAGGAGGGGTGCTCGCCGATCGCGATCGCAACGGGCACGCGGCCGTGGCAGGGCTTCCTGATGTTGGGGCGTTGCCGACCGCGAGCGGCTCTGATCTGGGGTTTCTGGTTGGAGCGGGCGAAGGGAATCGAACCCTCATGACCAGCTTGGAAGGCTAAGACTGCCTGTCTGATGACCAGCGCGGGTGCAGGTCACGGCCTGCGGCGCTTGCTTGTGTTTGACCGCCTGGAGCTGCGGGTCGCCCACCTATCGGACACGCGTCGGGCACGAAGAGTTCGCGGTCCTCAGAGAGCTGTCGCGATTCGCTGGGCATCGGTCGTAGCTGTCGTTGCCCTCGCCGCCTCGCAGCTATCGTGTTGGCATGGTCGGCAGCCCGGAAACGCGATTGGTGATTCTTCGGGGCAACTCCGCCTCGGGTAAGTCAACGATCGCGAAGCAACTGCGGGACCGGCTGGGCCGCGGCATTGCCTGGGTCGAGCAGGACTACCTGCGTCGCACGGTGCTCCGGGAACACGACCGGCCGGCCCTTCCGAACATTGGACTGATCGACACGGTCATCCGGTATGCGCTCGACGCCGGGTATCACGTGATCGCCGATGGCATTTTTGGTTCGGAGCGTTACGGGGAGATGCTTCATGGCCTCACGGACGATCACGTTGGCGTGAGTAGGTACTACTACTTTGACATTGACGTGGATGAGACCTTGCGTCGGCATCAGGCCAAGCAACTCTCCGCTGTCGGTCCGGAGATGCTTCGCAAGTGGTATCGGCCTCGGGATCTGCTCAGCTTCGTTGATGAGTCGATCATCACCACTGACCAGAGCGAAGAACAGATCGTGGCCCGACTGGCTAGCGAAGTTGGGTTCTGCGATCCGCCCGTGCGGAGAAAGCTGCAGCCGACCGTCCACCTTGACTAGGCATACCGGCCCGGCCTGATCCCCGACAGCTGCTATGGCCCGGCGATTCTCGGCCGGGTTCAGTCGGGAGTGGCCGCAGGCGACGCGAAGCGCACTCGACGGCTTCCGGGCGACGCCGGAGAATTGGACAGCGGGGATGAGCCAACCGAGAAGGCGGCCTGATGCTTACAGCCTGGCGCGCCCGTGCGCGCGGGACCTGAAGCCAGAGCGCGGCGCGGGCAGCTCCGTTGCGGCGGAGGGCAGCGGAGCCGCCTTGATAGAAGTACGTAAGAACTATTCGGCAACTTACTAGGGACTGGACGAGCCACTATCTCCATCGGCGGTCAGTCGGCTGCCAGGTGGTGTACGGCGCTCCCGAGGCGAGCGGGTCCGCGAAGGCTGTCGCGGCGTCCACTACGGCGGCAAAGTCTGCGGGAAGGTTCAGGCCGGCGGCACCCAGGCTCGCGCGGTAGGTCTGAAAGGTCCGGCCGCGGAGGCTGGCGATGTTGCCGATCGCGTCGGAGAGCAGATGAACCGGTGTGCCCCTATGCGCGGCGGTTGCGAGCAGCGCTTCGCGCGCCACGCCGAAGGCCAGGGGCTGGCTGCCGGTGAGCGTGTAGATATCGGCGTAGTCACGAACGCGGGTGTTGGCTGGTCCGAGGGCAATGGCCGTGGCGAGCTTTTCGGCAAGTACGGCCTCGACGGGGTACCCCAGGACGCGAACTGATTCCATGCCAGGCCTCAGGGCTGGGAGTGTCACGCTCCGAGGCGGAGGGGTGATCGGGTCGCCGAAGTTGACGTCGAGACGGAACTTGACGGCAGCCGTCGCGATTCCGCAGTCCATGGCGATCCGCACGCCGGAGTAACTGGCCTGGTCACGGATAGTGCGGGAGGTCGCAGTCTGCGTGCGGTACTCGACGCCATCGCTAAGTGGCAGACGGGCGATATCCGACACCAGTGCCAGGACGGCTTCCTGGTCGTTGGCGACGGAACGCGCAAGCGCGTCGAGGTCCGCCGTAGGCCGACGCGCCTGATAGGCGGCGAGAAGCACTCCGCCCTTGATCACGAACTTGTCGGCGTGCGGCGAGACGCTGAGCCTGGCGAGCCAGCGTTCCACCACGTAGAGCGTGAGGAACTCCTGGGTACCGCGCCGTTCCGCCCTAGCGCGGTTCTGCAGGTCGAGGTAAGCCCGCCCGGCTTCTGATGCCCGCGTAGGCCGGCTCATCCTGCGCTCGCAACATCGACGGCATGCAGGACCGGTCCGTAGACGCGAAGCGCGGCAGCGGTTTTCAGCAGTTCAGCAGGGCGGGCGTCGCGACGCCGCAGGTAGCGATGCAGCGCGGCGAGTGCAGTGGGCTCGCCGATGCGGTGGCGCAGGCGCATCAGGTCAACTACCGTCCTGACCGGATCATAGATTCGGATGAGCTCACCGGGAGCCGCCTCGATATAGGTCAGACCCACTTCAAAGGTCGAGGGCTCGAAACGGAACACCTGCGTGGGCGGGAGCAATATCCGAGGCGGGCGGCTGGACCTCGGTACTGCGATCTGGACCGCGAGTGGTATCTCGTCCGTCAAGTCGTAGGCGGTTGCAGCCGAGAGCAGGCATACGATCGCCGTGCGGCTTCGGAATGACACCGCAAGGAGATCGGGAAAGCTCGCCGGGGGAGCATCAGTGCGGCGGAAGACACCGTGCGACAACTCGGCAATCACGCCTGCATCGCGCGCGGCGTAGAGTGCACGCGGGTGGATGCCGCGTGCTAGGGCAGTGTCCGTAGTGAACGTCGGCGGCAGGTCTGTGATCCCTGGCATGGATAAAAGTGTTGCACGCAACAGCATCCCTTGTGGCACTTCTATCCATCGGCATCCCGCCGCTGGTCGGGTAAGGGCCCGACGGATCGGGTCCGAGAATGGCCCGCTTATGGCCCGCATGTGGCACGCAGCGGGCACGCAGACCCGATAGCGGGCCGTGAGAGTGTTCGAAAAACTCCGCTGAACTGGTTGGAGCGGGCGAAGGGAATCGAACCCTCATGACCAGCTTGGAAGGCTGGGGCTCTGCCATTGAGCTACGCCCGCGCGTGCCATCCGTAGCGTACCGGTTCGGAAGAGGGCTCTGAGCAGTCCGGAGGGCGGCGCACTTGCGCTCCGAGGGCGACGCGAAGGCACGCAGAACACGTCTCGGGCTTATACCGGGCAGCAGGCCATTCGAAAAACCGACAGCCGCATTGCGATGATGCTGGGGACACGTCTAACCGGCCGAGGCGGAGGCACCCGGATGCCCGTACTGCTTGTGGACGTCGCGAACCAGGTAGCGACGGCGACGCTCAACCGGCCCGAGCGGCGAAATGCGCTGTCGGGCGATCTAATAGTGACGCTGCGCGAGGCGTTGGCGGACCTGGACGCCGATCCTGAGGTCAGGGCGATCATCTTGACCGGCGCTGACCCTGCCTTTTGCGCCGGGCTCGACCTGACCGAACTCGGCCAGCCGGACAGCCCGCTTCGCCGCATCGCCGGCGGGCCGGTGGTGCCCGACCTGGCCAAGCCGCTGATCGGAGCGATTAACGGCGTCGCCGTGACGGGCGGCCTGGAACTGGCGTTGGCCTGCGACTTTCTTGTCGCCTCGCAGCGCGCTCGCTTTGCCGACACGCACGCCAGAATGGGCATCCAGCCCGGCTGGGGCCTGACCGTGGCGTTGCCGGAGGCGGTCGGTTTCCGTCGCGCGCGCGAAATGAGCGCAACCGGCAACTTCGTCGACGCGCAGACGGCGCTCGAGTGGGGACTGGTCAATCACGTGGTCCCGCACGAGAGCCTCCTTGCTGTCGCGAGCCGACTTGCCGCGGACGCGGCATCGAGCGACCAGGCGGCACTGCGGGCGATCTTCGCCACCTACGACGAGGGCTCGAAGGGGACCGGCCGCGAGGCGCTCGCCCTTGAGGCGCGTGTGCATGAGTGCTGGCACGCGCGGGGGATAGACCCGGATCAGGTGGCGCAGCGCCGCGCTTCGGTCATCGCGCGCGGCCGGTCCCAGGAGCGACTGCGCGGCCTGTCCCAGGCGAGCCCGCCAGAAAGTGCCGCGTTGCGCGGGGACGACGGAGCGGCATGATGATCGGTGCGCCGACCCGCCAGCTACGGCAACTCGCCCTGATCACCGAGCGCCTCGCGGTCATGCCCGAGGTGCTAGGCGCGATCCTCGTCGGTTCGCTGGCCGCCGGAGCCGCGGACGCGTGCAGCGACATGGACCTGATCGTCTGCACGCCTGACGGGGTGTTCGCTGCTGCATGGAACCGACGTCATGACGTGCATGGCGAGAGCAGCCTGGTCTGCTGGGACACCGGACCGGTCGCAGGCTCGGAGGTGGCCGTGCACCGGTGGGTCACCCCGGACATGGTGCTGGTAGAGGCGTTGTTTGCCAGCCCGGCCAGCGGAGCCCGCCTCGCCAGGCCGTGGCGCGTGATCGTCGGCCAGGCGGACGTCGCGAACAGGCTGGCGCCGCGCCCGCCGATCGATCGGTCCGAGTTCAGCCGCGATGGCGCGGATCCCGTCGACCTTGCGTTTGACGATTTGAAGAAGGCCCTGCGATCGATGGCCTAGGGATCGCCAAGTCTTCGTTTTGAGCCCTTTGAATCGGAACGAGGTGGGTACCGAGCGTCTGTCGCCTGAATCGCAGAGCCGCCCGTCAGCTGCTTAGAACGTCGGGGGTCCCGCAGCCCGCTCCCTCAGGCGGTCGAGGACCAGAGCCAGCAGTGGCCAGGTGGCGCGGCCCTGCCGGATGACCGCATACGACCGAAGTACCACCTCCGGGCCCGCGAGCCTGAGCAGCCGAACGCCTGGCTTGGTCGGGCGGCCAGCGGGCAGCAGGCCGACTCCGAGCCCGGCGATGATGAGATCCTCGACCAGGTCCAGGCTGTCGGCCTGATGCGCGAGGTGGGGTTCGAAACCAGCCATCGAGGCAAGTGTGCGCACGACATCCTCGTCGGCCCGGTTGCGAGAGTTACCGATCCAGTCGTGGTAACGGAACGCGTCGAATACTGCCGGACTGGCGGTCGTGTCTTGTGGCCCTGCCACGGAGCTGGCCGGGACTCCGAGGCCCCAGGCTGCCGACCAGAGCGGAATCGCTTCGAACGCAGGGTCAAAGGCGGCGGGCGCGAGGTTGTAGTCGTAGGTGAGTGCGAGGTCGACCTCGTCGCTCGCCAGCATCGCATGGGCCTCCGCTGGCTCGTGCTCGTGAAACAGCAAGGAGACATTCGGATGGCTGACCGCAAGCTCGGCCATGATCGGCAGCACCGACGTGCGGACGGCAGTGGCGAACCCCGCCACATGCAGGATGCCCGACGGTTCGGCGCCGGGAGCTAGGTCAGCTTGAGCGGCTTCGACCGCCGCAAGGATCGTCGCGGCATGCTGGGCCAGCCGCCGACCGGCCGGAGTCAGTCGAACGCGCCGGCCGTCGGGCTCGAGTAGTTGAGCGCCCGTCTCGCGCGCCAGCACCGCGATCTGCTGCGAGACCGTGGACGTGGTCGTCTGCAGAGCGTCGGCCACCTCGCGCATGGAGCCGAGCCGCGAGAGCTCAAGCAGCAGCCGCAGCCGCCGGGTTTCCATATCCCGATTGTCAACTATCTCTGAACAATATGTCCAAGATTAACAAGTGGACGTGAATAATTGCGCTTCTGTTTACTGATCCCATGACCAGGACGGCTACGCGTCTCGGCGCGTCGATGGGGCTTGGCTCCATGCTGTGCGTCCAGCTTGGCGCAGCCGCATCCGTGGGGCTCTTCGGGCGGATCGGCCCCGACGGTGCGGCATGGCTGCGCCTGAGCTGGGCGGGCGTGGTGCTGCTGGTGGTCGTTCGGCCCCGGCCCTCGGCGTTCAGCAAGTCGGGGTTCGTGACGTGCCTCGTGCTTGGCGTGGTGACAGCCATCATGTCGATGACGTACATGGAGGCGATCGCACGGCTGCCGCTCGGTACAGCCAGCGCCCTGGAGTTCCTCGGACCGCTTACGGTGGCCGTTACCCACGGGCGCGGCGGCCGCCGGCTCTGGCCAGTCCTGGCGGCAGCCGGAGTCGTCTTGCTTACCGAGCCTTGGCACGGTGGTTCAGACCCGGCCGGGATCGCGTTCGCCCTCGCGGCCGCGGGCGGCTGGGCGAGCTACATCCTGCTCACCCAGCGCGCGGGAGATGAGGTGACGGGCATAGCGGCGCTGGCCGTGTCGATGCCAGTGGCCGCGATCGCCGCCACCCTTGTTGACGGGCCCGCGGTCATCGGGCATCTCACCTGGCAGGTGCTGCTCGCGGGCTTTGGGCTGGCGCTGCTGCTGCCGGTGGTGCCGTTTAGCCTCGAACTGCTCGCCCTGCGCAGGCTGAACGCCACGGCGTTCGGGACGCTGATGAGCCTGGAGCCTGCGTTCGCACTGCTCGTTGGTGTCGTCGTCTTGCACCAAGTTCCGCGGCTGGTTGCCGTGGCCGGGATCGCGTTCGTTATCACGGCCAGCGTCGGGGCGCAGCGAGCGGGCGCCAGGGGCGATTCGCAAGTGGCCGCAACAAATGACCGGCATCGTGAACCGCAGTCGGCTGTGCTGGCCGAACTCGGCGCGGAACGACAACTCTCCGAATAGCCAGGGCTACCTCGGGTCGCGACCCATGCGGTAAAACTCCGCGTTCGGCTGCAGCGCGGTAAGGTGCGCGAGCCGGTTCGACGCGGCGAATAGGGCCGTGATCGCGCCGACGTCCCAGATCTCGTCATCGGTGAGCCCGGCTTCACGAGCGCTGGCGATGTCGGCCTCGCCGAAGTGCTCGGGCGTTCTGACCAGCGCCAGCGCTAGGTCGGTGATCGCGCGGGCGCGCGGATCAAGTTGGGCTTGCCAGGGGTTTGTACCCACCTGATCGGCCAGGTGAGGGTCCTTGGACCGAATCCGCAAGATCGCGCCATGGGCGACGATGCAATAGGTGCAGTGGTTGGCCGCCGAGGTGGCCACGACCACGAGTTCGCGCTCGGCCTTCGATAGCCCCTCAGGCCGCTCCATCAGGGCATCGTGGTAGTCCATGAACGCGCGCAGTTCGGCCGGGCGGTGGCCGAGCGCGCGGAAGATGTTGGGGACGAAGCCTGACTTGCTCGCGATTTCCCCGACCCGCTCGCGCAGATCCTCGGGGAGTTCGTCAAGCTCGGTCAGCGCGAACCGGCTCTCTGCCATGCATCCTCCCGGTCACCGTCTCGATGGGCCCATCCTGGCGCAGGCCGAGCCGCTAGCGGTAGCTGGCGATGGCGGCGCCGCTGCGGCGCGGGCCGGGAAGCGGAGGTCGACCGTGAGACCGCCGCGCTCACCGGGCTTGACATCCAGGCGCCCCCCGTGGGCTTTGGCGATTGCCTGGACGATGGACAGACCGAGGCCGTGACCTTCGTGCTGGCCGGTGCGGCTGGGAGCGATGCGCTGGAACGGCTCTAGCAGGCGGGCGATCTGGCTTTCTGGCACGACTGGGCCGGTGTTGCTCACGATGAGCCGGCCGCCGTCCGCGTCGTCGGTGATAATGCTCACGCTGCCGCCCGCGCGGTTGTAGTGCAGGGCATTGTCGATCAGGTTGGCCACGAGCCGCTCGATGAGCTGCGGATCGCCGAGGACCGGCGTCGGGCGGAGCGCGAGGTCAAACTGCAGCCCCGCGGCGGAGGCTCGCTGTTTGCGGGACTGCGCCATCTCGTCGGCGATCGCGGCGAGATCGAGTTCTTCTTTGTGGTCGAGGCCTCGCTGGCTGCGTGCAAGGGTGAACAGCGCCTCGATGAGCTGCTCTTGCTGCCGCCCGGTCTCGATGACGTCTTCGCAGGCCGTGCGCAGCACGTCGAGGGTGAGTCCCGGATCGGCGAGCGTGATCTGGAGCATGGCCCGCTCCAGGGTGAGCGGCGCGCGCAGTTCGTGCGCGGCATTCGCGACGAAGTGGCGTTGCGCTTCGAAGGCGGCCTGCAGTCGCTCAAGCAGGCCGTCTATGACCTCTCCGAGGTTTTTCAGCTCGTCGCGCGGACCCTGCAGAGCCAGTCGCTGGTCCAGGTTTTCCTCAGAGATGTGCCGCGTCGTGTTGGTGATCGTACGCAGCGGCCGCAGGATGCGCCCGGCGACGAGCCAGCCGAGCAGTACCGAGACCACGGCCATGACGCCGAGCGCGATGCACGATCCGAGGAACAGCGAGTGCAAATCCACCGTCCGTTGGGTCAGGACCAGGCGACTTTCCAGGGCGGTCAGATGACTGGCGAACGACTTCACTCGCGCTTCGTACAACGATCCATTGAGGGCCGGCGAGCCGACTTTGGTTGCTCGCCCCCTCAGCGATGGTTGGCCGGGAGGGGTCTTCGTCTTCACGAGCCGCCGAATGGCGTCGTCGACCAGGACGTAGGTGAACGCGAGCAGCGCGACGCCGGACGCGAGAAAGAGCGACCCGTACAGCAGCGTGAGGCGGCCGCGCACACCGCTGCGGAAGTGGCGCATCCACCGCAGCACGGGGGCCAGTGTCGCTGGATTGGACACGCCGGACTCACGCGATGCGGTAGCCGGATCTGGCGACAGTCTCGATGACCGGGGGATTGCCGAGCTTGGCTCGCAGTCGGCTCATCGTCGTTTTGACTGCCTGACTGAAAGGATCGGCGTGCTCGTCCCAGACACGCTCGAACAGCTGCTCGGCGGAGACGACTGCGCCCCCGGCTCCGAGCAGCACCTCCAGGACGGCGAACTCCTTGGGGTTGAGCGCGAGTTCCCTGCCCGCCCGGGTGACTTTCCTGCGGGCGGAGTCCAGCCGCAGGTCATTGTGGGACAGCGCTGGGGGAAGCGAGACTCCGGGGCGGCGCACCAGTGCGCGGATCCGGGCCACGAGCTCGCCGAAATCGAACGGCTTGGGCAGGTAGTCGTCGGCGCCCAGGCCGAGGCCCTCGATCCGGTCGCCGACTGTCCGGGCCCCGGTGAGCATCAGGATGCGGGCCGGCGACCTCCCGGCATTCAGCGTCCTGCACACCTCATCGCCGTGCACGCCTGGCAGGTCCCGGTCGAGCACGATCACGTCGTACTCCGTGCAAGCCGTGTGCTCAAGCGCGTCGGTGCCGTCGAACGCGACGTCCACGGCCATGCCCGCCCGGCGAAGACCCGCCGCGACGATCGTGGCAAGCTTCGCCTGGTCCTCAACGACCAGCACCCTCATACCCACCTCGCCTCCCGCCGCCCAGGTCATCTGCGCTGGCAAGCCTGCCCGGCAAGCCCGGTTTCCAGCATGACGGAGGCGGGGTTGCAAGCCGGTTACTGCGTTACAGGGCTGCAACGGCCGCTGAGCTACACCGTTGTGCGTGAACACGAAGCCCGAGCTTGAGCAGGACACAACCGAGCCAACGGGCCTGCCGCCGCGCGCGAGCCGACGGCCAGGCCACCTGAGGCTGGCAACCGCGATCGCGATCGCCCTGGCCGGGGTCGCCCTACTGGCTGCGGCCTGCGGCGGCAGCGCGCC
>JASHUG010000424.1 GCA_030040155.1 Streptosporangiaceae bacterium | reverse complement strand
AGGGGATCGTCTCTGCCGCCGCTACGCCCCCGGTCTGCAGCGGCTTCCCGGTGAGCGCAAGCACGAGCAGCGGCAGGGCGATCAGCACCGTGGCACTGCCGATCGAGGACACGAGGTTGCCCGTCCACAGCAGCCGGTAGTCGCGGTTGCGCCAAAGCGGTGGCTGCGCCGTGCTCATGAGCACTCGGTCGGGATACCGCGGCGGCTGCGCATGACAGCTCATCGTCAGCCGCGGGCTGGCCCGCTCGCAATTCAGTTAAGGCCCGGACACGCGCGGGCGCTACTCCCCTGCAGCGGCACGCGGGAGCCTGCGCAGCCAGATGGACCGGGCTGCGCCGTTGAGGACAACCCCGATGACCGGCATCGCGAGCGCCAGGTGCGGCCAGGGCTGGTGCCAGCTGTTGACGAGCCCCAGCGTGGCGAGGATCGCCAGGACCGGCAGGCCGACGCCAATCGTTGCCCACAGCCAGACGTGTCCGTACGTGAACGGCTGGAAGGACAGGAAACGACGGCGGAGGGCGCGCTCGTTGGGCAGCTGGGCGTGCATGGAGAAGATTATACAGTTTTATCCGATTCATCCCTGCACTGGGCTACCCGTCGGCTGTGCCCGCCGCGCCGACAGGCTGGGCTGGTGCCGGGCCGCCGAGCGCGTTAAGCCGGGTCGGAGTGCGCAGCGAGACCATTCGCCGCCAGCCGCCGAGCCTTTCATAGAGGTAAACGGCCTGGATGCCGGCCAGGAGCACGGCCAACTTGGGCCGGGACCAGCCCAGTATCGCTGCCATCCGGGCCACGACTGCACTGCTGACGTCCCGGTGAATGGCGATCTCGGTCAGGGCGGCGGCACGGAGCGTGCGCTGAATGAACATCGCGTGGCCGGCCGCGGCCAGTCGCAGCAGTTCCTCGTGGCAGTACGCGAGGTGATTGTCCTCGTCGTTGGAGATCATTCTGACCGCGCGGCTGATGTCCTGGCGGTCGTCGGCGTATTTGCGGAGCGCCTGCATCTGCTCCGAGGCCCGCTGCTCGGTGACCCGGCTGTGCGCCAGGTAGGTGATGATGTCGGTTTCGGTGAGTTCCTGGCTATCGCGCAGCCGGCTGTGCGCGAGGCCGATGCCCGCGTTCTCGAGGCGCATCGTGTAGTCCATGGGCGTGGGCACGGCTACCGGGTCCAGGTTGCGCTTGCGCAGCAGGGCCATGAAGAGGCGGCCGTGCTTGTCCTCGTCTGCACCGTGCCGGGTGATCTTGGGTGCCAGGTCCTGGAGCGAGCCGGGAACCAGGGCCGCGATCCGGCCGTTCTCCCACCCGCCCTGAGCCTCACCGCTTGCCGCGATCGAGCAGAACAACCGGAATGCCTGGTCGTTACCAAAGATTTCGTCAAAGATCGCCCTGCCAGACAGCATCTCTGTGACCTTCCCCCGCTGGTAAGAGCTCGGGCGCTGGTGGCCCGGCGACGCGGTGCCCCCAGCGACCGCGACGCCGGGTACCGACCTCGGACAGCACCGGTCCCGAACGGAGCGCTGCTACCTGCAGCGCAGTACCTGGTTCATTACCCGTCGCGCCGGCAGCGATCACAAACCTCTTCGGCCGGCAACTGCGAGCCGACGTTGACCTGGCAAAACAGTTCTATTACGGCCTATTTCGCGCAGAGGGGCGGAAGCCGTCGCGAGCGGTAACGTTGCCGGAACGATCGCGCCCTATGGTGTGGTCATGAGCGAGGCTGAGGCAGGCCGGGTGCGGATCCAGCAGGTCGCGGCGATCACGTTCGGGTGCCTCGCGCTGGCCCTCGCCATCGCCAACATTCCGCTGGCCAGGCTCGGGCAGACGAGTATGAACTCCAGCACCGGGTCGATCCCCATCTGGTTCACTGCGGTCTTCGTCGCTCTCGGCCTGGTCATTGCCTGGCGAAGGCCGCGCAATGTCCTTGGCTGGATCTTCATCGGCGGCGGCCTGTTCGCCACGCTGAGCCAGGACGCCAGCTTCTATGCCCTGGCCGTCTACCGGCACCACCATCCGGGCTTGCCCTTCGGCTGGGTCGCCCTGCTCATGCAGCCGGGCTGGGCACCCGCGATCGTGCTGCTCGGGCTCGCCGTCCTGCTGTTCCCCGATGGCCGGCCGCCATCTGAACGCTGGCGCTGGGCGCCGTGGGCCTATCTCGCGCTCGGCCTGCTGTGGATAGCGGGCGCGATCACGCTCACGGTCGACGCGATCATCAGGCACGCCACCCAGGTGGACTCGGGCGGGAACCTGCTGCTGCTCAGCGGCGACAACCGGTCCGCGGGCTGGTGGAACGTCCTGCAGGTGCTGTTCTTCGCGCTGCTCGCGGTCAGCTGGCTGGGTTCGGTAGCGGGTCAGGTCATCAGCTACCGGCGTTCGTCTGGCGAGCGCCGCCAGCAGCTCAAGTGGCTGGTCACCGGGGCCACAGTCGTGGTGGTGATGCTGGCGCTGCGGCTTGCCCTGTCGGGAGTACACGGCATCCCGGCCACCTTCGGGACCATCGCGGGGGCGATCACGTTGCTCGCCCTCCCGCTGTCCATGGCCGTAGCGATCTTCAAGTACCGGCTGCTCGACATCGACCGGATCGTCAGCCGGACGCTGTCCTACGCGATCGTGACCGGCCTGCTGGTGGGGGTCTACGCCGGAATAGTTCTGCTGGCCACTCAGGTCATCTCGATCACCACCCAGGTGGCGGTGGCCGCATCCACGCTGGCGGCCGCGGCGCTTTTCAATCCGCTGCGACTGCGGGTGCAGCGGGTTGTGGACAAGCGGTTCAACCGGGCCCGCTACGACGCGGACCGCATGATCGCGGCGTTCGCGAGCAGACTTCAGGACGCGGTCGACATCGACACGGTCCGCGCTGACCTGGCCGCCGTCGTACAGCAGTCGCTGGAGCCCGCGCACCTGTCGTTGTGGCTGAGCGAGCACGGGCCGGCCTAAGGTTCGCGGGCCCGTTCGCGCGACAGCCAGAGAGAAATGTGCGCAGGCTCGACCGCGTGACTGATGACCCCGATCAGGTCCGCCCTGACGGCGTCGACGTCGACGGCGTCCTGCAGCCGTGACGCGAAGGCCGCGATGGTCTGCTCGGCGTCGTAGCGGGCCCGGTTGAACCGCTTGTCGACCAGGTGCTGTACCCGCCTGCGCAGCGGGTAGAACAGCGCCGCGGCCGCCAGGGTGGATGCGGCCACGCCGACCTGCGACGTGAATCCCAGCACGTCGGTGACCAGCGCGACCAGGCCGATGTAGACACCGACAAGCAGCCCGGTCACGATCGCGTAGGACAGCGTCCGGCTGACGATCCGTTCGATGTCGTAGAGCCGGTACTTCAGGATCGCCACGCCGATGCAGACTGGCAATGCAGCGAGGACGAGCCAGCCGATGCCGCCGACGACGTTCATGCCCACGCTCGAGTTCGTGGAGCCCGTTACGGCCAGTACGAGGGCGACCGGGACGACGGCGCACCCGAAGGCCAGCCATTTCAGCTGCTGGCGGCGCTCACCGGACGACGTACGCCAGCTCAGTATCTGGCGGACGACGAACATCAGCATCAGCACGAGCGCCGTGGCTTCGGTCGCGTGCGAGAGCGGACCGTACCATCCAGAAGGGTTGTCGGTAGCCGCGAAGCCGCCGGACACGTCTACCCGGAGCGGGTGGGCGGTCAGCGCCTGGCCGGTCTCGACCGCCAGGGCGACGAAGGCGACGACGTAGTCGGCCAGGTAGAGCCACAGCCCCCAGCGCCCCCAGCGTGTGCTCACCTTCCCGTCGGGGAATAGCAGGATCACCAGGCCGAACAACAGGATGCCCGGTCCCCAGAGCTGATTGACGAGCAGCCCGAGCGCTCGAAGCGGCAGGTGGTACCCGCGCAGGTAGGCCAGCGTCGCGTAGTCAGAACCGTCGTTGCTGAACATCAGGCAGATCGCGAGCGCGAGCAGGAGCCAGCCGATGGGGTTACGTGGCTGGCGTCGCGCTATCAGCAGCCCGGTCACCGCGCTGGGCATGCCGATTACGAGCGGAACGATGCCGTCGAAGTACTGATCTGACAGCGGCGTGAGCGGGATCCCGGCCAGTGTCGAGAGTGTCATGAACCCGAACAGCGCGTCGGCTAGCCGCAGTCGGGGCAGCGGGCGAGCGGAATTCGCGGCCGCGCTCATGTGGCGCCCCGCGTGCTGGCAACCGCGGGCGGCGCGACGACGGACAGGTCAGGCTGGCCGCGGACGCCGAACACGTCGCGCAGCGCGCTGAGTGCCGCCAGTTCACCGCACCGGCCGTGCACGCCTGGCCCTGGCGGAGTCGACGACGAGCACAGGTAGACGCCCGGCAGCGGCGTGCGGTACGGGTTCCACCGCGGGACCGGCCTGGCAAATGTCTGGGTGATCGACACCAGCCCGGACGCGATGTCCCCGCCGACGTAGTTGGGGTTGAGCCCCTCTTCCTGCGCGGCGGTCTTGCTCGCGCGGGCGAGGACAAGGTCACGAAAGCCCGGCGCGAACCGCTCGATCTGCGCCTCGACCTGGCTCATCATGTCTCGCGTCGACCCGGCGGGGACGTGACAGTAGCTCCACAGCACCTGCTGTCCGGCCGACGCGCGCGTGCTATCGGCGACTCCCGGCTGCACGACAAGCACGTAAGGCGCACTCGGATGACGCCCGGCAGCGACATCAGCCTCAGCCGCGGCGACCTCCTCGAACGTTCCGCCCAGGTGCACGGTCCCGGCCCGGCG
>JASHUG010000049.1 GCA_030040155.1 Streptosporangiaceae bacterium | reverse complement strand
CAGGTCATCGAGCACGCCGCCGGCGACCTGGTCGTCACCGTGCAACCCGGCGTGCGCCTGGATGAACTGCAGGGCAAGCTCGCGGCCGAGGGCCAGCGCCTCGCGCTTGACCCGCCTGGCGGCGGCACGATCGGCGGCATCCTGGCCGCCGGTGTCGCCGGCCCGCTGCGGTTCCGCTTCGGCGCGCCGCGTGACCTGCTCATCGGCATCACGGTGGTGATCGCGGACGGCACGGTGGCCAAGGCAGGCGGCAAGGTCGTCAAGAACGTCGCGGGCTATGACCTGGGCAAGCTCTTCGCCGGATCGTACGGCACCCTCGGCCTGATCACGCAGGCCACGTTCCGCCTGCACCCTGCCCCCGTGGCCGCAGCGACGGTGAGCCTGGATTGCCCGGACCCAGCTGCGGCGCAATCGGCTGCGCACGCCATTGCCAGCTCACCGCTGGCCCCCTCCGCAGTCGAACTCGACTGGCCGAGCGCTGATGCGCCGATCACGGTCGCCACGCTGCTTGAAGGCGATGAGTTGAGCGTGGCTGAGCGTGTTGAGCGGATGGTCGGCCTGGTGGGAGGCGGGATCGCCGAATCGCGGTCGGCCCACACGAAACGGGCCGACCGCAATCTCGACGACCCCGCCTCGACGTCGCTCCGCGTCGCCTGCTGGCCTGGCCAGCTTGGCCGGGTGCTCGATGCGATCAGGGCCGCGGCCGCGGATTACGACCTCGATCCGGCGATCGGCGGCTCGGCGGCGGGAGTGCTAGACGTCTCGGTTAAGCACGGGTCGGCCGTGGAGGTGGCCGGATTCGTTAACGGCGTCCGGGACGGGCTGGACGGGCTGGCGGATGCGGTGGCCGGGATGCCGCCGAGCGTGGCCAGCGCGGTCGTGCTTGACGCGCCGGGTGCCGTGCGGAAGGCCGTGGACATGTGGGGGCCGGTGCCTTCGCTCGGGCTGATGCGAGCGGTCAAGGACCAGTTCGACCCGGACCATCGGATGGCGCCCGGCCGGTTCGCGGGAGGCATCTGATGTCGGAACCGCAGTCTCAGGCCGACGCCGTGCAGCGAGACGCGGAGTCGAACGGCGGGCGGATCGCGATCGATCCGGACGGCCGGCTGCGGGAGCTGGCCGGGGACTGCGTGCACTGCGGTTTCTGCCTGCCCGCGTGTCCCACCTATCAGCTCTGGGGCGAGGAAATGGACTCGCCGAGGGGCCGGATTCACCTCATCAACCAGGTCCTGGAGACCGGCGAGGGCAATGAGGCCACTGCCACGCATCTGGACCGGTGCCTGGGGTGCATGGCATGCGTTCCGGCATGCCCGTCCGGGGTGCGCTATGACCTGCTGATCGAGGCGGCTCGCACCTGGGGCGAAACCGAGCGCGGCGATGTGCCGACGGTGCTGCCGCCCCGGTCCAGGCGCGATGAGGCGATGCGCTCGGCCATCTTCGCGACATTCCCGTATCCGCGCCGGCTGCGGCTGATGCTGGCCCCGTTGTGGGCGGCACAGCGCACCGGCCTGGACCGGCTGGCTCTGCGCAGCTCGCTGCTAAGGCGGCTGGCGCCGGAAGCGGTCGCGGCACTATCGGTCGCTCCGAAGCGGCTGGCGGTTGGCTCAGACCGGCTGCCCGACCGGGTGCCGGCGCGCGGCCAGCGGCGTGCGGTCATCGGGATGCTCACCGGCTGCGTTCAGCAGGTGTTCTTCCCGGGCGTCAACCACGCAACTGCGCGCGTGCTCGCCGCCGAGGGCTGCGACGTGGTGATCCCGGCGGGCCAGGGCTGCTGCGGCGCGCTGTCGCTGCACAGCGGCCGGCGCGCCGAGGCGGCAGCCTTTGCCCGGCGGGCGATCGCGACCTTCGAGCAAGCGGGCGTCGATGCGGTCGTCGTCAACGCAGCCGGGTGCGGCTCGGCCATGAAGGAATACGCCGAGCTGCTCGGCGACGACGCGGGCTGGGCCGACCGGGCGGCGGCTGTCAGCGCCAAGGTCAGGGATATGACCGAGTTCCTGGTCGAGCTGGGCCCGGTCGCCCCTCGTTCCGAACTGAAACTGACTATCGCGTATCACGATGCATGTCATCTGGCGCATGCGCAGCGGATCACCGCTGAGCCGCGTATCTTGCTGAGCGGCATTCCCGGCGTCACGCTGGCCGATATCGGCGACGGCGCGACCTGCTGCGGGTCGGCCGGCATCTACAACCTCGTCCAGCCCGAGGCGGCAGCCGAGCTGGGCGCGCGGAAGGCCCGCGCCGTCCGGGCTGCGCAGGCCGACCTGCTGGTGACGGCCAATCCCGGCTGCGCGCTGCAGATCAGCCATGCGCTGTCGGCCGAGGGCGCACCAACGCTGCCGATGGCCCATGTCGCCGAGGTCCTCGACGCCTCGATCCTGGGCAGGCCGGCGCACTCGCTGCTGACCGACGAACCCTGACCCCGCCTAAGCGGGTGCCGCCGTCGGTTGCCGTCCGACGTCAGCCCGCCGGGCCGTCCGACGTCAGCCCGCCTGTCCGGTCCGCCGTCAGCGCATGGTTGGCCTGCGCCGAGGGACCCGATTGCCGATCACGGGCCCGCCGCCGCGCCGGGAGCCACCGCCCGACTCATGGATGTGAGATTGCTATGGCTGGAAAAGCGATTTATCCCGGTTCTAGCCATAGCTATGTCACATTCACGACGTGGCCCGCCTTTACATGCACGACAAAAGCCGCGAAGTGGCGAGCCGTTGGACCACACGGCACTGGGGCGAGGCGCCCCGACGAGCCGACCGCGGCCTCAGCGCAATCGGTGACGCCGCTCAGCCGCCAGAAAGACGTCGCATCGACGCCCTAGCGACGTCATAGATGGCAGCGCATGACGTCGTATGCTGAGTTGACAGACGTCATCCATGACGTCATAATGATGTCATGGATCTCAGCGAGTACGCAGAATCGCTCCGGCGGGAACTCGTCGGCATCACCCGGTTCGCCGGAGACGACATCACGAGGGCAGCGGAGATGCTGACCGAGTCGCTCGACTCCTCGGTCCGGCTCGCCCTGCTGGACGTGCTGTCGGCCGCGGCCAGTGAGATCACCTCACGACTCGACGGCGCGATCGTTGACGTCCGGCTGACGGGCATGGAGCCCGAGTTCGTCGTCACTGTGGATGCTGATGCGCAGGAGGAGACCTCGGCCGAAGGTCCCGAGAGCGCCGGCGACGATGCGGGCCAGACGAGGCTCACGCTGCGGATGCCGGAGACCCTGAAGGCACGCGTCGAAGCGGCCGCAGCCGCCAGCGGGCAGTCCGTCAACGCCTGGCTCGTCCGCGCCATCAGCCGCGCTCTGGACGGGTCGTCGAGCCGCGGCCCCAAGCCCCGAATCACGGTCGGCAGACGTTACAGCGGGTTCGCCCGCAGCTAGCTCCTGAACTCGTACCGCTCAACTCACCTGCTCACCGAAGGGCACAGCCATGACTAACTGGGAATTCCCCTGCGCCGAACCAGCCTCGATCCGGGTTGCGCCCTGGCCCTCAGGGAGCGTCGCGATCTCCGGGGCAGAGACCGACGTGATTACCGTCCGCGTAGTCCCGACGCGCCGCAGCGGCGAGCAACTCCTGGAGCACGTCACCGTCACCTTCCAGGACGGCAGGCTCGTCGTCGACGGTCCGCGGGTCAGCTTCATGCGCCGCAATGACCTCGAACTGACGATCAAAGCTCCGGCCCGGTCGGCGTGCGACGTCCACACGGCGTCCGCGGATGTCTCCTGCGTTGGCCAGCTTGGGGCGGTGCACGTGAATACCGCCAGTGGTGACGTCACCGTGGCGTCAGCCGACGGCGATGTCAGCGTCAAGTCAGCCAGCGGCGACATCTTCGTCGACCAAGCGGAGGACGATGCCAAGATCGACACCACCTCGGGCGACATCCACGTCACGCGCGTGGGCGGTGACCTCGAGGTCAAGTCGATCAGCGGAGACGTCACCGTCGGGGAGGTCGGCGGGCAGCTGACGGCGAACACAGTGAGCGGTGACGTCGACATCAAGGAGCTCTCATCGGGGCGCGCCAGCATCGAAGCGCTCTCGGGCGACATCAACGTCGCCGTCGCGCGGGGCAAGGGGGTCTACCTCGACCTGTCCACGATGTCGGGTGATGTTCGTAATGAGCTCGACGAGGCCGACGACGACGGGCAACCCGGCGAATCCGCGGATCTAGAGATCAGGTGCCGCACGATCAGCGGCGACATCAGGGTCCGCAAGGTCAGCGCGCGTCCGGAGCCCGCCGCGGACGAGCAGGCCGACTCCTAACCACCACAACGCTCCGGGCCCCATGCCCAGCGCACCAGCTAACCCAGAAGGGATTTAACAGCGATGAACACGCAGATGCTCGACCGGGTCGCCGTGCAGCACGTCACCGAGGTCCGCGAGAGTGCATCCCGGTGCCACCGGCCGGCGGCTGCCGACCGCCAGCAGCGCGAATCGATCCGAGAGCGTGCCGGATGGACGCTCATCAACGTGGGACTCAAGCTCACGGACGGGCCGGCCAAAGGCCACTCGGCCCGGCCGTATCCGGCCGGCCTGTAGCCAGCTCAGCCGATGGGCACCTCCGCGGGCGACAATCCAGCGAGCCAGCTGGCAGCGATCTCGCCCCGAGCCACGATCTCCGCAGGGCCGGTGAGAAGGCTGGCCGTGGCGCTCGGCGTCACGACCAGCCTTCCGCCAGGAACGTTCACGATCCACGGCGACTCGCGGTCTGAGAGCCACTCCCCCGCCGTGGCGGCCGCTGCTACCGCTGCGGCAACGGCGCCCGTACCGCACGACAAGGTCACGCCCGACCCGCGCTCGTGCACTCGCATCTCAATCTCATGCTCGCCGGTGAGGCGCAGCACCTCGACGTTCACCTCGGCAGCCGGATCAGCCTTCGGCACCAGCCGCGGTGCGGACAGGTCGATCCTCGCTACCTGCTCGCCGACCACGCAGGCCAGGTGGGGATTGCCCACCGAGATCGCCAGCCCGGTCAGAAGCTGATCGCCAAGCTGGACCGAGCGCTGGCCGGTCACGTTCGCACCGCCCATGTTCACGGTGAGCTGGCCGTCGGCCTCGACCCCGACCACGCGCAGCCCGGCCCTGGTCGCGACCGCTAGCTCTGGTCCCTCCGCTAGCCCTTCGTCGAGCAGATACCTGGCGAAGACGCGAACCCCGTTGCCGCACATCTCGGCCAGGCTGCCGTCCGCGTTCCTGTAGTCCATGAACCACTCGGCCGCCTGCTCCCCCGGCGCCCCGGCGGCGGCAGCCCGAACCACTCGCAGTATCCCGTCCCCGCCCAGCCCGGTATGCCGGTCACACAGGCGCGCGACCAGGTCCGCGGGCAGGTCAAGTAGCCCGTCAGGGTCTGGCAAGATCACGAAGTCGTTCCCCGTGCCGTGCCCCTTGGCAAACCGCATGGGCCCGATGCTAGGCGACTCGCGCACCGCAGGGATCGCCGCGGTCCGCTCTGTCGGGTTCCCTGGACGCGTTCGCGCCATAAGGTAGCCATAGCTTGGGACCACGACGCAAGGAACGAACGTGACCTGGCATGCGTTCGGCAACGGAACGAGCATCGGCACGAAGGGGTCGGAAGGCGGCACCATCGTCCTGGATGAGGAACACGAGGTCGGCGCTCGCATCACGCTGGAACAGGACGGTCAGATCGCGCCGTGGGCCATCACGTGCGGTGTGTACGGGCTGATGTTTCACACCCGCTTTTTCGCCGCACGGCCGACGGCTGAGGCCGAGTACGAAGCCATGAAAGCGGCCCTCGATGAAATCCTCTGCCAGCCAGGCACGCCCGACTTTGCCGAGCTGGCTCGCCTCGCTAGCGACTTCGTGGAGCGGTTTCCGACCTAGGCGTGCGGGAGATCAGCTCGGCACTGGCCGGCGGCCCGGCGGCGCGCGGATCAGGCGAGAGCTAGCGCAATGGCGTGCAGGGCCAGTCCCACGCTCGCTCCGACCACCGTGCCATTGATGCGGATGTACTGCAGGTCTCGCCCGAGGAGCAGTTCGAGCTGGCTCGAGGTCTCGGCGGCGTCCCAGTGCTCGATGGTCGCCGTCACGAGGCCGGCGAGTTCGTCATGGAACTGATCGGCGAGCGCCCTCGCGCCTGACTCGACGACTCGCTCAATGCTGTCCTGGAGGCCGCCGTCTGATCCGATGCGCTCGCCTCCCGCAACCAGCGCCTCGGCTAGCCGGCGGCGCAGCTGAGACTCGGGGTCGGCCGCCTGGGCCCGCAAGGTGTCCTTGGCCCGCTGCCAGAGGGCGAAAGACCAGTCCCGTAGCGCAGCGCTGGTCAGGATCTCCTGCTTGAGGCGCTCGCCGCGCTCGCGCAGCTCCGGGGACGTCTCAAGACGGCCAGGCAGCCCGGCGATCCATTCTCTGAATTGGCGCCGAGTCTCGTCGTCGGGGTCGGCGGCCATCGACGCCAGTCGCTGGCGCAGCCGGCCGTGCAGGCGGTCGAAGATCACCCGGTAAACCCGCTCGGGTACCCAGCGGGGTGACTCACCCGCGAATTGCTCGCGCAGCTCGGCCTGATGATCGGCGAGGTAGCGGTCGGCGACGGAGACAATGATGTTGATCAGCTCGTCCTTGCGGTCACCGGCGAGGACCACGCGCAGGGCCCGCCCAGCCAGCGGCGCCACGTCGACGGCGCCGAGGGCGCGTGTCAACTCCGAGGCGAGCACGCGCTGGACATCCTCGTCACGCGCAGCATCGGCCATCCTGACCACCAGATCGGCGACATGACCAGCCAGGCGGGCGGCATTAGCCTGGTCGGCCAGCCACTCGGACAGGCGCGGAACGACGCGCGTGGCGCGGATCCGCTCGACAAGAACCTCGGCGTTGAGGAAGTTCTCCTGCACGAACTGGCCCAGCGTGGCCGCGAACTGGTCTTTACGCTCGACGATCAGAGCGGTGTGCGGTATCGGCAGCCCCAGTGGCCGGCGGAACAAGGCCGTCACTGCGAACCAGTCCGCGACGCCACCGACCATCGCCGCCTCCGCGCCTGATTGCACGTAGCCGAGCAGGGTCCCGTGCGCGCCGATCACCGTGACGGCCACGAACAGCGCCGTCACCGCGGCCAGCAGGGCACTGGCCCGTCGGCGTGCGGCCGCGAGGCGGCGCGTGCGCAGGGCCACCGACTCTCGTGTCAGCGCGGGTGCCGGCGTGCCGGGCACCGTCTCGGTAACGTCCATGTCGAGGTACCCGGTCAGTCCACGGCCCGGTCAAGCAGCCCGGCAGGGTCGGGCATGATCGCGAAGTCATGCCCCTTGGCAGGTCGCATGGCTCCGATGCTAGTGGCCGGCGCTCACGGTCCTGTCTGGCCGAGCTCGCTCCGGGCAGCCGCAGCCAGGGCCTGCTCGGCAAGATCGGCGCTATCGCCACGGAGCCATCTGATCCGCGGATCGCGGCGGAACCAGGACTCCTGTCGGCGCACGAACCGCTTGGTTGCCAAGATCGTCTGGGTCGCCGCTTCCGCCTCGGTCCATTCGCCGTCCAGGAACCTGAGAACCTGGGCGTAGGCGAGGGCCCGGCTCGCCGTCCTGCCGTCGCGCAGGCCGGCCAGGACCAGACCGCGGACCTCCTCGACCAAGCCCAGCTGCCACATCCGGTTGACGCGTTCGGTCACCCGGCGGTCCAGCTCGGTCCTGGGCAGCTCAAGGCCGACCTGGATCGCGGGGACTGCGTACTCATACTGGGGCAGCGTGGCGCTGAACGGCCTGGCCGTTAGCTGTACGACCTCCAGGGCCCGGACGATCCGGCGCCCGTTGCTGGGCAAGATCGCCGCTGCGGCGGCCGGGTCGACAGCCCGCAGCCTGGCGTGCAGTTCAGCCGGCCCGACCTGTGCAAGCTCGCCTTCCAGGCGGGTCCGCAGGTCCGGATCGGTACCGGGAAACTGGAGATTATCGAGGGCGGCCCGCACGTACAGGCCAGAGCCGCCCACCAGGATCGGCGTGCGCCCCCGCTCCTGGATGCCGGCGATCGCCGAACGTGCCAGCAGCTGGTACTCCGAGACGCTCGCGGTCTGGGTGACCGGCCAGATGTCCAGGAGGTGATGCGGCACCCCGCCCCGCTCACGCGCCGTCAGTTTGGCGGTGCCGATATCCATGCCCCGGTACAGCTGCATGGAGTCGGCGTTGACGACCTCCCCGTCGAGCGCCCTGGCCAGTACGAGCGAGAGATCAGACTTGCCGGCTGCAGTGGGCCCCACCACCGCGATCGCTGGCCGTAGCATTGCATCAGTCTGACAGCGCGGGGTAAGTCCCTGCACACGCGACGCGGCGCGGCAGCCGCGCGAGCCGGGGGTTTAATTCATGAGCTATGACGACGACATAACGGCGCCCAACGGCGTTGAGGACGACGAGTACGGAGCCGACGAGTTCGATCTGGACGACGACCTCGACCCGGAGGACGACGAGATGGACTGGGACGAGAACGAGGAGGAAGACGAAGACAGCTGACCCGGCCCCATCCATCCTTGCGGGCGGCCAGCGCTATCCACCAGCGGCCCGGTTTGCGCAGAGCAGCCGGCCGCTTAGCTTGCGGTTCGCGCGCGGACTGATGGCATCCCGAGCAGCACGCCAGCGCGGTCGGGCCCGGTCGCGGACTCGGCCGTGGCACGCGCCTGCCGCGCAGCCCAGGCGTCGCCCCCGCGGGTTGCCCGCACGCTCACCGGGGTCTCGTCGGCTAGCAGGTAGTGCGGGGACGCACTGGTGACGACCGTCGTGACCACGTCGCCCGGCCGGGGCGCAGTCGGCGGCGGGGCGAAATGCACGAGCCGGTTATCCCTCGCCCGGCCTGACATCCGGTGCGTGGCACTGTCCTTGCGTCCCTCTCCGACGGCCACCATGACTTCCACCTGGGTTCCGACGAGTTTGCTGTTCTCCGCGCCCGCCACCTCGGCGACCAGGGCAGCCAGCCGCTCATACCGCGCGGCCACTACCTCCTGGGGCACCTGGTCTGGCATCGCCGCGGCCGGCGTGCCCGGCCGGATCGAGTACTGGAACGTGAAGGCGCCGGCGAACCGGGCCTCGCGAACCAGGTCCAGGGTGTCGGTGAAGTCCTGCTCGGTCTCGCCGGGGAAGCCCACGATGATGTCGGTCGTGATGGCCGCCTCGGGCATGGCCGCTCGAACGCGATCGAGGATCGCGAGGTACTTGTCCCGGCGGTAGGCGCGGCGCATTGCCCGCAGCACCCGGTCCGACCCGGATTGCAGCGGCATGTGGAGTTGCGGCATCACGGTCGGAGTCTGCGCCATCGCCTCGATCACGTCGTTGGTGAAGTCGCGCGGATGCGGCGAGGTGAACCGGATCCGCTCCACTCCGTCGATACCGCCGCAGGCGCGCAGCAGCTTCCCGAAGGCCAGCCGGTCTCCGAACCCGACTCCGTAGGAGTTCACGTTCTGCCCGAGCAGGGTCACCTCGATAACGC
>JASHUG010000423.1 GCA_030040155.1 Streptosporangiaceae bacterium | reverse complement strand
TTACCGGGCGGGCTGTGTTTGAGCATCGTGCGGTGGTGGTGGGCGGTGACCGTGGTGAGTTGCTGGCCGGGCTGGGTGCGCTGGAGCGGGGTGAGCCGGCTGCGGGGGTGGTGCGGGGGGTGGCGGACGGGCCGGGCAAGGTCGCGTTCGTGTTTCCGGGGCAGGGGTCGCAGTGGGCCGGGATGGGCCGGGAGTTGTATGAGGTTTTCCCGGGTTTCGCGGGGGCCTTTGATGAGGCGTGCGCGTGCCTGGACGGGCATCTGGGCCGGTCGTTGCGTGATGTGGTGTTCGCTGAGCCGGGTTCGCCGGATGCTGGCTTGCTGGATCAGACCGAGTTCACTCAGCCGGCGTTGTTCGCGGTTGAGGTTGCGTTGTTCCGGCTGGCTGAGTCATGGGGGGTGCGGCCGGATTTCGTGGCCGGGCATTCGGTCGGGGAGCTGGCCGCGGCTCATGCTGCCGGTGTGTTGTCGCTGCAGGATGGGTGTGCTTTGGTGGCGGCCCGGGGCCGGGTGATGGCGGCGGCGCCGGCCGGCGGGGCGATGGTCTCGGTGCGGGCTTCGGAGGAGGAAGTCCTGGAGTCGGTGCGGGGCAGGGCGGGGCAGGTCTCGATCGCCGCGGTGAACGGCCCGGCCTCGGTGGTGATTTCCGGTGATGAGGATGCGGTGCTCGATGTTGCCCGGTTGTGGCAGGAGCGCGGCCGTAAGACCACGCGGCTGCGGGTCAGTCGTGCGTTCCATTCCCCGCACATGGACATGGTTCTTGGTGATTTCGAGCGGGCCGCGGCGGGGGTGTCGTTCCGGCCGCCGCTGCTGACGGTGGTGTCCAACGTGACGGGCGAGGCGGTTTCTGCCGAGCAGGTGTGCTCGGCGCAGTACTGGGTCCGGCATGTGCGTGAGCCTGTCCGTTTCGGTGATTCGGTGCGCTGGCTGGAGTCTCGGGGTGTGACCAGCTATCTGGAGCTGGGTCCCGGTGCGGCGCTGACCGCGATGGGCCAGGAATGCCTGGCCGGGGGGGAGGACGGCGAGGGCGCGTGGGTGCCGGTGATGCGCGGCGGTGAGCCGGGGGTGCGGGCGCTGTTCGGGGCGGTGGCGCAGGTGTTTGCCGGTGGTGTGGCGGTGGACTGGCCGGCGGTGCTGGCTGGTTGCGGCGGGCGGCGGGTTGAGCTGCCGACGTATGCGTTCCAGCGGCAGCGGTACTGGCTGCAGGACGGGCCGGCGGCTGGCGCGGCGGCGGGCGAGGACGGTGCGGGCGCTGG
This sequence comes from Streptosporangiaceae bacterium, assembly GCA_030040155.1. Classification (GTDB taxonomy): domain Bacteria; phylum Actinomycetota; class Actinomycetes; order Streptosporangiales; family Streptosporangiaceae; genus JAJYUU01. The sequence continues at coordinate 2,055 of JASHUG010000423.1, read as the reverse complement.
GTTCTGGGCTGTGGTTGACAGCGGTGATGAGCAGGCAGTTGCGGCCACGCTTGGGGTTAGGGACGAGGCGGCCAGGGCATCGCTGGGTACGTTGCTGCCCGTCTTGTCGTCGTGGCGGCGTGGTCAGCGCGAACGTTCAGCCGTCGAGCAATGGCGTTATCAGGTCGGCTGGGTGCCGATTGCTCGCGGTGAAGAGCCGCTGCTGGCAGGCAGATGGCTGCTGGCCGTCCCGCCAGACAACGCAGGAGAAGAGCTGGCTGCGGCTGCGGCGCAGGCGATTAATGGCCACGGCGGGCAGGTCGTCCCGGTCGTCGTTGATGGCCTGAGCGCTTCCCGCCAGGACATTGCGGCTTTGATCACGGCTGCGCTGGGCGCTGCTGGTGGTGAGCCAGGAGCTGATGAGCGGGCGATGGCCGGTGTGGTGTCGGTGCTAGCAGCCGACGAGCGGGTGCTGCAGGGCGGTGCGGTGCAAGCCGGGCTAGCCGGAACGCTGGCGCTGGTGCAGGCTCTGGGGGATGCGGGAATTGAGGCACCATTGTGGTGCCTGACCTGCGGGGCGGTGGAAGCAGGCGCGGACTGGGAAGTCCGTAATCCGTTCCAGGCGCAAGTCTGGGGACTGGGCTTGGTTGCGGCGCTGGAGATCCCGCAGCGGTGGGGCGGGCTGGTGGACCTGGCTGCCGGGGCGGCGGCGAGTCCGGCGTTGCTGGCCCGGGCACTGGCGGGCGGGGACGCGGAAGACCAGATGGCGGTGCGGAACGGGGCATTGCTGGGACGCCGGCTGGGCCGGGCCGAACCGAGCAGCATGCCGTCAGCGCGGGTATGGGCACCCGAGGGCACGATTTTGATCACTGGTGCTACCGGGGGCTTGGGCGGGCACGTGGCTCGGTGGCTGGCCCGCGGCGGTGCTCGGCGGCTGATCCTGGCCAGCCGCAGCGGTGACGCCGCGCCAGGCGCGGGGGAGCTGGCCGCAGAGCTGGCCCTGCATGGTACCCAGGCCATCTTCGCGGCCTGCGATGTCAGTAACCGCGCTGCCCTTGCCGCAGTACTGGCCGCGATCCCGCCCGCCGAGCCGCTGACTGCGGTGTTTCACGCTGCCGGTGTTACTAATCATGACAGCCTGGACACGCTGGCCCTGGAAAGCGCCAGCGCTGTGCTCGCGCCCAAAGCTGACGCCGCGTGGCATCTGCATGAGCTCACCCAGGACATGGACCTGTCGGCGTTCGTGCTGTTCTCCTCGGCCGCCGGAACCTGGGGCGGTGGCAGGCAAGGCGCCTATGCCGCAGCCAATGCCTACCTCGATGCGCTCGCCGGATACCGGCGGATGCACGGCCTGCCCGCAACCTCGGTTGCCTGGGGCCCGTGGGCAGGCGCGGGAATGGCCGATGGGCCTGGCTCTGAGCAGCTTCGCCGCCGAGGGCTGCTGGCGATGGAGCCAGAGCTAGCCATCACCGCGCTGCAGCAGGTGCTCGACTACGACCAGGCCACTGCGGCAATCGCTGATATCGACTGGGCGCGGTTTGCCCCGACGTTCACCATAGGAGGCCCGCGGCCGCTGATCAGCGAGATACCGCAGGCCCGTGAGGCGCTGGCCCAGGCAGCACCCGACGTCCATGATCTGGATACCTCGCCGCTGGCGGCGCGGCTGGCGGGGCTGCAGGGGCGCGAACGTGATCGTGTGGTCCTGGACCTGGTGCGCGCGGAGGCGGCTGCGGCGCTGGGTCATGCCAGCGCTGAGGAGGTGCCGGCCGGGCGGGCGTTCCTGGATCTGGGGTTCGACTCGGTGACCGCGGTGGAGCTGCGGAACCGGCTGAACCCGGCGACCGGGCTGCGGCTGCCCGCGACGCTGATCTTCGACTATCCCACCCCCGACGCGGTCGCGGAATACGTTTCCAAGAGTCTGATCCAGGCTGACAAGCGTATTGAGCTAATTCTTGCTGAACTCGATCGCACAGCACAGTTCCTATCGGGTCCTGAGACCGACAAGGATGAAAAGGAAATCATTTATCAGCGGCTCGCTGTTCTGCTGCGGCCATCCCAGAATAATGCTCCTGATCA
>JASHUG010000422.1 GCA_030040155.1 Streptosporangiaceae bacterium | reverse complement strand
CGGCGCTACATCCGCCCGGCTTCGACGATCCGGCGCAGGAACCGCCGTGTGCGCTCATCCTTCGGGTTGGAGAACAGCTCGGCCGGCGGCGCGGCCTCGATGATCCCGCCCTCTTCGAGGAAGCAGACCCGGTTGGCGACGTCCCTGGCGAAACCCATCTCGTGCGTGGCGATCAGCATCGTCATCCCGCCGGCGGCCAGTTCCCTGATCACGTCGAGAACCTCTGCGACCAGTTCCGGGTCGAGGGCGCTTGTCACCTCGTCCAGCAGCATGATCTGCGGCTGCATCGCCAGCGCGCGGACAATGGCCACTCGCTGCTGCTGCCCGCCAGACAACCGGTCGGGGTACTCGTTCCGCTTTTCGGCCAGGCCGAACCGCTCGAGCAGCTCGGTGGCAAGTGCGTAGGCCTCGGCTTTCGGCATCCGGAGCGCCTTCACCGGCGCGAGCGTCACGTTGCGGAGCACCGTCATGTGCGGGAACAGGTTGAACGACTGGAAGACGATGCCCACCCGGCGGCGGACGAGGTTCGCATCAACGCCGGGTGCCGTGACGTCCTGGCCGAGCAGGCGGATCCGGCCCGAGCTGATCGGCTCGAGCAGGTTCACGCACCGCAACAGGGTCGACTTCCCCGATCCGGACGCACCGATCAGGCAGATGACTTCGTGCGCGGCTACGGCCAGGTCGATCCCGCGCAACACCTCGTTCGCGCCGAAGGACTTGTGCAGGTCTTCGATCCGGATCGCATCCGTGGCCTCGGCCGGCCTGCTCGTGTCGGGCCAGGTCGCGGTCATCTGACCGCTCCGGCCAGCCGGCGTCGCCGGTCCCGCTCGATGAGCCGGTCAGTGAACCTGGCCATCGGGATCGTCAGCGCAAGGAAGAGGATGGCCGCGACCGTGAAGCTGGAGAAGTTGAAGACCGTAGCGCTGTAGATCTGGGCCGCCTCGTTGGCCTCGATGGCGCCGAGCACCGCGACCAGCGCGGTGTCTTTCTGCAGGCTGATGAAGTCGTTCAGCAGCGGCGGGATGATGTTGCGGACGGCCTGCGGCAGGATCACATAGCGCAGCGCCTTGCCGTGTGACAGGCCAAGCGACCGGGCGGCGGCCACCTGGCTCTGGTGTACCGAGTTGAGTCCCGCCCGGTACACCTCGGAAACGTAGGCGGAGTAGGACAGCACGAGCGCCGCGACCCCGTAGACCGCGGCTGACTGCGCCGAGACGAACTGCAGCCGCAGCGCCGGCACGCCAAGCCCGATCGCGAAGACCACGAGCAGCAGCGGCACGCCGCGGAAAAAGTCCACGTAAACCATTCCGAGGACGCGAAACGGGAACATCACCGGGCTGGTCGACAGGCGGACCAGAGCTATAACCAATGCGAGAGCGAGTATGAGTACCTCGGCGGCCAGGAACATCCGGATGTTCAGCCAGATGGCCGCGCCGACTGAGTAGTAACCCTTCTTCGGGTCGCCGATGAACGACTGCCACATGTCGGTCGGGTTAAAGAAGGTATGGCGCACCGCTGCGCTCCCCGGCGCGAGCCAGAAGATCGCCACGAGCGCGGCCAGCACCACCAGGGTGCTGGCCGTCGACACGACGGCGGCGCGCCGGCCACCGCCGGACAGCAGCCGGGGCCCGCGCCCGGTGCTGCCGAACGAGCCAGCGATGTGCGCTCCGGTAGCAGGGCTGGCGGTGTCGTGGCTGACCAGGCGATCCCCGGTGACGTCCTCGCCCCTCATAACAGCGGTAGGGAGCTACGGCTTGATCGTCTGCACATCTTGGTAGATGCCGAGGTACTGCTTCTGCAGCGCGGTCAGCGTCCCGTCGGCCGTCAGCGCCGCGATGGCCTTGTTAACGCAGGCTACGAGAGGATTGCCCTTGGTAAACAGCAGCCCGTAGTGCTCATCGGCCGAGGGGAACTGCCCCACCATTAGCGCGCCGGGGATCTGGTCGGCGGCCATGTACTGGGCAGTCGGCGTGTCGGTCACAAACGCCTGGATCTGGTGCGTTTGCAGCGCCGACGCCACGACGTTGAGCGTCTGGTAGACCTTCGGCGTCGTGGTCGGCTGGATGTCGCTGTTAATGAACTGCAGGCTGGTGGTCCCGATCTGGTCGCCGTAGATGTACGACTTCAACTCGGCCGGCGTGTGCTTGGTCACGATCGGTGAGCCTTTCATCACGACCAGCGCCTGGGTGACGTCGTAGTAGCTGTTCGAGAACGTGACCGCGGTCGCCCGCTGCGGGGTGTAGGAGATCTCGTTAATGTCGAAGTCGAACTTCTTCGGGCCCGGCGCGTAGGAGTCATTAAATGGCTCGTACGCCCAGTGCACCTGGGACGCCTTGAAGCCGAGTTGCTTGGCCACGGCGTAGGCAACGGCGCTCTCGTACCCCTTGCCGTTCGCCGGGTTATTGTTCTCGAACCAGGGCGCGTAGGCGGGCTGGTCGGTGGCGACGGTGAGCTGACCCTTCTTATACAGGGCGTTCTGGATCCCAGCGTAGGTACAGGTGATCTTGCTGGAGGTGCTGCCGCCCGCGCCGGGCGTAGTGCTACTGCCGCAGGCGGCCAGGCTTGCGGCCGCGACGGCGGCCGCCGCAGCGGCGACGATTCCACGCTTCATGATCAGCTCCACTAAAGCCTCGAACTACCAGCGGCGATAGCATACCGGCCAGAAGCATCAAACTGGGTTTGCAGGTAATAACCACAAGCGCCGGCCGGTCCCAGGCGAGCCTGGGACCGGCCGGCGTGCGGGTTCTATCCGACGATGCTCGGCTCGTAGGGCGCAATCCCCCGAACGTAGACCGGCGTGGCGTGCGAACCTCCGACCGTGATCATGTTGTGGAAGATATTGGCGATATCCAGCCACACCCGGATGCAGCCATGCGACACGGGGTACCAGGGCACCGGCTCGTCGCCATGGATGGCCACGCCGTACTGGTAGCTGATCCAGACCGGGTTGTACATCGTCCCGAGCGGAACGGTGATCCAGCCGGACTGGAACGACAGCGCGGTGAAGTTGCCGTCAGGGGTGATCGCGTAGCCGCACCCGCCGCCACCTGGGTTGCAGAAGTAGTAGTCGCCGCCGGAGGAGACATGGGCGACCAGCGCGACCTCGTTGTCCTTGTACAGCACCAGCACCTGGTGCTTCAGATTGACCTCAACCCTGGTAGCCGGACCGTGCTTGATCAGTACATAGGGCTTTACAGGATGCACCAGGGCACGCTCGAACGCCCGGTTAATCGGCTCGGCGCCAGTAGTCTCGTTCATCGGCAGTCCCTGGACCTCGCGGAAGGCCCAGGCGGCCTCCAGCGTGTCCTGGCCATAGCTGCCGTCAATAGGTCCTGGATAGTACTTCAATTGAGCCAGCCGACGCTGGACGCTCTTCACCGCGGCGCCAGTCTCGCCGAAGTAGAGGGGCTTGTTTGGTGGTACATAGGCCGCTGTGGTCGTACTGGGCACGGTTGCGTGGGCCGGAGCCGCGACAGCTGCTCCCTGGCCAGCCGCTACTGCGCCGGTAGCGGCAACTGCCGCCGCGCCCAGCAGCCACCGCCGAACGTTACGCCTCATCAATCACTCCCCAACATGAGCCCGCCCAGAGCCTCGCACCCGCGGAAAGTGCGGAGCAACTCGGGCGAGGCGATTGAAAAGAAGACTTGTCAGACTCCTACACGCTGAAGCGTAGCTTCTGGTTCCCTCGACAATCGAGATTCGTTACGCACTAGATATCCGGCAAAACGGGAAGCCGGGTTGAGCTACTGAAATCGCGGTGCATACGGCAGACTGCCGCCCCAGTCTGCCGAACCGGCGTTCCCGCCTGGGGTGTGCTGCCTAGCTCGCAGGGTATCTAGGTCTGAGCATTGATCGCGACTACTGACAGCGGTTTCTCGTCGCAGGACGGAGGCAAAAGTGAGTCTCGTCGCGAAGGTCAAGAGCAAGGCCGGCGGCCTCTACGAGCAAGCGAAGTCCAAGTACGCCGACAACGACGCAATGCAGAAGGTCAGCAAGCAGGCCGGTGACGCCGCGCAGAAAGCCGGCAAGCAGGCCGGCGAGGCGGCCTCACAGGCTGCCGACCGGCTCAAGGGCCTGGCCACCAAGACAACATCAGCAATGAAGGATGCCCGAGGCAAGGGCACTTCGGACCGGTGACGTCGCCGCCGTGCCGGCCCGTAGTCCGTTACCGCCCGCCCGCCGACCCTGGACGGACCTGTGGCCGGCAAGAAATCTGACAAGCGAGTCGCCGAGGTTCTTGACGACTTGGCCGCACAGCTCGGCCTGCGGATCAAGCAGAGCAAAGGCGGGCCCTATCTCACAAGGCCGGACGGCTCCAGGGTCGACACGTGGCGGGAGGACTATCCCTACGAAGTCCGCATGAGCCGCAAGCAGTACGAGAAGGCCAAGCGCGGCCTGCAGATCGAGTTGCTGAAGCTGCAGCGCTCGATCAAGACCACGGGCAGCCGCCTGGTCATCGTGTTCGAGGGGCGAGACGCAGCCGGCAAGGGCGGCACGATCCAGCGGTTCACCGAGAACCTCAACCCGCGCGGTGCTCGGATAGTCGCGCTGGAAAAGCCCACCGAGCGCGAGCAGACGGAGTGGTACCTGCAGCGTTACGTCGCGCACCTGCCGGCGGCGGGCGAGATCGTGATGTTCGACCGGTCCTGGTACAACCGGGCCGGAGTCGAGCGGGTGATGGGCTTTTGCCGGCCGGACGAGTGCATGGAATTCCTGCGTGAGGCACCGGAGTTCGAGCGGATGCTGGCCAGGGACGGCATCACTCTGGTCAAGTTCTGGTTCTCGGTGTCCAGGTCGGAGCAGTTGCGCCGGTTCATCGAGCGACAGCGCGACCCGGTCAAGCACTGGAAGCTGACCCCGATCGACCTGGCCTCGCTGGACAAGTGGGACGCCTACACGGAGGCCAAGGAGGCCATGTTCTTCTTCACCGATCTGCCGGACTCACCGTGGACGGTGGTGAAGAGCAACGACAAGAAACGGGCCAGGATCGAGGCGATGCGGTACGTCCTTGCCCGCGTTCCGTACGAGGGCAAGGACGACAACCTCGTCGGCCAGCCCGACCCGCTGATTGTGGGACCGGCGCCATTGCTGTACGAAAGCGCTGAGCGGGCCAGCTAACCGCGATCGGGCCAGCCGACCGCGATCCTCGCGCTCGGCCGGTCCAGCATTACCATTCCGGCAGCCAGCTCCGCGCCGGTCCCGGCCGGGTACACATTCAGCCGAATGTCGGCGGCACCTGGGCGGCCAAGCTTATGCCACCAGCGCGCGCGCGCCGCGAGGTGCTCCGCCAGCGCCAGGCCGCCAGGCCCGTAACCGCGCACAGCGACGTCTACGGAGTGTCCGCCGCCCGTGCCGGGCAGCAGCGTGGCGATGCCGAGGTGCTCGGGGTCGGTGGCATCGCTCAGCAAGCCGCCGAGCGGAAGCAGCGGCTGAGGTGTCACCCGGCCGGTGACCGGACTTAGGACCGTGAGCCGGTCTAGCTGCGGCTCGGTGACGGTCAGCCATAGGTCGAGGTCACCGAGCTCGCTCTGATCGGTCACAGCCAGCCCGGTCGGCAGGTCGACGACACGCCCGGCGAGCGCCGCGATCACCGCGCTGACGTCCGCGGCGGCGCCGTCGGAGATCAGCGCGATTAGCGGCTCTTCGCCGTCAAGCCTGAGCGCCGCCTGCGGTCCGGCAAAAGCTCCGAGCATCCGCACGAAGCCGCAGCGGCAGGCCGACGTGCTGTGCCAGCCGACGCCGGCACGCTGCAGCCCGACAGAAAGCTCGATGCCGCGTACCGACAGCGGCAAGACCAGCCGACCGCCGTCGGCTAGTTGCGCAAACCACGCCGGCGCGATGTCCCATACGCCCGCAGTGACGACAACGCGGTCGAACGGAGCGCCGGCCGGGTCGCCGTACCCACCGTCGGCACACCTGACCTCGACGTCAGAAAAACCGGCCGCAGCCAGACTCGAACGCGCGCGCTCAACCAGCTCAAGATCGATATCGATGCTGACGACCTTGCCGCGCGGTGCCGTGATTACCGAGATCAGCGCGGCGTTGTAGCCGCTCCCGGTCCCGATCTCCAGCACCCGGTGCCCGGCTCGCAGGTCGAGTTGCTCGAGCATGATCGCCATCATCGCGGGCTGCGATGACGAGCTGATCGGGATGCCATCCGGGCCGCACTTGATAACGAATGCCTCGTCACGGTATGCAGCGGACGGGCCGACTTCGGGCACGAACAGGTGCCGGGGCACCGTCGCGAACGCCGCTTGAATGGGCTCGCTCAGCGCTCGGGAGCGGGCTCGCAGGTCGGCTGCCATCCTGGCGCGGGCGGCCTCGGCCGTGCCAGAAACCGTGCTTGCCGTACCGGCCGTGTCGTGATCGTTCATGCGATCACCTCTCCCACACACCACGATAGGGCGGACTGCCCGCGCGAGCTGCAGTACTTGCGGAGCACCGACACGGCGCCGACCAGCGACGTGTCCGGTAAGCGGCGGAAGTGCCGTAGGTCCGTCCGGGTCATTACTCCGCGGCAGACCGTCGGCCAGGAGGGGACGGAGAGCTATGCGCGCTCGACCCGGATCCGGGAGACCGCATAGAGAGCGATGCTCGCTGCCACTCCGGCGTTCAGCGACTCGGCACCGATCATAGGGATCCGCGCCACCACATCACAGCGCTGTGCCACCAGCCGGGACAGTCCCCTGCCCTCCGAGCCGACGACCAGCACGAGCGGCGAGTCGGCCAGATCAAGCTCGCCGACGTCCGCACTCCCGGTGGCGTCGAGCCCGGCCACGAACAGGCCGTCTTCCTGATAGTCGGTCAGCGCCCTGGTCAGGTTTGCGGTCTGGGCCACGCGGACCGTGGCTAGCGTGCCCGCGGACGCCTTCCACGCGCCCGCCGTCACGCCGGCCGACCGTCGTGACGGCACCAGGATGCCGTGGCCGCCGAACGCGGCCACGGATCTGGCGATCGCCCCCAGGTTGCGCGGGTCGGTCACGCCGTCGAGTGCCACGATCAGCGGCGGCACGCCGCCGTCGCGGGCCGCCTGGACAAGGTCGGCCGGGTCGGCGTAGGAGTACCGCCGGACCCGCAGCGCGATCCCCTGGTGGATGGCACCGCCGGTGATCCGGTCAAGTTCCGCCCGGCCCGCCTCCACCACCGGGATGCCCAGGTTAGCGGCGAGCATGACCGCCTGGCCGATGCGCTCGTCCTCGTCAAGGCGCGGTCCGACGTGCAGTGCGGTGGCCGGGACCGCGGCCTGCAGGGCCTCAAGAACTGGGTTTCGCCCGGCGACAATCTCGGCGGCACTGCCGGCGCCCCTCGCCCTGAGCTCGCCGCTACGGCCTGCGGCCCGGCTTGCGCCACCACGCCCCGTGACCGGCCCCGGCCGGGTCGTCTTGCCCAGTCCGCTACCGGACCGCTTGCCATCCGGCGACCGGACGCCCGTGCTCTTCGCCTTGGCCGCCGCCTTGCGCTGGGCCGGGTGGCCAGGACGCAGCTCGGCGGGCGGCGTCGGCCCCTTGCCTTCTAGCTTGCGCTTGCCGTAGCCGCCGGTGCCCGGTCGCGGCTTGCCGGTCTTCGTCCGCCCGCCACGGCCGCCACCGCCGCCAGAACGCCCCGTCACCTGCGCAGCTCCCAGCGCGGCCCGCGCGGCGTGTCCTCTACCACCACGCCGGCCATCTGCAGCTCATCCCTGATCGCGTCGGCCGCCCCGAAGTCCTTGCGCTTCCTGGCGGCCTCGCGCTGGTCGAGAGCCACCTGCACGAGCGCCTCCACGACCGGCCGCAGGGTGTCTCCTTCGCCGCGGCTGGCCCACGGCTCTGCCAGCGGGTCAAGACCGAGCACGCCGAGCATCACCCTGACTTCCGCGAACCGCTTCGCCATTCCGGACTCGTCGCCAGCGGAGAGCGCCTCGTTCCCATCCCTGACCGTTTCATGCAGGACCGCCAGCGCCTGCGGGACACCGAGGTCATTGTCCATTGCCGCAGCGAACGCCGCCGGGATCGAGGCCTGCCCGGCGATCGCGTCGGCCGGCAGAGCCTCCGCGGCGCGAGTCACGAACCCCTCGATCCGGCGGTAGGTGGTCGCCGCATCGGCAAGCGCCTCCGGCGAGTAGTTGATCTCCGACCGGTAGTGCGCCTGGCCCAGGTAGTAGCGCAGCTCGATCGGCCGGACGGTCTTGATCATCTCATCGACCAGCAGCGAGTTGCCGAGTGACTTGCTCATCTTCTCGCTGCCGATGCGGACCAGGCCGTTGTGTACCCAGTACCGCGCGAAGCCGTCGCCTGCGGCGTGTGACTGGGCCATCTCGTTCTCGTGGTGCGGGAAGATCAGGTCCATCCCGCCGCCGTGGATGTCGAACGTGGTGCCGAGGTATTTGGTGGACATGGCCGAGCATTCCAGGTGCCAGCCGGGCCGACCCGGTCCCCACGGCGTGTCCCAGAAGGGCTCGCCGGACTTGGCCCCTTTCCACAGCGCGAAGTCCAGCGGGTCCCGCTTCGCGCGGACGTCCTCGGTGTCGTCGGCCGCAAGCATGTGATCCAGGCGCTGACCCGACAGCGCGCCATAGTCCGGCTGGGATCGCACGTCGAAGTAGACGTCACCGCCGCCCGGATACGCGTGACCGGTATCGATGAGCCGGTGCATCAGCGCGATCATCTCCGGCACGTGGCCGGTGGCTCGCGGCTCGACATCAGGGGGCAGGCACCCCAGCGCCTCGTAGGCGTAGGTGAAAGCGCGCTGGTTGCGCTCGGCCACGGCCCACCACGGCACCTCGGCGTGATGCGCGGCGTGCAGGATCTTGTCGTCGATGTCCGTGACGTTGCGGCAGAACGTGACCTCATATCCGCTCGTGCGCAGCCAGCGAACGAGAATGTCGAACACGAGACCCGATCGGATATGACCGATATGCGGCGGTGCCTGTACGGTTGCGCCACACAGATACAGCGACACCCGGCCGGGCAGCAGCGGGGTGAACTCGCGCACCGAGCGCGTAGCCGTGTCATGCAGGCGAAGCGTCACCAGCCAAGGTTACGGGATGTGCTCAGTACCCTGCCGACCCCGCCGGGTCGGCGCGGGTGGCTGGGACGTGGCCAGCGACTGGTTCCCTTTCCCCTACCGTTGATGCATGAGCGGGCCAGTATCGCGGCTGACACGGTCAGGGCCGGCGACGGTGCTGGCGAGCATGTCGCCCAGGCGCCGGGCGCTCACCGCTGCCGTGGCCGTGCTCGTCATCGCGGCCGTCGCGGCCGTGCTCATCGCGGCGCTGCGGCCAGGACCCGCCCAGCCCTCCGGCCTGCCCCCGCAGAACCGGCCAGGACCGGTCTTGCTAGTGCCCGGCTACGGCGGAGGCACCAGCGCGCTCGACGTCCTCGGCAGCCGGATCCGCGCCACCGGCCGGGAGGCCATCGTCGTGCACCTGCCCGGCACCGGCACCGGCAGCCTGCTCGCCGACGCCGCCGTGCTCAACACGGCCGTCGGCCAGGTGCTGGCCCGCGGCGCGCCGTCGGTCGATGTCATCGGGTACTCGGCGGGCGGAGTCGTCGCGCTCATCTGGGCCCGGCTCGACGACGGCGTGGCCAAGGCCCGGCGCGTGATCACGCTCGGCTCGCCGTTCCACGGCACCGAATTGGCCGCGGGGGCGCAAGGGCTGGTTCCGGACGCGTGCCCGATTGCCTGCCAGCAGCTCACGCCCGGCAGCAGCCTGCTGGCCAGCCTCCGCGTCGCCGATCCGGCCGGCCTGCCGCGCTGGCTGTCGCTGTGGACGACCGACGACACCACGGTCACGCCGCCGGACTCGGCCCGGCTGGCCGGCGCGATCAACCTGCCGGTCCAGTCGCTCTGCCCGTCTGCGCGGATCAGCCACTCGCAGCTTCCGACCAACCCAGTCGTGACCGCGATCGTCTTGCAGGCGATCGGCCCAGGTCCGCTGCGCGACCCGTCCCAGCCGACCGTTGCGGCCGCGTGCTCGACTTGAGGCGCGCGCCCAGAGGTGAGGCGCATGACGCCCAGCCGAGCCGGGGCTAGCTCGTGATGTCCTTGGTAGCGAAGTTGGCCCACGCCGCACCCAGGAAGACCAGCAGGTAGACGCCCTGGATCGCGAACCCCCGGTCGATGTCGGCCCAGAGGATCGGCTGGCGAAAGAAGTCGATCCAGGCCAGCCAGTACCGGGTGGGCAGGTAAGGGCTGATAGCCGCAGCCGAGTTGAGCGTGACCAGGACCTCGCTCGCGATGAGTGCCGCAAGCGCACCGAGCGCAGCGCCGAGCGACGAGTCCGTGACGGTCGACAGGAACAGGGCGATCGCGCCGACCCCGAGCATCGACACGACGATGAAGCCGACCGCGCCCGCAGTCCGCAGCAGCACCTCGGTTGCGTCGAGCCCGGTTCCGGACAGCGAGGTCGCGACGGCGTTGGTCGTGATCCCGCTCGAAGTGATCGCGACCGGCGCGGATCCGAACAGCAGGCGGCCGGTCACGTAGGACGTGAGCGCGATGAGCACGACGGCGAGCAGCACGTACACGACCAGCGCCACCAGCTTCGCGACGAGCAGGCTGCTCCGGCGTACCGGCCGGGCCAGCAGGTACCGCAGCATGCCCGTACTGGCCTCGCCCGCGATTGAGTCGCCGGCGACAATCGCGACTGCAATCGGCAGGAATATGGGCAGAACGATCGCCAGCGCCGCGGCCGGGAACAACGATCCGTTGGAGAGCACCGCCGACAGCAGCTCCGGACCCTGGCCGGGCGCCGGCGCGAGGTGGGTGACGGCGACGAAGATCGCGACCGTTACCGGGAGGCCGCATAGCAGGGCGACGCTGACCCAGCTGCGTGGCCGGCGGACCAGTTT
>JASHUG010000421.1 GCA_030040155.1 Streptosporangiaceae bacterium | reverse complement strand
CGCTTACGGTGGCGTGTGACCGGCACCCGCTGCAGGCGCGGGTGATCCGCAAGCAGGCGGCCCTGCGGCGCGGTCATCTTCCCCTGCGCCGCCTCCTCGATCAGGCGAGCGATGTCCTGTTTGCGATCAAACCGTGCTGGGCCATGTCGCCGCTGATGGTCAGTCAGGTGCTCCCGGCGGCTCGCCTCTTCGACGTGGTCATCTTCGATGAGGCCAGCCAGATCGTTCCCGCCGATGCGATACCGGCCATCATGCGCGGCCATCAGATCGTCGTGGCCGGGGACGACAGGCAGCTGCCGCCGACGAACTTCTTCACCCGGGTGAGCGAGCCGGACGACGAGACCGCGGAGGAGGACGACAGCCTTGTCTCGTTCGGCGTCGGCTTCGAGTCGGTGCTGGACGCACTCCGGCCACTGCTCCCGACGGCGCCGTTGGCCTGGCACTACCGCAGCCGGGACGAGCGGCTGGTCGCCTTCTCCAACAGCCGGATCTACGGCGGCGCGCTCACCACATTCCCAGGAGTGTTCAAGGGAGACTGCCTGCGTCACGTGGTAGTCGCGCAGGGATCCGGGCCGGGCCAGGAGGTGTCGGTCACCGCCGAGGTGCAGAAGGTCGTCGAGCTCATTCTCGAGCATGCGCGTGAGTACCCGGACGAGTCTCTCGGAGTCATCGCGCTCGGCATCAAGCACGCGGAGCGGATCGACACCGCGCTTCGAGAGGCGCTTGCCCGCGTCGACGAGGACGAGGCCGAGCGGCTTGAGCAGTTCTTCGCCGACGACGGCGCGGAACCGTTCTTCGTGAAGAACCTCGAGCGAGTGCAGGGCGACGAGCGCGACGCGATCATCTTCACCGTCGGATACGGCAAGCACCCTGACGGGAGGATGCGCTACCAGTGGGGTCCGCTGCTGCGTGATGGCGGCGAACGACGGCTGAACGTGGCCGCCACCAGGGCCAAGCACCGGCTGACGCTGGTCAGCTCGTTCTCCGGCCACGACGTCGACCCGGAGCGGGTTACCAAAGCCGGGGCGCGGATGCTGGCCGACTATCTGGACTACGCCAGCTCAGGCGGCAGCAAGCCGCAGGCGACCGGCGCGGCCGGGCTCGACTCGTTCGAGCAGGACGTGCGCGACCGGCTGGCCGCGCGGGGAATCACGGTCGTGCCGCGCTATGGCGTCGGCGGGTACCGGGTGGACTTCGCGGCAACCCACCCGCAGGACCCTGGGCGGATGGTGCTGGCCATCGAGGCCGATGGCGCGTCGTACCGGAAGTCCGGCAGCGTGCGCGACAGAGACCGGCTGCGCGGGGAGCACCTGCAGCGGCTGGGCTGGAGCTACCACCGGCTCTGGTCGACCAACTGGTTCCGTGATCCTGAATCGGAGGTGGGCAGGGTGGTGGAGGCCTACAACAAGGCCGTAGCCAAGATAGAGCCACCCGACCCGCCTGACCGGGCAGAGGGTGGGCCACCCCAAGCCAACGCGCCGGGGCCCTCTTCCGCCCCTGGCAGTCAGCTGGCCCGGATGCCGTCAGGCGAGGTTGCGAGCCACCGCTAGCCTGGCCATGCAAGCGGGTGACTCGGCCCGAGGTGTTCTTTTCGGGGAACGAGGTGTGTCCCGCGCCCGTGTCTCTTTGGCCGCGCAGGTCGAACCGGTCCTGGTCTTTTGAAAAGTGCGTGCCTGCAGGCGCGCTAACGCGTGATTCCTGCCCGAACTCGGGCAGGAATGTTGCTGAAGGGCTCCGGTCCGGGCATGATTACCCGCATGCCGAGGCCGGAACCGCCAGCTGAGCTCGTCGAGTACCTCGTCCGCAGCTGCCCGCTGACGCCGCCAGAGGCTGCCCGCGTCGTGGCCGACGTCCTCGGATACTTTTCCGAGGCGGCGCCCGACTTCGTCCGCCGCAGGCATCGCGAGCTGAAGGAGCGCGGGCTGACCAATGATCAGGTGTTTGCCCGCATCTCGGCGGAGATGCCGCAGCGCCGGTACATGCCGCCCGAGCTGTCGCTGCGCCAATTGCGCAGGATCGTCTACGGCTGAGCGGCGTCGAATAACACGACCTGGCCGCCCGGCGCGCAGACGGGTGGCCCCGGAAGGTATCTGGTCCGCGCAGAGCGGTCCGGGCCAGGGGGGAGGCGGGAGAGCTCATGTGCGGAATCGTGGCTTATGTCGGCGGCAGGGACAGCGTTCCGGTCCTGCTAGAGGGTCTGGCCCGGCTGGAGTACCGAGGCTATGACTCGGCCGGGATCGCGGTTCTCGGCCGAGGCGGCGACCTGCGGGTCCGCAAGGTCAAGGGCAGGGTGGCCGATCTGGCGGCTGACCTCCCGGCGCGGCTTAAGGGCAGCCCTGGCATCGGGCATACCCGGTGGGCGACGCACGGCGAGCCGAGCGACGAAAACGCTCACCCGCACAGCTGCGGCCCGATCGCCATCGTCCACAACGGCATCATCGAGAACGCTGACGAATTGCGCGCCAAGCTCGCCGCCGCCGGCGCTCAGTTCGCTTCCGAGACCGACAGCGAGCTGGTTGCGCACCTGATCGCCGCCGGGCCCGACGGCGACCTCGAGGAAGCCGTCCGGCTGGCGCTCAAGCAAGTCGTTGGCACCTACGGGCTCGCGATCATCGACACCCGCAGCCCTGACCGGATCGTGGTGGCCCGTAATGGCAGCCCCGTGCTACTCGGCATCGGCGACAAGGAGATGTTCGCTGCCTCGGACGTGGCGGCCCTGGTCAGGTACTGCCGTCAGGTCGTTCACCTGGACGACGGGGAGATCGCGACCATCAGGGCCGACGGCTTCCGCACCTCGACGCTGGACGCGCGCCGGACTACCAAGCAGGCCGCCGTGATCGAAACCGACGCGACCAGCTACGACGCCGACGGGCACGCCCACTTCATGCACAAGGAGATCCACGAGCAGCCACAGGTCGTCGAGCGCGTGCTGCGCGGGCGGCTGGACGACCGGTTCGCGACCGCGCACCTGGGCGGGCTGAATATGGACCCGCGGGAGGCCAGGGCGATCCGCCGGGTCAAGATCCTCGGCTGCGGGTCCGCCTATTACTCCGGTCTGCTGGGCGCTCAGCTCATCGAGGAGCTGGCCAGGGTGCCGGCCGACGCCGAGCCGGCGTCGGAATTCCGCTATCGCAGCCCGGTGATCGAGGAGGGCACGCTCTACATCGCGGTGAGCCAGTCAGGGGAGACCTACGACACCCTGGCCGCGGTCCAGGAGGTCAAGCGCAAGGGCGGGCGGGCCATCGGCGTCATTAACACGGTGGGAAGCACGATCGCCAGGGAGTGCGAGGGCGGGGTCTACCTCCACGCGGGCCCTGAGGTATCCGTCACTTCGACCAAGACGTTCACCGCGACCGCCACCGTGTTCGCGCTCTTGGCGCTGCACCTGGCTCGCATCCGAGACCTGTCACCCGCTGATGGCCAGCGGATCGTCACCGGCCTGCGGCAGCTGCCGGGCCAGATCGCCGAGATCCTCGCGATGGAGGAGGAGATAGCGGCCGCGGCCAAGGACTTCGCCGAGTATCCCGGCATGTTCTTCATCGGCCGGGTTCGGGGCTGGCCGGTGGCCAGGGAGGGCGCGCAGAAGCTCAAGGAAGTGTCTTATCTGCACGCCGAGGCTTACCCCGCAAGCGAGCTCAAGCATGGGCCGCTCGCACTTGTCGGTCCTGCGCTGCCGACCGTCGCCGTCCTGCCGGAGGACGAGCTACTGGAGAAGAACCTCGGTACTCTCGGCGAGATCCGCGCGCGGCAGGGCCGTGTGCTGGTGATCGGTCACTCTGGGGTGGCAGGCCGTGTCACCGACGACGTGCTCGTTGTGCCGCGCAACGAGCCTGAGCTGGATCCCATTCTGCTGTCGGTGCCGCTGCAGCTGCTGGCCTACCACGCCGCGGTCGCGCTGGGCAACGACGTGGACAAGCCGAGGAACCTGGCCAAGAGCGTGACCGTCGAATGACCTGCGGCGACCGAGTTCGCGAGGGCCGCCGCGAACTTCGCCGGCCGTGACGGCGGCTAATCCTGACAACGGATCTATCCCCAGATTAGGCGTAAAGTTCGCGAACCTCTTGCGGGCATCACGCTGTGCTGCGCCGCACGGGCGCGCCGTCGGTGGAGTGCGCCCTGGCCGTGGCGCACACTGGCGGTATGGGTGACCGCGAAGAGACGATTGCTGGCGCGCCCGACGACTATGCACCCGGCAGGCCAGAGGAGTCGGGTATGCCGGAAGA
>JASHUG010000420.1 GCA_030040155.1 Streptosporangiaceae bacterium | reverse complement strand
GGCAGCACGGAGATCTTGTCGAATCCGCGGGCCGGCGACGGTCCGGGCAACCTCAACCCCGACTTCGCCGAGATCTGCCTCCTGGACCTGTAAGCAGAGGTATCCGACCCGGCCCGGCGGCCCGCAGGACGATGCCCGCATGGCGGCCGGATTCGCGCTTGGGTCCCCAGCCTGCTGATCGCCGCTGCTGCCATCGGCCAGTCTCGCTGAGATACCCGATGCCGCCCGCTTACTGGCGGCCCTTCCACCCAACGACACCGTCATCACCAAGCTCGCCGTCGAACCGGTGCCCGAGCGCGACGCATGTCAGGCTGACGGCGACCAGCAAAGCTACGATCACCAACGCCGTGCCGCGGCGATGGGCTGGAAACCGCCAGCCGCACCGCCCGGCAGCATCACGTGAGCGAGTCAGCGCAACCGTGACCGGCATGCAAGGCCTCCATCTCCACGGAGTACAGGTCCCTCAGCCCGTCAAGATCTTCCTGAAGATCACCCGGATATCATGCATGTGAGTGCAATGCAGTTCCTGTGACTCCGGCGTACGCGTCGGCCGCTCGCCGCGTCGGCCGCTCGGCGGCGCTGGCGCAAGATGTTCAGAACTATTGGCTCCCGCTTTGGCTCCCGGCTCGTGCTGGCTGGCTCAGGCCCGTAGCGCACGCGACCAGCGGCATCGCCGGGGCCTGATGCGCCAGCACGCTCATTCCACGGACGCCCGCCTAGACAACATGGCCTGGGTTCAGGCGCGTCGCCAGGTCTGGGTGGGCTATGGCGATCCGAGGTAACAGTGGCTTGTCGGGGCTTAAAGTCGAGTAGATCGCTGATTTATGCCTCTGGGGAGCCGACGTGCTCAGGCGCCGAGCTACGGCGGGCGGCATCAGGCGACACCCGGCTGCGGTTCGCGCCTGCTTCGGCGAGTTGACCACACATTCGAAAGATGCCGTCGGGATGGCGGGATTCGAACCCGCGACCTCCTGCTCCCAAATCAGCTCCGCCCAGCCGCCAGACATAGCCACGCGTCGCCCGATGTGGCCTCTAGCTGGGACGATGTTCGCCGGACGTAGCCTGATGGCTCCTGACGTCTGTGCCCGTTGGCTCCCACTTTGGCTCCCGCTCAAAGGGCACTGAAGCGTCGGTATTAGCGCTGCTGAATGAACCGATCCGGGTTTCAGGAACTCCGGCTGGATGGAGATGACTGGGCGGCAGGCTGGCTGAGTGTGGTCCGGCTCTTCGTCCTGGTTGCTTGCGAAGGATCCTTCTGGCTCCTGGGACGGCGCTAGAGCACACCGCCATGTTCACTGGCGGCACAGGCTATCGCATTAGACCGCTTGCTATCGAATTAGATCGGCACCTATACTTTTAGATCGTGGATCTCACCGACCCGACAAGCGCGGTCACGGCGACGCTAGACGGCCCCGTTCTTGCAGTACTGGCCAAGGTCGGCAAACCGTTGACGGCAGGCGAGGTGACTGCGCAGATGCCACGCGGCTCGGAGGTTGGCGTTCGCCGGAGCCTGGCCCGCCTGGTTGAGCAAGGAATCGTTCGAGCCACCGAGATGGGCCGGAACAGGGTGCACGAACTCAACCGTGATCATGTCGCCGCGCCCATCGCGGTACTGCTCGCATCGTTGCGCCTCGAGATGTGGCGACGGCTGCGATCCAGGCTGAGCAGCTGGAAGACCAAGCCGTTGTATGCCTGCGTTTTCGGGTCTGCGGCGCGCGGCGACGGTCACGCCGACAGCGATATCGACTTGCTGCTAGTTCACGCGCCCTTTCCGGGCGATTCGGATCCGCGGCGTGGTTCAGCCGCGCTTGGTCGTCAGCTTGCAGGGTTTGCCAATGAAATGACGACACTGCAGCTCACCGATAGGGAGGTTGCGCGGTGGCGCCGTCAGGTCGATCAACTCCACGAAGAGATGCATGCCTGGACGGGCAATCCGCTGCAGGTCGTGCAGATGTCCGGCTACGAGTGGGCTGACCACAAACGACGCAACACGTCGCTGTACGGCGAGATCTCCCGTGACGCGATACAGGTCGCAGGCGAGGCGAGCGATCCATTGGTTCCCTTTGTGAAGGCATCCGGCTGACATGCCAAAGCCGATCCGTACCGCAACTTGCAGCGCCTCCGATGCCCGCATTCGTCTTGGGGCGGCGCAGGCGTACCTCGAAGTCGCCCGTCAGGTGCTCGCTGAGCCAGCTAGAAGCGAATATCTCAACGTTGCAGCCGGCCTGGCCGTACTTTCAGGAATCGCGGCCTCCGATGCGATCTGCGGCGCGCGGCTTGGACGCATTCACCGCGGCGAGGACCACAGATCGGCTCAAGACTTGCTCAGGGCGGCTACGCCAGACGGAGACAAGCTGGCAACTCAGCTTGGGCGCCTCCTGAGCCTCAAGGATGCGGCGCATTACGGGGTCCAGGTGATCTCATCACGCAACGCGACTGATGCAACTAAGTGGGCATCGCGCCTGGTAGAGCGAGCACGCGACGAGACGGAGCGCTGAGGCAGTCCACCGCAGCTCGCAGCCGTCGTCGACCTGCCGAGGTCTACGGCACATGCCACCGGCGTGCCGGGCTGCTAACGGTCAGGCAACTCACGCTTGAGGCGGGCAAGCTCCTCTTCCACGTCGAAGCCGGAAGAAGTGGCGGCGGGCGGGAGCCCGGTGGGCTGCTGCCGGGGCGCCTCGATTGGGAGCCCGGTGGGCTGCTGCCGGGGCGCCTCGATGGACGGATTGGCGCGGCGCTCCTCGCGCTGCTGACGGCGCTCCTCACGGCGCTCACGGGCGCGCTTTGTCTGCTCCCATCCCTTGAACGCGGCGAAGAGCGCAGCGGCGATCAGCAGGCCAACGCCGGCCAAGTACAGGATGTGCGACAGCGCAGAGATCACGACGAAAACGACCACGACAGCGACGGCGATAGCGAGTACCTTGAGCCAGCGCATCGGCGACCGCCTCCTCTCATCCGGTCCAACCCGGACGGACGATGCATTCCATCCGAACTTACCTCCTCCAAGCATTGGCCGATTCTGCCGCGAGATGCTCGGCTCAGTTCGGCGACGCGGCGCTAGACAGGCCGCTGTCTGTGGCTGGCCCGCTACCGGGCATGCCACCCGCCGCGACCGAAAGTACATTCTGCGCGCCTGAGACCGCGTATTCCTGCTGGTCCAGCAGGCATTCCTACTCGGCGATCTGGGCGGCTCGAGACCGCAGCCGCCATTGGGCGAAGGACAGAGCGTCGGTCCGGCATCGAGCTCGGGCTCATATTTGCCCAGGTCACTGGCCTTTTTAGTGGCCCCGACCCGCTCGTGTCGATCTTGCTGTTCACGATCTTGCGCGACTTCTGCGACCTTGATCCCGGCGGCGCCAACGCGCGTCTTCGTCTAGCCGAGACAGCCCGCCTGGAGGCAGCTACAAGAGCGGATAGCAATTGGCACCCACTTTGGCTCCATAAGCGGGCTGGAGCGCTGATCAAAAGCCTGCTACCAGTCGGGATGGCGGGATTCGAACCCGCGGCCTCCTGCTCCCAAAGCAGGCGCGCTAACCAAGCTGCGCTACATCCCGGTCGCCGAGCCGCGACGACGCCGTAGGCACGGTCGCACGCGGAGCACTGCGCAAGTGTACGGGAGCCGCAGCGACCTGCGACACCGGCTTATTCCGGCCTCCTGCGGGTCAGCTGCGGGGCAGGCGCCAGCCGCGCGGCGGGCGGGGAGCGCCGGCGAAGCCGGTCAGCGGTGCGCCGTCACCGTCGGCCTGTCGCAGTTCTCGGTCCGGATCGTCGCGTTCGCCAAGCCACGAGATCATCAGCGCATAAATCACCGGCACGAAGCAGACGGCCGGCACCGCCCACATGATCGCGACGCCAACCTGTTTGTCGGTCACGCTGCCAAGA
>JASHUG010000419.1 GCA_030040155.1 Streptosporangiaceae bacterium | reverse complement strand
CGGCCGGCGGGCTCCGCGCCTCGCGGGTGCCCCCGCGGCCCGCGCGCGCAGATCCGCCCCCGGTACGGTCAGCCACCTGCGCGCCGCTGCCCAACGGGACGTCAGCCGACGCCGCTGATCGAGCCGGATCCCGGCCAGCACGCGCGCCTGCGCGCGCGGCGGGCTCGCATCCTCAGGGATCGTGGCCAGCATCTTCGTCAGCAATTCCATCTCGTTCATAGCTCCACCCGTGTCGTCAGTCGTGATTGGCCGGCCTGCGTGCTGGCCCCGGTCGCCGCCGGGTCGGCGTCACCCTCCTCGAGTTCGCGCCTGAGCCGCGCACGGGCCCGGCTCAGACGCGACCTGACCGTCCCCACGGGCACGCCGAGCGTGACCGCCGCCTGCTCGTACGTCAGCTCGCCCCAGGCGATGAGCAGCAGCGCGTCCCGGTACGCCGCGGGCAGGCCGGTCAGGGCCGCGGCCAGTCTTCGGTATTCGACGGCGGCGCTCACTCTCGCGTCGACGACGTCCGCGAACGAGTCGGCGACCACATCGGTGCCGGTGCGCGCGAGCGCTCGGTACTGCCTGACCTCCGCTCTGCGGTTGCGGCCGATGAGCCTCGTGGCGATGCCGTACAGCCAGGGTCTGGCGTCCGGGCAGTCGCCGCGGTAGCTCGCGCGCTGCCGGAATGCGTGCAGGAATGTGTCCGCGACGACGTCGTCTGCCAGATCCCGGCCGAGCCGACGGGCCGCGTACCGGTACAGCCGCGGCGCGTGCCGGCGGAACAACACCGCGAACTGCTCGGGGTCCTGCAACGACCTGGCGATGATCGCCGCGTCGTCGTCGGCGGACTGGTTCGCGTGGTCGTCGGGCGGGCCGGTCGGGCTCTGCGCTGCCATGTGCCGGGCTCTCTCGGAGGTTCGGGACTTCTCAACCGGTTACTTGCCCGCACGGCGCGGCTCAGTTCCCGGCGCGGCCCCGCGCCCGGCGGGATCGTGCAGCGCTAGCGGCGGTAGCTCTCGGCGACGGTGAACGCGAGGTCCAGCGACTGGCTGCGGTTCAGTCGAGGATCGCAGGCGGTCTCGTAGCGCTGAGGCAAGTCCTCGGCGATGATCGCGTGACTGCCGCCGACGCACTCGGTGACGTTGTCCCCGGTGAACTCGATGTGGATGCCACCGGGGTGGGTCCCAAGGCTCCGGTGCACCTCGAAAAAGCCCTGCACCTCATCCAGGATGTCCTGAAGGTGCCTGGTCTTGTGGCCACTCGGAGCCTCGAATGTGTTGCCGTGCATCGGGTCGCAGACCCACGCCACCGGGATGCCCTCGGCTGTTACGGCCTCGATCAGCGGTGGCAGCAGCGCGCGGATACGGCCGGCACCGAGCCTGGTAATCAGCGTGAGCCGACCCGGCTCGCCGTCCGGACTGAGCTTGCGGACCAGCCGGCGAAGGCCGTCGGGCGTCGTGGTGGGCCCGAGCTTGACCCCGATCGGGTTGCGGATGGTGCTGGCGAAGTCGACGTGCGCGCCGTTCAGCTCCCTTGTCCGCTCGCCGATCCAGAGGAAATGCGCGGACAGGTCGTAGGCACCGCCACTGGCCGGGTCGACGCGCGTCAGCGCGCGTTCGTAAGGCAGCAGAAGGGCCTCGTGGCTGGAGTAGAACTCGACGGTGCGCAGTTCCTCCGGGTCGGCGCCGCAGGCCCGCATGAATGACAGCGCACGCTCGATCTCCCTGGCCAGCCCTTCGTAGCGCTGGCCGGACGGGCTCTGCCTGACGAAGTCCTGATTCCACGCGTGTACCTGGTGCAGGTCGGCATATCCGCCGGTAGTGAAGGCCCGGCAGAGGTTCAGGGTGACGGCGGCACTGTGGTAGGCGCGCAGCAGCCGGTCGGGGTCGGGGGTCCTGGCGGCCGAAGTGAACTCGAATCCGTTGACCGCGTCACCGCGGTAGGCAGGCAGCTCGACCCCGTCGCGAATCTCGGTCGGCCGGGAGCGGGGCTTCGCGAACTGGCCGGCCAGCCGGCCGATCTTCACGATCGGGACGCTCGCCCCGTACGTCAGCACGACGGCCATCTGCAAGATCGTTTGCAACTTGCCCCGAACCGCATCGGCCGTTGCGCCGGCAAACGTCTCGGCGCAGTCGCCGCCCTGCAGGACGAATGCCTCGCCTCTGGTCACGGCGGCCATCCGGGTCCTCAGCAGATCGCACTCGCCCGCGAACACCAGCGGCGGCAACGCGGCCAGCTGGGCCACGACCTGATCCAGCCGCTCGGCGTCCGGCCAGTCCGGCTGCTGGCCAAGGGGCTCAGGCGGCGCGGCCGGCTGGGGCGAGTTTGTCGGCTGGATCGGCCCGGCGGGCTGGCCGTCCGCCGCGGCGCGATCGTCCTGGATGGCAGTCGCCGCGGCCTGACCGTCCTGGATGGCAGTCGCCGCGGCCTGACCGTCCTTCCCGGCGGCCGCCGCCGGCAGGGTGAGC
This sequence comes from Streptosporangiaceae bacterium, assembly GCA_030040155.1. Lineage (GTDB taxonomy): Bacteria > Actinomycetota > Actinomycetes > Streptosporangiales > Streptosporangiaceae > JAJYUU01. The sequence goes on along the minus strand of JASHUG010000419.1, from coordinate 15,006 downwards.
TCCGTCATCTCGGCCGACCGGGAGATGACGCGGGCGTCAGGATATCCAGGGGATTCACGGCTCTCACGGTACTCACCGGATGCACCGGCCACACCGACCGGGGGAGAATGGCGGCATGGACTCGCAGCCGCCCGCGTACGCCGCGCCGCCACGAGACGTCATCTTGCTGGGGTCGACTGGGTCGATCGGAACGCAGGCCACCGACGTCATCCGGCGCAACCCGGGCCGGTTCCGGCTGACCGGGATCGCCGCCGGCGGCGCGAATCCAGGCCTGCTGGCCAGCCAGGCGCTGGAGTTCGGGGTAGAGGCGGTGGCCGTAGCCAATAAGGACGCGGTCGCCGACGTCGGCGAGGCGCTGGTCGCCGAGGCCGGCGAGGCCGGCGGCCGGCCTAAACTGCCCGACCTGCTGGCCGGACCGGAAGGCATCGCCGAGCTGGCCGGCCGGTCATGTGACGTGGTGCTCAACGCGGTGACCGGGGCGGTCGGCCTGGCCGCGACGCTCGCGGCGCTGGATGCGGGCCGGATGCTGGCGCTGGCCAACAAGGAGTCGCTGATCATGGGCGGACCGCTGGTGGCGCGCCGGGCCGCGCCCGGCCAGATCGTGCCGGTGGACTCGGAACACTCAGCGATCGCACAGTGCCTGCGCGGCGGACGGTCAGCTGAGGTCAGGAAACTAGTGATCACGGCCAGCGGAGGGCCGTTCTTGCACCGCAGCCGTTCCGAGGTGGCCGGGGCGACGCCAGAGCAGGCGCTCGCACATCCAACCTGGAATATGGGCCCGGTGATCACGATCAACAGCGCGACCCTCGTCAATAAGGGCCTGGAAGTGATCGAGGCGCACCTGCTGTTCGGCGTCAGCTTCGACCAGATCGAGGTCGTCGTGCACCGCCAGTCGGTCATTCACTCGATGGTGGAGTTCGCCGACGGGTCCACAATTGCCCAGGCCAGCCCGCCCGACATGCGGATCCCGATAGCGCTAGCGCTTGGCTGGCCCGACCGGGTCCCTGATGCTGCCCCGGCAGTCGACTGGACCGCCGCGCACACCTGGACCTTCGAGCCGCTGGACGAGGCCTCGTTCCCCGCCGTTCCGCTGGCTAAGCAGGTCGGATCGGCGGGCGGGACCATGCCGGCGGTCTACAACGCAGCGAACGAGGAATGCGTGGCCGCCTTCATGGCGGGCAGAATCCCGTTCGCCGGAATCGTCGACACCGTGGCCCAGGTAGTCTCGGAACGTCATGATCCTGCCGGAGCGGCCGTGGACCTAGCCGACGTGCTGGCGGCTGATGCCTGGGCACGAGGCCGGGCTAGGGAGCTGAGCGGGGCCGGGGAAGGGACGAGCGCTGCATGAACGGGTCACGCGGCCTGCTCGCCGGGCTCAGGCGCGCCCGGACAGCGATGCTCGTGATCGCCGTGCTCGCCGCGCTGGTCATCTTGGACGGCAGCCACCTGACCTTCCTGCTCGGCGTCGTGATCTTCGTCGTGGCCCTGATCATCTCGGTCATGCTGCACGAATTCGGGCACTTCATCACGGCCAAGAAGTTCGGCATGCAGGTCACTCAATTCTTCCTGGGCTTCGGCACGACCCTGTGGTCCACGTTCCGCGGCGAGACCGAATATGGCGTCAAAGTGCTGCCCTTCGGCGGGTTCGTGAAGATCACCGGCATGACCAGGATGGACGAGATCGACGTCGCCGATGAGCCCCGATCTTTTCGCAAGCAGCCGGGCTGGCAGCGGATCATCGTGCTGGCCGCGGGGTCGTTCATGCACTTCGTGCTGGCCCTATTCCTCTTCGTCGTGCTCGCCGTCGCCGTCGGGCAGCAGACGAGCACCAACACGGTTAGCGGGCTCGCGTCTTGCGTCCCGGTCAGCAATACGGCGCTCAACAGCAACAATCCGTGCACTGGCGCGCCGCACGCGAGGACGCCGGCCGAGATGGCGGGAGTGAGGGCCAACGACACGATCATTTCCATCGGCGGCCACTCGATAGCCAACTGGAATCAGCTGCATACCGTGCTGAAGTCGCAGCCCGCCCACACGAAGCTTCCGATGGTCGTCAAGCGGAACGGTCGGGACGTGCGCCTGGAGGTCACGCTGGCGTCCATCCCCGGCGACTCCGTGCCCTACCTTGGCGTCGAGTCCGCTGTGGTCTATGAACGGCAGAACCCCTTCAGCGCGATCGCGTTCGCGGGCACCCAGTTCGCGGGCACGATCACCTCGTCAGTTCAGGCGATCGGCAAGCTGCCGGCGGCCATCCCCGACCTGTTTGCCAAGGACCGGGCCAAGACCCCGGCTGGCCAGGTCAGCAGCGTGGTCGGTGTCGGGGCCGTGACCGGAGACGTGGTCGAGGCGGCCATCCCGTGGCAGGCGAAGGTCTGGCTCGTGGTGTACCTGGTCGCCTCGCTCAACATCTTCGTCGGGCTGTTCAACCTGCTGCCGCTGCTGCCGCTCGACGGCGGTCACCTCGCGATCGTCATCTACGAGCGGATCCGGGCCTGGTTCAACAGGATCCTCGGCCGGCCCGACCCCGGCCTCGTCGACATCCAGAAACTCGTGCCCCTGAGCCTGCTCGTCTTTGCGGTCCTCGTAGGCTTCGGGACGCTGCTGATTGCGGCCGACATCTTCAACCCAGTTCACCTACAGGTATAAGCCAGGTAAAACCGGAGATCACATATGACAGTAGATCTAGGCCTGCCTCAGGTGCCGCCGGCGCCGCTCGCAACCCGGCGGATGTCCCGGCAGATCATGGTGGGCAAGGGCAAGCACGCGGTCCCCGTGGGCGGGGGCGCGCCGGTGTCGGTGCAGTCGATGACCACCACCCTGACCGCCGACGTGAACGCCACGCTCCAGCAGATCGCGGAGCTCACCGCGGCCGGCTGCCAGATCGTCCGGGTGGCCGTGCCGTCGCAGGACGACGCGGACGCCCTGCCGGACATCGCCCGCAAGTCCCAGATCCCGGTCATTGCCGACATCCACTTCCAGCCCAAGTACGTCTTTGCCGCGATCGACGCCGGCTGTGCCGCCGTCCGCGTGAACCCTGGGAACATCAAGGCATTCGACGACAAGGTCGGCGAGATAGCGAAGGCAGCGTCGGCGGCCGGGGTGCCGATCCGGATCGGCGTCAACGCGGGCTCGCTGGACAAGCGGCTGCTGGAAAAGCACGGCAAGGCGACGCCGGAGGCGCTCGTCGAGTCTGCGCTGTGGGAATGCTCGCTGTTCGAAGAGCACGGCTTCACCGACATCAAGATTTCCGTGAAGCACCATGACCCGGTCGTGATGATCAATGCCTACCGTCAGCTCGCCGAGCAGTGCGATTACCCGCTGCATCTGGGCGTCACCGAGGCCGGCCCGGCGTTCCAGGGGACGGTCAAGTCGGCCGTCGCCTTCGGGGCCCTGCTCGCCGAGGGAATCGGCGACACGATCCGGGTGTCGCTGTCGGCTCCGCCGGTCGAGGAGGTCAAGGTCGGCATCGCGATCCTCGAGTCACTCGGACTGCGCGAGCGCGGCCTGGAGATCGTGTCCTGCCCGTCCTGCGGCCGCGCCCAGGTGGACGTGTACACGCTGGCCGAGCAGGTCACCGCGGCCCTGGACGGGCTGGAGGTGCCGCTGCGCGTGGCCGTGATGGGCTGCGTCGTCAACGGGCCAGGCGAGGCCCGCGAGGCTGACCTCGGGGTCGCGTCAGGCAATGGCAAGGGCCAGATCTTCGTCCGCGGCGAAGTCATCAAGACCGTGCCCGAGTCGCAGATCGTCGAGACGCTCATCGAAGAGGCGATGAAGCTGGCGGAGGCGCAGGAGCCCGCCGAGTAACGTCGCCAGCCCGCGGCCGAGCCGTCAGGCAGGACAGCCGGATGACCAGAAGGCCGGGCACAGCTCCGCCCGCGGCCCTGGCGGCCATCCTGGCCGTCCTGCTGCTCGGTGTGCTGGCCGGATGTTCGGGTGGCCCGGTCACCTCCCCTGCCATAACCGCGACCGGCGGCAGGACCGGCACTGGCCTGGGTACCGGCGGCGGTACGGGTGCGAGTGCGGCCTCGACCTTGCACTGGCATAGATGCCCCGCCGAACTGGACGGCCAGCCGTACTCGGGCACGCTGCTGTGCGCGATGCTGCAGGTGCCGCTGAACTACCGACGGCCGGGTGGCCGCAAGATCAGCCTGGCGCTCTCCGAGCTGCCCGCGACCGCGCCGGCGAGCAAGCGGCAGGGAGTGCTCCTGGTCAACCCCGGTGGCCCGGGAGGCAGCGGCCTGGCCCTGCCGGCCGAGGTGGCGGCCGCGCTCAGCCCGGCGGTCGCCGCCGATTACGACATCATCGGGTTCGACACTCGCGGCGTGGGCTCATCGGTGCCGGCGCTGACCTGCGACCCATCCTTCTTCAGCAAGCCGCGCCCGAATTACGTGCCCGCCAGCGCGGCGGCCGAGCAGGTCCTCATCGGCCGGGCACGGATGTACGCCGCCGACTGCGAGAAGAGGTTCGGCTGGCTGCTGCCGTACATGACATCGGCGGATATCGCCAGGGACATGGACTCGATCCGCGTCGCCCTCGGCCAACGGCAGATCGACTATCTGGGGTACTCCTACGGTACGTACCTCGGCCAGGTCTACGGGACGCTGTTTCCCCGCCATATCCGCCGGATGGTGCTCGACAGCGTCGTTGACCCCGACGGCGCCTGGTGGGCGGACAACATCATGCAGGACTATGCCTTCCAGGGCCGGATGAATGCGTTCTTCAAGTGGGTCGCCGCCAACGAGGACGTTTACCACCTTGGCGGCAGCGAGGTCGCGGTCGCCGCGACCTGGTCCCGCGTCATGGCGAGCGTGCAGGCCCGCCCGATCGCCGGTCCGTCAGGCCCGCTGGTCGGGCCGGACGAGCTGAGCGACACCTTCCTGGCGGGCGGCTACGACGAGTCGCTGTGGCCTAGCCTCGCCTTCGCCCTGGCCGCGTTCGCGGATCACGGCAACGGCCGCGAACTAGTGTCGGCGTACGAGGCCTTCGGGAAGCAGAACGAGAACGAGTTCGCGGTCTACAACGCGGTGGACTGCTCGGACGTGAACTGGCCGCGGAACTGGGCGACCTGGAACTCGGAGAACAGCCGGGTCTATGCCAAGGCCCCGTTTGAAACCTGGGGGAATGCCTGGTTCAACGCCGCTTGCGCGTTCTGGCCGGTCAAGGGCCCGGCAACGCCGATGCACATAGACGGGGCCAGGCTGCCGCCGATCCTGATGCTGCAGGGCACGCTCGACGGCGCGACTCCGTATCAGGGTGCCCTGGTCGCCAGGAAGCTGCTGCCGAGTGCTCGCATGGTGGTGGTCGAAGGCGGCGGCAACCACGGGCAGTCCCTCACCACGCCGCCGAATCCGTGCGTGCTCGGGTACCTCAGCCGTTATTTGGGGGACGGGGCGTTGCCCGCAGGCAGTGGCCAGGTGAGCGCGACATGCCCGGCCATGCCCGCACCTGCGGCTTAGATACCGCCGGTATACCCGCTACGCTGGGTATGTGCTGCGCACAAGGGCATGGCGATCAGCGTCACTGCGCCTGCTAACAGATCACGACCGCGACGAGGTTCTCGCACTGTGCGACCGTGATCCCGTTACGAACGTCTTCGTCAGCTCGCGGATCCGGGCCGTCGGGATGGAGCCAGCCAGACTCGGCGGCCAGGTCTGGGGGTACACCGACGGGGGCGGTCAGCTCGAGTCGCTGTGCTACTCGGGCGCCAACCTGGTGCCGGTTGAGGCCAGCCAGGCGGCGATAGCCGCTTTCGCGGCACGGGCCCGCATGCAGGGCCGGCGGTGCTCCTCGATCGTGGGGCCTGCGTATGCGGTGAGCGAGCTGTGGACGCTGCTGGCATCGCACTGGGGGACCCCGCGTGAGGTGCGAGCGGTGCAGCCGGTCATGGCAATATCCGGGCTGCCGGAGGCCGAGCCGGACCCGATGGTGCGCCGCGTGCTTCCCGCCGAGCTTGACGTGGTGCTGCCGGCCTGCATCGCGATGTTCACCGAGGAAGTCGGCGTGTCGCCGGTCGGCGTCGACGGCGGCGCCGCCTATCGCGGCCGCGTCGCGGAGCTGATCAGGGCCGGCCGTTCCTTCGCCCGGATAGAGGGCGGACGCGTGCTGTTCAAAGCCGAGATCGGCGCGGTGACGCCATTCGCCTGCCAGGTACAGGGCGTGTGGGTGCCTCCGGAGGAGCGCGGCCGCGGGCAGGCGGTCGCAGGGATGGCAGCGGTGGTGCTCCAGGCGCTCCAGATTGCCCCGGTCGTGAGCCTGTACGTCAACGACTTCAACGCCCCGGCGCGCGCGGCTTACCGGCGGGTCGGCTTTACCGAGGTCGGCACGTTTATGTCGGTGCTGTTCTGACATGGCGCAGGCGGCCGGACGACGAGCGGCCTGCGACTACCTGCGGCAATTACTGCTCAAGCCGGGGAGTTACCGGCAGATATGGGAAAAGCACGTAATCCGGGCCAGGCATGGTTCGATCAACCAGCTCGCCGTGGCCGAGGTGCTAGCACGGCACGTGTCGGGGACGGGCGGAGGCGCGGCCCCGGCGGTCTTGCCCCGCCAGCTTAAGGACACGGTCTCCCGCGCCCTTTCCGGCCGCCTGCTGAGCAAGCAGGTATTGGCGCTGTTCATCGAGGCGTTCGAGTTCACCGACGACGAGGCGGACCGGCTCTGGCGGCTGTGGAACGGCTCGGCCACGATCAGCGTGCTGTCCGGCAGCCGCGCGGTGCCGGTTCAGGCCGAGCAGGGTCTGCGCCAGGTACTCGGGCCCAGGCGGCACCAGACGGTCACCATGCACGACCACCTCACCGTCGGTGCGGACGGTCGCATGGCCAGGTCCCGCACGCTGCAGGTGATCGAGGCTACCGAGGCGGGAGTCGACCGGATCCCCTACCTGTATGACACCAGCTCGCTGACGGTGGAAGTCGGGCAGGGGTGCGTGGGGCTGTCCGGCGAACTGCGGCAGATCGGCTCCGACCTGTTCGCCACCGACATCTTGCTGGCCAGGTCGCTGGGTCTCGGCGAGACGATCACGATGGAGTACTCGACGACTTTCCGCTATCCAGGCGACCCCGACGATCCGCATGAGCGCCAGTACCGTCGGGCCGTCCTCGCGAGGCTGGAGAACTTCGACATGCGGGTCGAGTTTCACCCCGACCGGCTCCCGGTGGAGCTGTGGTGGGCAACCTGGGATGGTGTGGACGGCGACGTGCTAAGTCAGGAGCCAGCGAGCCTGGACAGCCAGCACGCGGCGCAGCGCTTCATGCGGTCGCTGCAGCGCACGTGCGTGGGCTTCTACTGGACCTGGTAGCGGCCGGCCACGCGCTAATTGAGATGCCGGACGCACGACCGACTGCTACGATCCTGTGCCCTTGTGCCAGCCATCCCACGTTTGCTTTGTCCATTCCGCTATCGCCGAGGAGATGAGGCATGCCATCGGACAGCTCGCCGCCCGCGACGGATAGTTCCGTCCCCGCGGCCAACGAAGGCGCCGGCGTACTCGCTGCCGAACGCGAGCACCTCCGCCGCTCCCGTGACTTCCTGGGCCACATGCGCACCGACGTGCTCTCGCTCAAGGCCATGGGCGGGAACCGCGTGTCACAGGAGTACCTGAAGGCCGAACTCTACTGGCGAGCCGAGGCGCTGCACGACTTGCCGGACACGCCGCTATTTTTCGGCCGGCTCGACTACCGGCCCGGCGCCCTTGAGGGACGGGGCGACCCCGCCATGGAACCGAGCGCCGCGGCCCGCACCGGCCAGCCGGCCGGAGCCGGCCAGCTGGCTGGCGAGCACTTCCACGTCGGCCGGCGGCACGTGCATGACCCGGACGGCACGCCAGTCGTGATCGACTGGCGAGCCCCGGTATCCCGGCCGTTCTACCGCGCCAGCCAGCAAGACCCGATGGGCCTGGTGCGGCGGCGCCGGTTCGGCTTCGCCGGCGGCGAACTGACCGCCTTCGAGGACGAAGAATTCGGCCTGCTCGGCGCGGGCGCGGGGCCGGTGCCGACCAGCCGCATCCTCATCGAGGAGATCGAGCGGCCGCGCTCTGGCCCGATGCGCGACATCGTCGCGACCATCCAGCCTGAGCAGGACGACATCGTCCGGGCCGAAGTCGAGCGAACGCTCTGCGTGCAGGGGGCGCCGGGAACCGGGAAGACGGCGGTCGGCTTGCACCGTGTCGCCTACCTGCTGTACGCGCACGCGTCGCGGCTGAGCCGCGGCGGGGTCCTGGTCATCGGCCCGAATGCCGCGTTCCTCGCCTACATCAAGAACGTGCTGCCCGCACTCGGCGAGCTGGATGTCACCCAGCTTTCTGTCACTGACTTGCTGGCCACAGTCCAGGTACGAGCGGCTGACTCCGACCAGGCGGCCAGGGTCAAAGGTGACGCACGGATGGCTGAGGTCTTGCGCCGGGCCCTGTGGCAGCAGATCAACGAGCCCGCGGAGGCGATCATGCTGGTCCGCGGCTCCCGCCGGTGGCGCGTACCCGCCTATGAGATCGCCGAGCTCATCGCTGAGCTGCGGGACCGGGGCGTGCGCTACGGCACCGGCAGGCAGATGCTCGGGCACCGGATCGCGCATGTGATCCTCACGAGGATGGAGGCGTCCGGGGAGACGTGCGACGACCGGACGCACGACGCGGTGCGGCGAACGAGGGTGGTGCAGGCCGCAGTCGATCAGGCCTGGCCGAAGGCCGACCCGGTTCGGCTCGTCTTCCGGCTCCTATCTGACTGCGCCGCGCTGGAGCGTGCGGCCGACGGACTCCTCGATCCGGACGAGGTTCGCGCCGCGTGCTGGCAGGCCCCTCCCCGCGGGCCGGGATCGGCTCGGTGGAGCACCGCCGATGCGGTGCTCATCGACGAGGCTGCCGATTTGATCGAGCGGATACCCAGCCTCGCCCACATCGTGGTCGACGAGGCGCAGGACCTGTCTCCAATGCAGTGCCGGGCCATCGGCCGGCGGTGCGCGACTGGCTCCGCCACCGTGCTCGGGGACATCGCGCAGGGCACGACCGCCTGGGCCACGACAAGCTGGCCGCAGATGCTCGCTCATCTGGGCAAGCCCGACGCCGACCTGCGCGTGCTCGACACCGGTTACCGCGTGCCGCGCCAGATACTCGACTTCGCCAGCAGGCTGCTGCCGCATATCGCGCCGAATCTGACCCCCGCGAGCTCAGTGCGGCAGGATCCGGGCGCGCTGCTGGTGTGGCAACTCGAGCCGGACGAGCTGAGTGACGCGTTCGTTCAGGCCTGCACGGACGCGCTCGGGCGTCCGGGATCCGCTGCGGTGGTGGCCACCGACGGCCAGATCCAGGCGCTGGCGAGCGTGCTGGTCTCGGCCGGCCTTCCGCACGCGGTGCTCGATGAGGCAGCGACCGGCGAGCAGATCACGCTGGTGCCGGTAACGCTGGCCAAGGGGCTGGAATTCGACCACGTGATCGTCGTGGAACCCGGGCAGATAGCGGGCGCGGAGAGCCGGGGCCTGCAGCGGCTGTACGTCGCGCTGACCCGCGCGGTCTCCCGGCTGACCGTCCTGCACACCGGGCTGCTGCCCGAGGCCTTGCGGTAGGCCCTGCGCTACATGTCCTTGAGCGCGGCGGTAATCAGCGCGCCGGACTCATCGAACGACAGGGCGCTTGCGCGAAGGTGGTTGAAGAACACGTTGTAGCGGTCAACCTCGTCGACGTTCTCCACCCACAGCGCGCTCGTCAGATCTTCGAGGTACACCACATCGGGGTCGATCGTCTCGCCGAAGACGAGAATGACGAAAGGCCGGCCCATGGCCGGGTGCGCACCGCCGCCGAACGGGATGACCTGCAGGCTCACGTTTCGCAGGTTCGCGAGCTCGCGCAGGTACTCCAGTTGCTCGCGCATGACCTCTGGCCCGCCGACCTGGCGCCGCAGCGCGGCCTCGTCCAGCACGGCCCAGACCTTGGGCGGGCTTGACCGGGCCAGGCGCTGCCGTTCCATCCGCAGCGCGACGTGGCGGTCGATGTCCGCGCGCGGGCTGTTGACCATCCCGGCGCCGATCACGGCGCGAGCGTAATCCTGCGTCTGCAGCAGACCGGGAATCAGGTTGACCTCGTAGATCCTGATCTCCGACGCGGCGCTTTCCAGCCCGAGGTAGGTGGCGATGTGGGGCTGGACGGTGTCGCCGTACGCGTGCCACCAGCCCTTCTGCCGTGAGTCCCTGGCCAGCTGGACGAGGCTGTCTCGCTGCTCGGGAGGTGTTCCGTAGATCTCCAGCATGTCCCGGACGTCACGCGGCGACACCGAGACGCGTCCGGTCTCGACCCTGCTGATTTTCGACGCCGAGCACTCAAGGCGCTCGGCAACCTCCTCGCACGTCAGCTTGGCTGACTCGCGAAGACGCCTGAGTTCCAGCGCAAGGCGGCGCCGCCGGACCGTTGGGCTCTGCGCGCTTGCCAAGGTTTCACCTCCCGCCCCTCTCCTGGCGGTTCGTTCAGTGTGGCGGCCGGCTGCCGCTGCCGTCCAGTGCCGGGGACAGGATCTATGTAAAAAGCGCGATGCGAATGTCGCTATGCACCTTGCACACCGATCCCGGCGATGGGCATTCTAAAAGAGCGTCATTACTCTATGCTGTGTACCAGCTACCCGAGGTGACAACATGACGATGGAGACTCAGCAGGCCAGCGGCGCCGGTACTTGGCGCGCCAACCTGGCCAGGCTTGAGGGACTCGCTGAGGTGCTGGCAGGTCACGGCTTGCGGACGAGGCTGATGATGCCTCCGGGCCGCGTTCCGAGTTTGCACGTAGTGAACCCGTCGGCTGCTGCCCTGGCCGAGGATGTCTATGCCGGGCGCGGCCAGGACGGGCTGTGGTGGTTCTGGTGGTCCTGGGCCGAGCGCATCGCCGCAGGCGAGGACCTTGAGGGCGCCGCAACGATGATCGAGCACGTCCTGTCGGCCGGCGCCTGACCCGGCAGCCTGCGGCCGGCCCCGCTCCCGGCCGCGGGCGGCTTGGCTACCCGACGAGCGGGATTCCGTCAGCCGGGCTCGCTGATGGCCGGCGTCGATCCTTGCGCGCTCAGGCTGTTGCCCGGCAGGCCAGGGAAGGCGGCCGTCGCGTGGCTCCAGGTCGTGGCCCGCAGGGCGGCGTCGCGAAGCTGCCGGGCACCAAACGCCCGAAGGGTCAGGTCAGTCAGCCCGACCAGCCCGATATAGGCCTGCGCGACCCGCTCCTCGATGATCACCGCCAGTGCCGTGGCCTGCGTAGCGGAACGGACCTGGATCGGCAGCCGGTAGGCGACTGCGGCGGCGACCGGATCCGCGCCGGCCGCGGTGATCGTGGCGGTCAGGCTGTCCCTGGCCAGCTCGTGCGCGATCCAGTCGGAGTCGGCCCTGGCCGCGCCGGCGCCGGAGAGGTAGGCGCCCACCACGCCATACCCGTAGCAGGCGGCCTGCTCGGCCGCCAGGGCGGCCTGCAGCCTCGCGACCGCCTGGGGGCTGACCGCCGCGGCGCCCGTCACTGGGGGCGCCCGAGCGAAGCTAGTACCGGTACGTGCGTGGCCTCGGAGGCGGAGATGCTCGCCATCAGCTGCGCCAGCGACGGCGGTACTCGCAGGAGTTGGCTGGCGAGCGTGTTCGACCGGTCCAGCTCGGCGGTCTCCAGCGCGGCGAGCGCGGCCGCGAGGCCGGCTGGCAGCGGCGCGTTCGCGCCCGTGGCTGGCGGTAGCCGTGAGGTGGATCCGGCCGGCACGACGAGCCGGGCGGTCAGCTGGGCCAGATGCTGCTCGTGCTCGGCCATAATCCCGGTCAGCGCGCTCACGATCGGATGGCCCTGCGAGCCGGCCTGGGCGACTGCCTCGCGGTACCTGGAGACCATCAGCCGCTCGGCCTCGATGGCGGAGCGCAGCAGCCGGACATCCGGTGCCAGCGGCGGAGGCGCACCAAGCACCTCGACGCCGCGGCAGCCGGTCAGCAGCAGCGGCACCGCGGCCGCCGAGGCAGCCAGCACCGTCCGCCTAGTAGGGCCCCCTGCCAAACGGCTGCCTCCTCCTGCTCATCCATCACGCCTGTGGTTGCCAGCCCCGTGCCTGCCGGGCCCGTGGTTGCCAGCCCGATGCTTATCCGCCCCGTGGTTCCCGCCAAGGTGCTTACCGGCACCAGGCATGGCATGCCAGGTCACCGGGCGTGCAGCATCTCAGCATGACACGAGCAGGCCACGGGCGCGTGCACCGCGCCCAGGCCGGCCAGGCTTCGGCTTGCATCGCCACATCCCGGCTAGGCTAGATCACGCCTGGTACACAACAGCACAGCTCGCGGGCGAGGAGGTCGTCATGCACGGTGGCTCCCGTCACGGTTCGCGCGGTCATGTTCGCCCCGGTGCCAGGGGGTCAGCCGAGCGTGGCACGCCGGGCCGGTCCGCGGCGGCCAAGGGTGACCGGGCGAGCGGGGGGAAGGCAGACGGGGCTTCCGCAGCCGGCGGGTCCGACCGCCGCCGCGAGGCTGCACACGCCGGTGGCAGCCAGCCCAGTTCCGACCGGCTGGCCCGGCTGCTGGAGCCGGTGGCCCGTGCCATGGGAATAGACCTGGAGAGCGTGCGCGTTACGGGAGCCGGGCGCAGGCGACTCCTACGCGTCATCGTAGATGCCGACGGCGGCGTGAGCCTGGACACTATCGCGCTGGCCAGCCGGGAAATGTCAGCCCGGCTGGATAACGCCACCGAGATGGGTGACCTGCCCTACACCCTCGAGGTCTCTTCACCGGGCGTGGACCGGCCGCTGACGGAGCCGCGGCACTGGCGCCGAGCTATCGGACGGCTCGTGATCGTCCCGCTGGCTGAGGAAGCTGCCGCTCGTAGGGGGAACGAGGCGGCTTCCGTCGAAGGCCGGATCGCGGCCTGGAGTAACAGTGGCGTGACCCTGGACTGCGATGGGGTGCTCCATGAGTACGCATACACCGAGCTTGGGCCTGGCCGCGTGCAGGTCGAGTTCGGGCACCTGGAGCCGGGCGAGGACGAGGAGCCGTTCGACGAGGACCAGGGCCTAGGAGGATTAGGTGGACATTGACCTGAGCGTCCTGCGGAGCCTGGAGGCCGAGAAGGATATATCCCTTGACCTGGCCATCAAGGCGATCGAGGACGCGCTCCTCGTGGCATACCACAAGACCGATGGGGCGGCGCCAAACGCCAGGGTAGAGGTGAACCGCAGCAGCGGCCACGTCACGGTGTGGGCGATCGAGCCGGCCGAGGAAGGGCAGCAGCCGAGGGAGTACGACGACACCCCGGCCGGATTCGGCCGGATCGCCGCCACCACCGCCCGCCAGGTGATCCTGCAGCGACTGCGGGACGCCGAGGACGAGATGACCTTCGGCGAGTACGCCGGGCGAGAGGGCGACGTCGTTGCCGGGGTGATCCAGCAGGGCAAGGACCCGCGCGCCGTGCTGGTGGACCTGGGCAAGCTTGAGGCGATCCTGCCGCCGACAGAGCAGGTGCCCGGCGAGCGCTACGTGCACGGCGAGCGGCTGCGGTGCTACGTCCTGCGCGTGCACAAGGGATATCGCGGGCCGTCGGTCACGCTGTCACGGACACACCCCAACCTGGTCAAGAAGCTTTTCGCCATGGAGGTGCCGGAGATCGCGTCGGGCGCCGTCGAGATCGCCGCGATCGCGCGCGAGGCCGGCCACCGCAGCAAGATCGCGGTGATCTCGCACCAGCAGGGCGTCAACGCCAAGGGCGCCTGTATCGGGCCGATGGGCTCCAGGGTGCGCAACGTGATGACCGAACTGCACGGTGAGAAGATCGACATAGTGGACTACTCGGCTGATCCAGCCGAATTCGTCGCGCACGCGCTCTCGCCGGCCAGAGTCTCCAGGGTGAATGTGCTTGACCTTCAGGCCCGCGTAGCCCAGGTCATCGTGCCCGACTACCAGCTGTCCCTCGCCATAGGCAAGGAGGGGCAGAATGTCCGGCTTGCTGCCCGGCTGACCGGTTGGCGCATCGACATCCGGGCCGACACGGCCGACGCCGGCCCGGTGGCCGCGTCGGCCGGACCAGACGATCAGGGCACCACCGCGCCGGGCGAGGCGGCACCGGCAGGGGACGAACCACCCGAGAGCCCTGGTGCCGACGAGGCGCAGGCCCTGTAAGCTGGATAGGCGAAGGCAGGGCGGACCCCGTTGGCTTCCCGACCGGTGTCACCAATCCGGACGTGCGTAGGGTGCGGAGTCCGTGCGGCCAGATCCGAGCTCATCCGCGTGGTGGCAACAGGAACCGAGATCGTTCCTGATGTTGCCGCGCGGCTGCCTGGCCGGGGTGCGTATCTGCATCCAAGCCTGGAATGCTTGGGGCGAGCCCAGCGCCGACGGGCGTTTCCGCGGGCCCTTCGCCTGCCGGCAGCACTGCCGGACGGCAAGGTCGCGGAATACCTGGCGGGACATGCGGACTAGCAAGCGTGCGGCGTGGACGGCAGGAAGCGCCGGAGGGAAGAAGGCTGAGATTGCGATGAGCGCCCGATGAGTATGCGGCGATGAACAGCACAAGCTGACGCCGTCCGGAGCACGCGCTGCCCCGGTCGGTGCGAGGGTCCGGGCATCCGGGCCAGGTAGAGGGAGCGCAGTGGCGAAGGTTCGGGTGTACGAACTCGCGAAGGAGTTCGGAGTCGAGAGCAAGGCCGTGATGGCCAAGCTCCAGGAAATGGGCGAGTTCGTAAGGTCGGCGTCTTCGACGATCGAGGCGCCCGTCGTGCGAAGGCTCAAGGAAGCGTTCGCTTCCCAGCAAGCAGCGAAACCGCAGGCAGCCGACGGTGCGGTGGCGAAGGCGCCAGCCGCGGCCAGGCGCACCGCCAACGGCCAGGCTGCGCCTGCGCCGACGGCTGAGCTGCCGGCCCAAGACAAGCCGACCGCTCCGCCCGCGGAGGCGACCAGGCCGACCGCGCCCGCGCCGCCCGTCACGGTCCCGTTCCCCCAGGAGAACGGGACGAGGCCACAGCAGCCGCCGGCCCCGTCCGCGCCGCCGGAGCAGGAGCGTCCCGCCGCGCAGGCGCGCCCGCCTGCACAGGG
>JASHUG010000048.1 GCA_030040155.1 Streptosporangiaceae bacterium | reverse complement strand
TTCATCAGCCGCTCGGCGATCGCCCACCCGTCCATGTCTGGCGCCGCAGTCAGCGGGCGTACTAGCGCCGATCCCGGATCCGTCCGCCGCAGCGCGCTGAGCACCGACAGCCAGAACCTCTGCGGATCACGTTCGTCCCGCCCCACCGCAACGGAAGCCACGCGGCGGGTCGGGGCCACCTCAGCGATCCACGATCGCAGCAAAACGGTCTTTCCGCTCCCCGGCGGCGCCGACACCACGGTCACGCGGGCCGGCGCCCCGACCCGGGCCAACAGCCCAGGACGGGACACCACACGCCCCGCGCCCTGGCCGGCCGCTGCACCCGGTTCCTGCGCAGATCCCACGGCGACGATCATCGCATGATGCCCGTTGACCCACCTACATCGAGACGGCGCGGCGCCGGGCGGTCGCAGGCAAGCGGCTCAGATCACATCGGTGATGTGACGCCAGCTCACATCGCTGGAAGGCAACCTGGAACCAAACCGGGCAGCCGACGCCGGCGCGACTTGGGGGAACGGCTCGCCCGTCCCGGCCGCTGGCTAGAGAGCAGAGGAGTCATGATGACTACTGCAACCCGGACCGAGCACTTGCTGGACCGGATGACCTGGGGCGACAACCTGTTCAACGCCCGCGACTTCACTGGGCTCGATGAGGTCCACCACCCGGACATGATTGCCTACATGACCGGCTTGGCCCAGCCCATCTACGGGCGGGAAGCCCACTCGAAGGCCATGAAAGACCTGGTCAAGTCCTTCCCCGACATCCGCGTCCACACCCCGTACCCGATCCAGTTCGGCGCCGGTGACTGGATCACCGTCGTCACCAACGTGACCGGTACATTCACCGGCGAGCTGGCCATGCCCGACGGCACCGTGATCCCGCCGACCGGCGAGGGATTCGACCTGGAGTTCGGCCAGACCTCCAAGTGGGAAGGCGACCAGCTCATCGTCATCTCCGCCTTCTGGGACGCTGCCCTGCAGGCCAGCCAGCTCGGCATGGCCTGATCCCGCAGGGCTCGGCAGTGGGGCACTCGCTGCAAGGGGCCCAGCAGGAAGTTCCGGCGATCAGATTGCTTCAGGAGGGCTTATGACCACGCCCGTCTACGGCGTCACCGGTGCCTCAGGCCGCCTGGGCCGGCTCGCAGTCGAACAGCTCACGGCCCGGGGGGTGCCCCCGTCGGATATCGTCGCCCTGGTCCGCACGCCGGCCAAGGCCGTCAGCCTCACCGCGTCCGGCGTGCAGGTGCGCCAGGCGGACTATTCGCGCCGCGCGACCCTGGCTGCCGCTCTCTCCGGCGTCAACCGCCTGCTCCTTGTCTCCGGCAGCGAAGTCGGCCACCTCGTTCCGCAGCACACCAACGTGATCGACGCCGCCAAGACCGCCGGGATCTCGCGCGTGGCGTACACGAGCATGCTCAATGCTGATCACTCGACCAGTCCGCTGTCCGGTGAGCACCGCGAGACCGAGCGTGTCCTGCGCGACGCGGGCGTGCCGCATACCGTGCTGCGCAACGGCTACTACACCGAGGGCTACGCCGACCATCTCCGGGAGTACCTCGGCGCCGGAGAGATAATCGGCGCTGCCGGCCACGGCAGGATGTCCACCGCCACCCGCCAGGACTACGCCACCGCGGCAGCCGTGGCGCTACTCAGCGACGAGCCAGGAGACCGGATCTACGAACTTGGCGGTGCAGGGTACGACGTCACCGGACTCGCCGAGGTAATCACCAACGTCACCGGCAAGAAGGTGACTTACCGCGACTTGTCCGCAGACGAATATGCCGCCGAACTCCAGCGATCCGGCATGGACGAGACCACCGCCCGCTTCGTCGCGGCCCTGGACGTCGCCGTAGCCCGCGGCGACCTGGATACCAGCAGCACCGACCTGGCGGATCTGCTTGGCCGGCCGGTTACTTCTCCCGCTGACGTCGTGCAGGCGGCTTACGACCTGGTCAAGGTAACGTCCAGGACGGCGGTCATCGGGCTGATCGGCGCCGGCCGTATCGGAGGGACCCTGGCCGGGCTGGCCGTCAACGCCGGCTACCACGTCGTGCTGAGCAGCGACCGCGGGCCGGCCGCCCTCAAAGACCTGGCCGCCCGGCTCGGCCCAAGCGCCAGCGCCGCCACGCCGACCCAAGCGGCCAGAGCCGGAGACCTCGTCATACTGGCTGTTCCACTCTCGGCCTATCGCGAGATTCCAGCCGACCAACTCGTCGGCAAAGTCGTTCTCGACGCCACCAACTACATGCCCGACCGGGACGGCCACATCGCGGAGCTGGACGACAAGACCGCCACGTCATCAGAGCTGCTGCAGGCCCGCCTGGCCGGCTCGCACCTGGTCAAGGCCTTCAACACCGTATTCTTCGAGCACCTCGCGACCCTGGCCCGGCCCCATGGCGCCGCCGACCGCAGCAGCCTCGCCATCGCCGGCGACGACCAGCTTGCAAAAAACACCGTGGGCGCCTTCGTCGACGCCGTCGGATACGACCCATACGACGTCGGCTTGCTCAGCCAAGGCTGGCGCTTCCAGCCTGGCGCCACCGCGTACCCGTACAGTGCCGACGGATCCTTCGACCACCCGCAGCCGGCTGCGGCGCAACACATCGCTGATCTGCTCGCGCGGGCCAGGCCCTACCCCGACGGCTGAGTTGCCGCTTTCTGCGCAGTTAGGCCAGCCGAGCTTGACGTAGCCGTGTTGATGGTGGTATCGCCGATTTGGCCTTTGTGAGCGCTGCCGCTTGCGCCGGGTGCCCCCGCGCCGCCGCGATCACCTGACGACCGGAGGAAGATCATCATGGCCGTTCGCTGGAGTGTGCCGCGGGTAGCTTCCCTGCTCGGACTGATCGCCGTGTCGGCGGTGGGCCTGTCTCCGTCGCCGGGATGGGCGGCGGAGCGCACCGGTCCTCCGGCCATGGAGCGCGTCCAGGACGCCGCGCGCATCCCGGCAGGCGACCGCCCGGCCGGTGCCGTTCCAGCCTTAGCCACGGTATCTGGCACGGTGGTGCTCAAGCCGCGGGACAACGCTGCGCTGGTCCGGTTCATCGCGGCTGTCACTGACAAGAACTCACCGGTGTTCCACCAGTACCTCCCGGCCGGAGCTTTCGCCAGCCAGTTCGGCCCCCGGCAGTCGAGCATCGACGCCGTCCGCGCCCAGCTGCAGGCGGACGGCCTGACAGTGAGCGGTGTTTCGAGCGACGGTCTCCTGGTGTCCTTCAGCGGGACTGCCCGTCGAGTCGAGGCGGCCTTCCGCACCAGCCTGGAACGCTACAAGCTTGGTAGCGGGAAGATTGGGCAAGCGACCACCTCCGCCGTCTCAGTGCCGCGCAGCATCGCCTCCTCCGTGACCGCGGTACTCGGCCTGAACGCCCTGGTGCAGCTACATCCGGTCGGCCTGGAGCGCGCGCCCGCCGCCGACCGCGGCAAGATCCGCCCGGCCGCGACAGCCTCGTTCCAGCACCCGGCCGGCTCACCTGACGCATGCCCGGCCGCGAAGGCTGCGGCGCTTGCCTTTGGCGGGCTGACCGACGACCAGATCGCGCACGCCTACGGTGCCTTCGGGCTCTACGGCAGCGATGACACAGGCGCCGGGCAGCACATCGCGCTCTACGAGCTGGAGCCCTTCGCCCGCTCGGACATCAACGTCTTCGACACCTGCTATTTCGGCAAGGCCAGGGCGGCCGCCATGATGAAGCGGCTGCACGTGATCCCGCTGGAGGGCGGCCAGCCGGCCGGGTCGGGCAGCGGCGAGGCGCTGCTGGACGTCGAGGATCTCTCGGCGATCGCGCCGGGCGCGACTATCAACGTGTACGAGGCCCCCAGCTACGGCGAGAATGGCATCGACTACGACCCGGTCGACAACTACGCCGCGATCATCGACTCCGACCAGGATCAGATCCTGAGCACCAGCTGGGGCCTGTGCGAGCAGGCCATCCAGGCCGGCCAGCCGGGACTGCAGCAGGCGGAGAACCTGTTGTTCGAGCAAGCGGCAGCGCAGGGCATGTCAGTCTTCGCCGCAGCCGGCGACAACGGCTCGGACGACTGCAACACTGCCGAGACCTCGACGCCGGTCGCGGGTCAGAACCCGCTGTCGGTCGACGACCCGGGCAGCCAGCCGTATGTCGTCTCAGTCGGCGGCCTGACTATCGACTCGGCCACAGAGCCGCCGCTCGAGCACGTATGGAACGACGGCTCCACCGGCGGCGGAGGCGGCGGCGGGATCTCACAGTCCTGGACCATGCCGAGCTGGCAGCGGACCTCGACGGTGCCCGGCATCGAGCTGCCTGGCAGCGCTACTTATGCGGCCGCCGGCAAGGTGGAGCAGGAGTTCGGCTACCCCGCCAATTTCTGCGAGTCGACCGTGGCGGGCGCGACCTCCTCGACGCCGTGCCGTCTGGTGCCGGACGTGTCGGCGCAGGCCGATGAGTTCACCGGCGCAATCACCGTCTATCAGCAGGCGTTCGGCGGCTGGCAGACCACGGGCGGCACCTCCTCGGCCACGCCGATCTGGGCAGCCACCCTGGCGCTGGTAAACGCCTCGCCGACCTGCCGGTCGCAGGCCGCCACCCGCGGCGGCGTCGGCTTCGTGAGTCCGCTGCTGTACGCGGTGGCGAGCAACCCCGCCGAGTACAAAGCGGCATTCACCGATGTAAAGGCCGGCAACAACGACATCTATGGCCTGGACAACG
This sequence comes from Streptosporangiaceae bacterium, assembly GCA_030040155.1. Lineage (GTDB taxonomy): Bacteria > Actinomycetota > Actinomycetes > Streptosporangiales > Streptosporangiaceae > JAJYUU01. The sequence continues at coordinate 10,324 of JASHUG010000048.1, read as the reverse complement.
GCAAGGTGTTCGGGGCAACCCCCGGTTATGACCTGGCTTCCGGCCTCGGCTCGCCCGAGCTGACCGGCTCTGGTGGCACGGCCGGTCTTGCCTACGACCTGTGTAGCCTGGCAAGCCTGCCAGCCCGGCCGGGTGTCACTGCAGTCACGCCGGCGTTCGGATCGACCTCAGGTCGCCAGCGCGTCGTCATCACCGGCACCGGATTCACCTCCGGCGGCAAGCCGGATGTCGCGTCGATCGAAGTCGGTGCCGCGCAGCTGCTGGCAGGCCAGTTCGCCGTCCGGAGCGCTAGGACCATCGTGGCGAGCATGCCCCCGGCCAGTGCCGCGCGGCCGCCGTCTGCGCCGGCGCCGCAGGACGGTGCCGGGGCGGCCGAGGTGATTGTGACGGTCAAGGGTGACGTGTCCAGTGCCGCCGGCTCGGGCTCGCGGTTCGAGTACGTGGACACTAACGGGGCTGGCGTCGTCCCGAGCGTCACCGGCGTGGTGGCCACCTCGGGCTCGGAGTCCGCGCCAGCGCCGGTGACGATCTTCGGCTCGGGCTTCACGGGGGCGACGTCTGTCAGCTTCGGCGGCATCGCCGCGACCAGCTTCACGGTGAACAGCGCGAACCGCATCACCGCGACGCCGTCGCCGTATTCGGCTGGCACCGCCTGCGCACCGTTGCCCACGACCGGCGTGTACGCGGGCGAGAACGCTTCCAACGACATCTGCCAGGTGCAGGTCCGGGTCACCAACCCGCACGGCACGAGCGCAACGGGGCGGATCCTGCCGCCAGCCGAAGGCGCGGTCGACGTCAACAGCCTTGGGGTGCTCGTGCCGCCAGCTGGCTGCAATTGCGAGACCATGCAGGCGCCGACGGAATACGACTATGTTCCGGCGCCGGCAGTGACGTCGATCTCCACGTCCGCTGGCGCAGCGAGCCTGGCCAGCGAGAATGGCGGCACCGTGGTAACGGTCCGCGGCAAGGGGTTCGACCCGCTTGGCATCGACTGGGCCGACTTCGGCAATCCGGGTGTCGAGAACTCGATGGACACCAGCTACGTGTTCGTCACCGGCACCGAGATGCAGCTCGTAGCGCCAAGCCAGGCGGACACGACCGGCGTTTATCGCATTCCGTTCAGCATCAAGACGCCCGGCGGGCAGTCGCCGCCGGTCAGCGCTACCTACGCGGGCATACCGAAGGTCACCAGCGTGGTGAACACAGCCAATCGCAGGAACCTGGATGGCACCTACGGAGCCCCGGACACCGGCGGCGCGCCGATCCGCGTCACCGGCCGGGGATTCGCGGGCCAGCTGATCGCCCCGGTCGAGTTCAACGGCGTAGACGCGGCTATCTCGAACGGCACGCAGTACACATTCACCGTGCACGGCAACACCAGCCTGACCACCCGGACGGTCGCGCAGAACCCCGCGCTGGTCAGCGTCCAGCTCTGCACCGTCACCGGCTGCAGCTCGAGCCCGGCCGCAAGTCACCTGTACGTCTATCCGCAGGGCAACCCGACGGTCACCTCCGTGTCGCCCAGGTCGGGTCCCGCCAAGGGTGGCACGAGGGTGACCATCCGCGGCCAGAACCTCGGCTGCACCCTGCAGGTGTACTTCGGCAAGGCTAAGGCCAGGTCGTTCGCGCAGATACCGACCTTCCTGTACTGCGGCTCGACCATTGCCTTGACCGCCACTTCACCGCCCGGCAAGGGCCTGGTACTGATGACCGTCGCTACCGCTGAGAGCTTCTTCACCGGCACCGGCCGCAGCGCCAGCACAGCCAGATTCAGGTACAAATAGCCGAGCCAGCCATCGGTTTCAGCGCGCTGGACGCCGCCGTCCGCGCCCAGCCGGTCCTCAAATGGTTCCACCTTGATCTTGTGGCCTTCCGTGTTGAGTCACGGGCCGGAGCCGGAAGGCAGCGCTGGGCGCTAGCTGAGCGTCTCTTCTAATGTGGATGCCATGGTGACCGGAATGTCCGGCGAGGCTGACGGCCCGGATTCTCGCGGCCTAGTCGCACGCGGCCCGGGTTCCGCGGTCGTCGCCGTAGCGACTGGGCAGGGCGCAGCCGCGGCAGCGCAGGCTGTGACTGAGCTCTTCCGCGAGCATCATCTTGAGCTCGTACACCTGGCCGTAATTATGGTCGGGGACCTGGCTACTGCCGAGGACATCGTCCAAGACGTCTTCGAGCGACTGCACCGGCGCTGGCACGGGCTGCGCGAGCCCTCCCGCGGGCTGGCCTACGCCCGGGCGTCGGTACTGAACAGCTGCCGTTCTGCGCATCGCAGGGCTGCCGTGGCGAGGAAGTACGCCCCGCAGCTCGCGATACCAGGCGACGGGACCGATCCTGACACGGCGTCGGCGATGGGAGACCGTGGCGAGCTGCGCGCGGCTTTGCGGTTGCTCCCGCGCCCGCCAGCGCGAGGTCCTGGTGCTGCGCTACTACGCAGACCTGAGCGTCGCGGACGTCGCCGCCACGCTGCGGATCGCTCCGAGCGGGGTGCGGGCCTGCACCAGTCGCGGGCTGGCGGCACTGGCCCGCACGCTCCGGGAGGACCAACTATGACCGAGCTCGAGGACAGGCTGAAGCGGGAGCTGCGCGAACTCAGGCCTCTTCCGAGTTCGATCCGTCCGCTACGCGTGCCGCAGCCTCGGCGGTTCGCCAGGACCTGGCGCTGGCTGGCTCCGCTGGCCGCCGCGGCTGCCGTTGTGGCGGTGGTCACTGCGGTCGCGACGGCGGGGGGCGATTTCACCCGCGGCGCGTCAGCACCAGCGAGGCCGACTGGGCTAACGGCGCCCATGACGGCACGGATGGCAACGAGACTGCCCAGGTACTACGTCGTCGCGTTCCAGCGCTACATCAACGACGGGCGCACGATTGCGACCTACGCGGCCGTGCACAAGACGTCGACAGGCGCCTTGCTTGCGTCGGTACGCGTGCCCACGCTGATGACGCAGGGCGGCGCGAACGGGCCCAGCATTACCGGAGCAGCCGGTGACCGGACCTTCGTGCTGGTGGAGTCCGGCCAGACTAGCGTCGACGACGTGGTGTGGTGCTTCCTGCTGCGCGTCGCCGCTAACGGCCGCTCGGTAAAGCTCAGCAAGCTTCCGGTCAGCATCCCTTCATCGATGGCGATCGACGACGCCGCGCTGTCGCCTGACGGCACGAGGCTGGCTATGGCGGCGCAGTGGTCATGCGGTGCGAGGCGTTGCGACGACGCCGGGATCAGGGTCGTGGACCTTGCAACTGGCAACGTCGCGAGCTGGACGACGCAAGTCAACGGTGCGCCGTTCAAGGTGTCCTGGGCCGGTAATGACGAGCTGGCGTTCGAGTGGCAGACGAGCCTTAAGGACCCGCCGACCGGCTACCGGCTGATCTCTGTCACGGGTGCGGGCGGCGACCTGCTGGCAGGCCCGGCCATAGCCTCGCCGACTGCCGAGCCGACGGACTACGTACCGGCGGCCCTGTCGACGCCGGGCGGCAAGGACGTTATCACCTCCGAAGTCCGGAACGTCACCACCCCGACCGGGCGCGTCGACGTTGTCGCACACGTGATCGAGCTGGCCGGCAGTACCGGCCGCACAGTGCGCGTGCTCTACACGACCAGCGCGGACCAGGTCACGGGCGGGGGGAACGGTGAGGCCGGATCGCTCGACCAGGAATGCAACGTCCTGTCGCTCGGGCCGGAAGTAACCGACCCGCTAGTCCAGTGCTTCTCCGTCGGCGTTCTCGTGGACGGCAAGCTCGTGACCTTGCCGGGCTTCCCCAGCCCGGCTAGCAGCGGGATCTCGGGGCAGGACGCAATCGCCTGGTAACGGCCGATCTGCCGCATCCTGGCCACTGAGACCGTGCTCGCCCCCAAGGCGGACTCAATCACGGCAACAGGCACCTACCGGATCGACCCGTCTGGCTCGTCGGTCAGCTTTACCACCCGGCACCTGTTCGGACTGGGCGTCGTTAGGGGAACCTTCGGGGTGCTTTCTCGGGGGAAGTGACCATCGCCGACCCGGTGACCGCCTCAACCGCGCGGGCGGTAATCGATGCCGCCAGCTTTTCCAGCGGACACCCCCAGCGCGACAAGGACGTCAAGTCCCCGAACCTCCTGCACGTCCAGGAGCACCCGCACATCACGTTCGAGTCCTCGCAGCTGGTGCCGGACGGTGAGGGCTGGATCCTGCGAGGGCAGCTCACCGCCCGCGGCCACGCGGCCCCGGTGGAGCTGGCCGTGACCGAATCTCGCGGCAGCCCTGACGGCCTGACCCTGCGCGCCACCACCAGGGTCGACCGTTACGCATTCGGCCTCACCAAGAAGAAGGGCCTGGCCGCCCGGTACCTGGACCTGGAGATCACTGCCCAAGCCACCCGCACCTGACGCGGGCGGGTAACCGGCCGGGAAAGACCGCCGTAAATCGGACGCCCCGGCTGCGCAGCCCGCTACAGGAACCTCACCGGATCCAGTCGACTGGAGCCGATCGGCTCGGCGTGCAGTTACGCCATGGCAAAAGCACTGGGGGGCTTAGCAGTGAGTGAGCTTCAGGGCATCGTCCGGTTCAAGTTCAAAGCGGGCAAGCTCGAGGAGTTCAAGCGCTTGTCCGCTCAAGCCATGGAGATCGTGCGGGCCAAGGACACCGGACGCTGCAGTACGAGATCTACTTCAGCGACGATCAATCCGAATGCGTCGTCCTGGAGCGGTACAGGGACTCCCAGGCTCTCATCGAGCATGGCGCGAACCTTGGCGAACTTGGGCAGGCAATCCTCGCGACGGGACTGGTCTCCAGTGAGCTCCTTGGCGTGCCGAGCGCCGAGCTGAAAGCAATGTTGTCTGGCGGCCCGGTCCGTCGCTTTACGCCCTTCCTGTCGAGATAGACACCGTTCGCCAGTGCGCCGAGTTTGCCACGAGCCAAGGCTGCCTCCCGATCCGTCCACGCCCACCACCCAGCCTCTAGAGCTTCAGCGCGGGGCGCCACCGGTGCGGCGCACCTCAACCAGCAGAATCCAGGCCGTCACCAGACCGACGGCGAGGCCGGCCAGGGCTCCCGAAGCCTGCACGTATGTAGCGGCAATGTGGCCGGTGGCCACGAGAGCTGAGCCGACGATGGTTGAAGCCGGCTCGATCAGAGTAATGATGAGCCGGGACGTTTGCTCCGCCCTGCTGGCCGCGGCCGCACGGCTGGAGTGGGAAAGGACGATGCGACTCACGATCGCGGCCGCAAGGACGGCCAGGGCCGTGGTCGTCCATGCGGGCGGTGCTGCAGTCCGGGCGGGCCACAAGCAGACCAGCGCGTAAGCGATCGGCTGGGCCAGAAGTATGAGCCCGGTGCCAGCCCTGCCCAGCCATACCTCGTCGCTGATGATCTGGTCGAAGTTGAAGGAGAGCGCTACGAAGATCAGGCCGGTGAGAGCCCCTGCGGCGCCGGACTGGCAGCGATCGCTGTCCTACGGGTTGTAAGAGGTCGGCATCGACTGAGGAGATCGCCGGTCCCATCCGTGGAACTTTGAGTAGTCGCCGGCATCCCACGCCTCGCGGAGCCCCGGTGTGCTCAGGTCCCAGTCGGGGCGGATCTCGGCCGACGCGGCGCGCAGGTCCCGCCATAGGTCGTCGAACGACGGGCGGCCCCAGAACCAGTAGCCGTTATAAACGCTGTGGATAACCAGTCCCGGTTTGAGCACGAGCGTGTGCGGGATCATCGGGTTGTGCTCGGGGTCGGTGTACTCCTGGATGTCCAGATCCTTTTGGACAATCCGCCCCGGATCGGACAGGAAAGGCCACTGGGCGCCGACCGACGCGCGGAATTCCTGCAGGGTGTGATGGTCGTCGGTGGCGATGGTGGCCATCTGAGTATAGGCCACCGCGATCTTCGGGTAGTTGGCCGCGAGCTCGAGGTGCTGCCGATGCTCTTTCGGGCAGTAGTTGCCGCGGGCCAGAGTCAGGATCAGCGGATCGCGCCCCTGAAGCTCGCTCAGCGTGCGGACAGTGCCAGTGTGGTCCGGCAAGGCGTAATCGGGGAAGGCGCCGCCGGGGACAATGTCGGAACGCACGGAATGACCGCCTCTCTTCTGCCGCCGCGGATGCGACCTCGACGGTGCTCACGTCGGCTTACCCAACGACGTGGCAGTGCCTGCAAAACCGGTGAGCCTGCGGACAGGCGTGCCCGCCCGCGTGCATGTCCACACTTCCGCCTGGCCAGGAAGCCTCAAGCGCCATTCATTGAGCGGCGCCGGGGCAGCTTGAAGAGCTACGGCATGGGGTATTAGCTGGCCGGGCCATGGCTGCGCAACATAACGCTGCCGCCGTGTAGCCCCCCGACGACCCGATTAGGAGTGCGCACTTGTGCTGCTGCCCGTCCCCGACGTCGAGCGGCCAAGGACTTCCGCGGGCGGTTCAGCTTGACGCCGACTTTCCCTTCGATAACGACTCCCGGGTCGTCCAGTTCACGCGGCCGGGGCGGCGCGCACGAGAACCGCATCGGGGCAGTAGACCGGGGCGGGCCCGGTTCTGCGGCGCGTACCTGGCGGTCGATCAGTCTGGGACGGAGCTGCCGAGATGACCGATTATGACGTGATCGTGTTCGGCGGCGGGGCGCCGGGCGAGCACTGCGCTGCGGCGCTGGCCACGCGAGGGCTCCACGTCGCGATCGTCGAGCGCGAGCTCGTCGGCGGCGAATGCTCCTACTGGGCCTGCATCCCGTCGAAGACGCTGCTGCGCCCGGGCGAGGCCGTGCAGGGCGCGCGCGAGGCCGCCGCCAGCGCGCAAGTCGACGTCCAGGCCGCGCTGGCCTGGCGAGACTTCATGGTGTCGAACTATTCCGACTCCGGCCAGCAGCGCTGGCTAACCGACCGCGGCATCGACTTGCTGCGGGGCACCGGTCGGCTGGCGGGCCCCGGCGTGATCGAAATCGACGGCGCCCGGCACACTGCGGACCACATTGTCATCGCGACCGGCTCCGCGCCCACGGTGCCGCCGATCCCCGGGCTCCGCGAGCTTGACGGAGTCTGGGGCACCCGAGAGGCGACGAGCATGAAGGCCGTGCCGCGCCGCCTGCTCGTGCTCGGCGGCGGTCCCGCCGGCGTCGAACTGGCGCAGGTGGTGCGCCGTCTAGGCGGCGAGGCGGTCATTATCGAGGGCGCCGACCGCGTGCTCCACCGTGAGCCGGCGGCGCTAGGCGAGGCGCTCAGCGAGGCCCTGCGCCAGGACGGTATTGAACTGGTGCTGGGGAAGCATGCCACCGCCGCTCAACGCGAGGGTAACGACTACGTCCTGCGGCTCGATGACGGCACGCAGGTGCGAGGTGACCGGCTGCTCGTGGCAACCGGCCGGCGCCCGCGCGTCGATGGCATCGGCCTCGACACGGTAGGCATCGAGCCAGGCCCGCACGGTATCCGGGTTGACGAGTACCTGCGCGCGGGCGAGCGCCTCTGGGCCATCGGCGACGTCAACGGCATCTGGCCGCTCACCCATGTCGGCGAATACGAAGGCGACGTCGTCGCGGCAAACATAGCTGGCGAGGCGCGCCGGGCGAACTACGAAGCCGTTCCGCGGGTCACCTACACCGATCCGCAGGCAGCGGCGGTGGGCGGCGTCGAAGCGAAGTACACGGCCACTGCGCCGGTTTCAGAAGAGCCGAAGACCGCCACCTACACGCACGCCTACGCTAAATCCACTGGCTTCCTGACACTGCTCAGCGACGGCCACCGGCTGACCGGCGCGTTCGCGGTCGGGCCCGAAGCCGGTGAGTGGCTGCAGCAGGCCACGCTTGCCATCCGCGCGCACGTCCCGGTCGAGGTCCTGGACGACACGATCCAGCCCTTCCCCAGCTTCTCGGGGATCTACAACGCGGCGGTGACGGCGCTGCGCATGCAGATCGCGAACATGCCGCCGCCGGCCCGGCCGATGGCCGCGCAGACAGCGAGCCACTCCCGATGAGCGACCAGCGCGAGGAACCGACCAGCACGACCGCAGATGTTGCCGCCCGGCGGGAACCAGAGCCGGGCGGGCAAACGGTCCTGGTCATCGCCGGCATCGCGCCCGAGACCAACTGGCGCGCATCCTGACCGACGGCCCCGTCGCAGGCGGGGCGCTGAACCCAACCAGTGGAGGTATCAGATGGCCGAGCTGCCACCGCCGCCAGAGGGAATTGTGCTAACCCACTTCATCGTCTCCGACGACGTCGAGCGTTCTCGCCGCTTCTACACCGAGGTGCTCGGGGGCAGGCTGGCCTTCTCCGGCCCCGGAGGGCTGACCTATGTTGCGCTAGCCAACAGCTGGATCATCATTAATGTCGGCGGGGGCCCAACCGACGATAAGCCGACAGTCACCCTGGAGACGCCACGCGAACCCGACCGGGTCAGCAGCTTCCTCAATATCCGGGTCAGAGACATCGCGACGGTGTACGCCGAATGGAGCGCCCGCGGCGCTCAGTTCCTGACGCCGCCGAAACAACACCAGTACGAGATCCGTTGCTATATCCGCGATCCCGACGGTTACATCATCGAAGTCGGGCAAACCACGGACCCGACGGGCGACTGGTCGCCCGCACGCTGGCCATCGAGTACGCCTGCCGGAGAGTCCGAGTGAATGCTGAGGTCACCGGCGAGTCCCTCACATCGCCGGTAGTCAGTCCCCCGGACACGAAGCCTCGATCCGCGTACTGAGGACCCTTCAGTCATGACCACCGCGATCATCGGTACCGGCGTGCTCGGATCGGCCATTGCCCGCCAGCTCGCCTCAGGCGGCGAGACTCTGCGGCTTTCGAGCGCCGACAGTAAGTCGGCACAGATGCTGGCTGCGCAGATCGCCCCGGCTGCGGTCGTCGCCGACGACGACCGCGACGCGTTGCGGGGCGCCGATGCCGTCGTCCTCGCGCTGCGGTTTACCGTCCTGAAGGGCGTCATAGATCAGATCGCCGAATCGCTCGCCGGGAAGGTCGTGGTCGTTCCGAGCAACCCGCTCACCACCGACGCGCGCGGCAACGTGTCACGTGTCCTGCCGGAAGGGCAATCCTCTGGCGAGGTTGTGGCCGGCTGGCTGCCTGCGGGAGCGCGGTTGGCCATGGCGTTCGGGACAATGTCGGCCGATCTCTTCGAATCCGCTAGCAATCGGTCACCGGAGCGGGCCGTGCTGTTCTACGCGACCGACAACGACCGGGCCCGCGAAGAGGTCGAGCGGCTAATTCGGACGGCCGGCTTCGAGCCCGTGAAGGTCGGCGGGATCGAACAATCAGGCCGACTCGAAGCGGGCGGCGACCTTCACGATCTCGTCGTCGGCCCCGCAGAGGCGCGTTCATTGATCGGCGGGGCCTGATCGCTTCGCCGAGGGACCCTTCGGACGCGCAGGCACCACCCCAGGCTTTGAAGGGTGTACCCAGCACACGCGGAGGGCACAACTTCGCCCTGAGCGGCCCTCCGGCGAGGCAATCGTCCGGTACGAGCCGACTCCGCCGATGACCGGGACGACCGGGGAGATCGAAGCGCTGTCAATGTGGGCCGGGCAAAGCGTAGCCCTCGCGAGAGAGCCGCAGTCAGCGGCGGACATCGTGGCCGAGCTCACCTCTCGCCCGTGATCCATGGTCGCGGCGCGCCGGGCACTGTCCGCGGCGCGGTGAAACGCTGCGGTCCTGCCGGCCTGGCGAACGATGGGCGGAACGGTGATGCTGTGGTGCCGGACCGGCGCGGCCGGTGCAGCATCGAGGACTACCACGTGGTCGGCATCGGCTAGACGAGCTCCAGCAGCACGCCGTCTTCGGACTCGTCGCCGCCGGGGCCGTGGTCACGGATGATGCCGACGATCTGGTCGAACAGGGTCGGGCCCTCGCCGCGCTGCACGCTGCGGATCTTCGCCTCAATGACCGACCGGTCCGACGGATGGCAGGAAAGCAACCCGCGTTGCAGCCGGCGAATCGTCTCCGCGTAGCCCAGCGCTACCCGAGAGGACTCGGAGTGCAGCCACCTCAGCACCCACCCGTTCTCGGGCGTTCCGAATCCGCCGCGGAGCAGGTCGTTGAAGGCGTTCAGGTTTCCGTGCCACGTGTGGTTGCTCAGCAGTCGCGAGAACTCGCGGGTAAAGCCATCGAAGTCGGAGAAGTCAGCTCCATCGATGACCAGCACCGGAAGCTCGTCGCGCTGGTTGGCCATGATCTAAGTATGGGGTCCGCCTTGGACATCCGCCGCTACCGCGACCTCGCTGCGCTAATCGAGGTCGCTCTGTACGTCGAGCATGCTCAGAAAGTTCCATGACAAGCTGCTGCCATTGCCCGCACACTGACCCAGCCGCCACGTGGCGCGAGGCGATCCTCAACCGCGCAACGCGACCCGCAAGAAATGGAGCGCACTGAATGTCCTG
>JASHUG010000047.1 GCA_030040155.1 Streptosporangiaceae bacterium | reverse complement strand
GACGTCGCCGTCAGCGCGTCGGCTAGGTCGTCCCACGACATCTCGTCGGCCGTGACGACCAGCGACCGGGCCTGCTTGCGCAGCGCCCGCCGCTCCATGAAGCTGACGCCCGCCCCGCTGCCTGCGGCCGCGGCCAGCCGGTCCGTGTCCGCCGCATAGACGCCGGGCGCGAACGTCTGCAGGGAAGCGCGCACGGCCGCGAACAGCTGCATCCGGCTCAGTCGGTCCTGATACGACTGCGGCAGCCGCAGGCCCGTCTCGGCGCATGCCCGTTCGATGCACTGCGCTTGCATCGGCAGGCCGCGCGTGCTGAGGCGCACCGAGAGCTCGCAGGCCTGCTGGGCTTCGTCCCTGGTCCGCAGGATCGCACCGAACCAGGGCGTGGTGGCCGGCCGGAGGGTGAATCCGCCTAGGTGCGCGAATTCACGCAGCTCGTCGCGTATCCGGTCAGCCCGCTCCCGGCTGATTCGCTCCGGAGCGCTGATGCGGACCTGCGTTCTCGCGGACTCCGGGATGCCGAGCAGGGCAGACTGTACCTGGAACGGCGTGACGCCCCAGGGCTGATGCACTTGGTGCAACGCGGACGCGTGCCGAGCCAGTCGGCGCTGCCGGTCGGTCAGGCGCCGGTGCAGGTCATCAACGTCCGGCTCGGCCGTGCTTTGCGCCTGCTCCAGCGTGTCGCCGAGGTCGCGGCAGATGCGCATCCGGTCTCTGGTCCCATCGTGGATGTCCAGGACTGTGCCGCCAAGCTGGACGTTCTTCAGCCGGGACAGCACCGCGTCGATGGCCGCGCGCTTCTCGGCGACGAACAGTACCTTCCGCCCGCGCGCCACGAGGGCCGCGATGAGGTTCGCGATGGTCTGGCTCTTGCCCGTGCCCGGCGGGCCGTGGATGACGAGACTGCGCCCGGACAGCACCGTGTTGATGGCATTGCGCTGCGAGGAGTCCGCGTCGAGCACCGAATAGTCCTGCTCGGGCACGTCGAGCAGCGGTTCACTTCCCTCGTCGGCCCCGAGCAGCTCCTGCGCGTCGGGGTCTCCGGCGATGGCGGCCACCACGTCGCTGTCGTTCAGCACATCCTCAGCCGCCTGCAGGTCGCGGACCATCGGCAGCTTCGCGTACGTGAAGGTGCCGATGACCCGCCGCTCGATGATCTCGAAGCCGGGGATCTCCGCCGCCTCCGCGGCCTTGGTCAGCATCCCGCCGATCGCGTCGGGCGACTTGTCCGCCAGCTCCTCAGTGGCAGCGCCGAACGCGGTTGCCAGCTTGTTGAGCAGCACCGGGTTGATTTCGGTGTCATCGTCGAGGACCAGCTCGAAGTCATCATGCCTGGCCCGGGTCGGCTGGATCGTCAGGCCGCGCAGCAGCACCGGCGCGGCAGGCTCCAGGAACAGCTCGTCCCACGTCGCCAGTCCCGTCGCCAGGTATCCGGCCCGGATGCCCCGCTCTTCGAGCAGCTCCGTAGCCCGACGGTAAATCGCCTGGACTCGCCGGATCGCATCCGCCCGCAGGTCAACGTCGCTGAACAGCCGGGTAAGCCGGATCGACCCGGAGCGGAGGAATCTGGCCAGTGCGTCGGCGTCCGCCTTGCTGAGGTCCAGGGTGCCTGCCCGGCGGTCCTTGTAATACAGCAGCGTGTTCCGGCCGCCCAGGTCCGTGAGCGCAGCAATCCAGTTCTCCTGCGCAGCCGCAATCAGCTGGCGTCGCCGGGCCTCCCGCTCGGCGTTCGCATCGCCTTGCTCGCACCCTTCGTCGTCGCCTTCATCATCGCCTTCGCCGGGCAGGCCGTAGCGATCCTGATCAGTCATGCGCGTCCTCCGCCGCAACACCAGTAACCCGACTGCTCCAACGCAATACGGGACCCGCAAGGTGCCCAGATTTCGGAGGCTTACTCCACTCTGCCTCCACTCTGCGCGAAGACGACCCTGGCCGCAGCTACCGAAGATCTGAGAGCGGGTCCGCCAGCGCCGTTAGCGCGGCGAGCAGGGAGTCGTCGCAGCCGTGAGCCGCCCGTTGCGCTTGCGCGCACAGGACCGCGACGGCTGACTTGTGCGCGCGCTGAACCTCGCCCATTTCCACGACGCGGACAACGCTGTCTTTGAAGGCCTCTAGCACGTCCGCCGGTAGTGAGTCGATCGCGGCACCGTAAGCAGTTGGAAGGCCGTGCCGCAGGCAAGCCAGGGCAAGTGCCTGATCCCGCACGCGAGCGACCATCCGCTCGGCCTGCCAGAGCCGGCCGCGCCCTAGGCTGGCGCGCGCCTGTTCCGCGTACAGCCAGCCCATGCCGACCAGGTGGCCGGCGTCGTCCGCGGGCAAGGCCGGACGCGGCGGCAACGGATCACCGCGCAGCGCGCGGAACTTCGGCCCCTCCGGCCGGAAGTCGCCGGCCTGCACGAAGTTCAGGTCGGCCTCCAGCGTGCTCGGCAACAGGAACGCGCGATACACACCGCGGCCGCTGGCCACCTCCACGTGATGTACGGCTCCATGGTTCTCGACCATCGATCTCGTCCAGTCGGCTACCACCTCGCTGAGGCACGAGGGATCTGACACCGCAAGGACGAGGTCAATGTCAGACCAGATGTCTTCCCTGGCCACGGCCATCGACCCGCAAATGGCGACACCGCTCAGACGCGGGTCTTGCACGGCGGCCGCGATGAGCGCGTCGCGCAAGGCCGCCCGGTCGTCCGTGGAGTACATGGCTCCCATCGAACCCCAGAGGACGCAAGCCCAGCGACCGGCCCCGCGATCATCAGCCCCTCAGGCGGACACCCAGCCTCGGCCGACACCCAGCCTCGGCGGACACCCAGCCC
>JASHUG010000418.1 GCA_030040155.1 Streptosporangiaceae bacterium | reverse complement strand
CGGCGCCTATCCGGCGACCGTCACCAGGTCCTGGCCGCTGCCCATGTCTCGGGCTAGAGCCGGGCTGCGGGAACAGGCCATGTGATCTCCGCGCGCGAGTGCCGTTGGCGTCCGCAGTCGGATTCGCGCTCCCGCGTATCGCCGCGCCGTGCCGGAGCCGTCCTGCCGACAGCCGATATGGTGGTCACCTCCCATTGCGAGGGCACCTCGAACTCGCTGGCAATGCCGGCCCGATCAAACGCCCTGAACTGGCGGATGTGCAAGCCCATTGCCTGGGCTTGGAAGGTCATGCAAGCCACGGCCTGCCCGAGGTCGTAGTGAGAGAACTCCGAGTACTCCCAGTCCGTGCCCTTGACGTACCGGTGCGAGAGGTTAGCTACCAGCAGGCTCGCGCTTGGGGCCCAGCTGGCGGAGCTCCCGGCGAGGTGCCTCACGAGCCGGCGGTGGCGAGCGTCGCCGCGGCGCGCGGTGATGAACGCCCATGGCTGTGAGTTGCCCGCGGAAGGCGCCCAGCGCGCGGCCTCCAGCAGCACCTCAACGTCGGCCGGCGTCAACTCGTACCGTACGTCAAAGGCCACCGGGCTCCACCGGCGCGACAGCAGGGGATGCAGCTCCGGGTGCGGAGGCAGATGGTCGAGCACGCAGGGCCTAACAAACCTGCCAACGGCTCTTCTTCCCCCGCTCTTCCACCGCGCTCCTTCGGCGCGCACACCTCTGCGGCCATTTGACGTCGGTCCAGCGGACCATGGTCGCGGAAGCGGACTCGGGCACAAGTAGACAGACCTAAGCGGCCGGGCGACCGGTTACGCGCTGCCAGTGCCGATTTCCTGTCAGCTGGTGGCTAGTGGTTCTAGCAGGCGGTGCGGTGATCTGAGGGCGGTAGCGACGCGGTCGGTCCGGGCTGTGCTGCCATGCGTGCGCGGCTGAGTGTAGATGTCCGCAGGCTGCGGAGTGAGCGAGCAGCGCCGACATGTGCCGTTGTCGTCGAGGGCGGTGCCGCATGCCCAGTGCCGGAAGACCAGGCTGTTGTCGGCGCAGTGGCGGGAACCCCAGGTGAGCAGGCCGTGAAGGGCGGGCCACAGGTCCTGGCCTCGGGCGGTCAGCCGGTACAGGTGCCGGCCGGCGTGCGCGGGATCGGGTGCTCTGCCGAGGATCCCGGCTGCGACCAGGGCGTTGAGGCGCTCTGTGAGAACCGCCCTGGGAATGTCCAGGTGTGCATGGAAGTCGCTGAAGCGCTGAACGCCGTAAAAGGCGTCGCGAATGATCAGGAGGGTCCAGCGCTCGCCGACGATCTCCAGCGCCCGCGCCAGCGCACAATCTTGTCCTTGGTAGTCGTTGCCGAGCATGCACACAGCATACCCCAGGAGTTCAATGATTGAACTCATTGAGTTATGCTGAGTTCAATCACCGAACTTCTCGAGGAGAAGCGATGCAGGCGGCGGGTAGCCAGACACGAACTGTGCAGCTGCGTCAGCCATGGCCAGCGCCGAGCAGGGCGTGGCTGCCGGTGGCCGGCCTGCTGCTGGGCGCAGGCTGGGGCTCGAACCAGTTCACTCCGTTGCTGCTGGTCTACGAGCGGCAGCTGGGGTTGCACACGGCCACGCTGGAAGCGTTGTTCGGCGCTTACGCGGTGGGGCTCATTCCCGGGCTGCTGGTCGCCGGGACCTGGTCGGACCGGCGGGGCCGCCGCGGGCCGGCGATCTGCTCAGCGGCGCTGTCACTGCTGGCCAGCGTGAGCCTGATCGCGGGCGGGCACACGGTCGCATTGCTGTTTGCGGGTCGGCTTCTGGCCGGGGCGGGCAGCGGCGCGGCTTTCGGCGCAGGCACCGCCTGGCTGCGGGAGACCTCGCTGCCTCCTTACGGCGGTGTTAGCGCCCAGGCCGCCGGGCGGCGAGCGGCGGTCGCGATGACCACGGGTTTCGCCGCGGGCCCGCTGGTGTCGGGTGTTCTCGCGCAATGGGCGCCCATGCCGACGGTGCTGCCCTACCTGCCGCACATTGCCCTGATGGCCGCGGTGGTGCTCAGCGTCCGCGGTGCGCCCGAAACCGGCCACGCCGCACCCGGCGGCACGCGTCAGGCGCGCACCCCGACGGCGGCTGCCCGGTTCCGCGCGGTGGTCGCTCCGATGGCGCCTTGGGTCTTCGCGGCGCCAGCGATCGCATTCGCACTGCTGCCAAGCATCACCGGGGCCGGCGCTACCAGGGATGGGACCGTCCTCACCGCCGTCGTCACGTCACTGACAGCTCTGGCCGGAGTGCTGATCCAGCCCATTGCGCGGCGCCTCGAAACCAGCCTGCGCGCCATGAACGGCGGCGTTACCGGGCTGCTAACCCTCGCCGTCGGGCTCGGCTTGGCCGCGGTTGCCGCACGCGCGCACCAGGCATGGCTGCTGCTGCCGTGCGCTGTGGTCCTGGGCGCGGCCTACGGGCTCTGCCTCATCGCCGGCCTGCTCGAGGTCCAGCGGCTGGCCAACGACGAATCGGCCGCCTCGCTCACGTCCGCCTACTATGCCCTGGCCTACCTCGGATTCGCCGCCCCCTACCTGCTCGCCGTCGGCTCCCGCCTCGCCAGTTACCCCGCTCTCCTGCTGATCAGCGCAGCGCTCGCGCTGATCACCGCGGCCTGGGTTCACCACGCATCCCAGCCAGACCGCGCCGAGCCCGACCAGCCGCAGTAGTAGCCAGATAACAACGCTTCGCGAGGGTCGGTCCGGAGCGACTCCGCTCGCCCGAGCACGATGCCCGCACACGACGCCTGAACCGGCGAGCGGGTCAGAGCGTGCTAGTGGATGACGTAGATCACTCTGCGCCACAGGCTCACCCACCCGTAACGACTCCGCAACTGTCACCGGAGAACCTGGGCATCCCATCAGCCGAGAGGAGACGCGCCAGTGACGAGATCGCGGATCAGCGCAAACAGCGGCACCAGCCAGCCACCGTCCGGTTCATGGGCCGCAGGGCCGGACCAGGCCGTCCCTGCCCTTGACGACGCGCCGATACCTCCGGCGCTGGTCAACGACGTGCTCACGCGATGCAAGCCGAGTTTCCCTGCATACCACGCGACGATCCTGGACCTCGCTGCGCGCGGTTACCTCACCGCCGCCAGCCACCCCGACGACATCTGGCTGAGTTGGCCTGCTGCCAATGCCGCTCCGGCGGACACGACCAAGCTGGCGGGCTATGAGCAACTCGTGCTCACGGACATGAGCCGACGGCTGGCCGGCACCGGCAGCGCGCCCTACCGGGCGCTCGCCGAGGCATGCGAGAAAGACAAGCAGAAAGTCTGGCTCCCCTTCACCGAAGCGCTACGCGCCGAGGCCAGACGCTGCGGTCTCAGCCAGCGACATCGGACGACGTGGACAAGCCGCCCCGACCAGCTCACGCCATACGGCATCCGGCTGGCGGCCCGGCTGACTCGGGAGGTTGCCGCGCTCAGCCTCCCTGCCACGCAGGAATTGTCTACCTCGACCGCTGCCGAACTCGGGCGGCGCGCGGTGGCGGTCGCCGCCACGATTCCCGGCGCAGGCCCAGGGCTGAGCGCGGCGAGCAGCCAACGGGGTACGGCAATGCAGACGGAGGCCTGGTCGGCCTTCTCCGGAACGTGGCGGCTTGTGAACATCCCACCGCCGCTGGGAAAGCGCACGATCCCGAGCTCGGGCGTCGTGTCCCTCGCCTTCGCGGCCTGGTTCGCGGGGGTCGCGATCATCTTCGCCGCCAACGGCGCCACCAGGACCTGGTCGGTGCCCTTCGTGCTGATCGCGGTCGCGTTGGGCATCCGCGGGATCGCCAGGCTGACTGCGACACTAAGCAAGCCACGGCGGAAGACCTTCGCCGGGCAGGTCATCGCCTGCTGGGGCGACGTTTTCCAAGATGAAGACCCGTATTGCGTAGTCGACGACGGCGAGCGGGCCTGGACCTTCACCGGGGTCGCTGCGACCTACGGCAAGTTGGACGACCTAGTCCAGGTCACGATGAACCCCCGCACAGGCCGGCTGATAACTCTGCAGGCAACCGAGCGCTCGCCGCAAGACAACCTCGCTCCCCTTCCGATCCGCGGGCTCGGCACTGCCCACCTCCCCGGTTCGGCGGCGTTCCCGATCGGCGCGGCCGAGGTGGAATTGCTGGTCGGACCGGTGCGGCACATTACGCATATGCCTGTCCTCGGCGGTCATGGCGTCCACTACCGGGGAGAGAACGGACAGGTCCACGTCATGGTCGTCAGCGGCGGTATCGCCCGTCTCGGTACCAAGGTCGGCCGCGGCACAGGCACGCCATTGCCCGGGACCAAGGCCGAGTTCTGGCTGCTGAACGACGGCCGGACACTCGCGGTCCGGTCAGCCGACGCCGTCGCCAAGGTCATGGTGTCGGGCCGCGGCGCTCGCCATCAACCCGAGTTGCTCACCGACCTCGCGGCAAGGGTCGCCGCGCGGCTGGACCCAGCCGGGCTGGGTGACGCTGGACCCGAGTCGGCCTGAACTCCGCGTTCTCGGTGGGTCGTCGTGTTGACGGATGAGCCCGCGCTCCGAGATTGCCAGGCTTCCCTGCCGGGATAGGGCCTGCCACCGCAGCAGAGCCCGAGCACGGTAAGCTGCACGACGTGCACCGGCTCTTTCCCATAACGCCCCCGCCGCGCTCCTGAGCGGAGCGCCAGGCCGCTTTTTCTTTCCCATCGGGCAGCCGAGCCGACGCTCCGCTTCCGCGACCTTTCCCACTTTCGTCGCAGGAGCGATTCATGCCCATTTCCACTCTCTTCCTTATGCTGTCCGGCCTGCTGTGGGGCACAGGCGGCCTTATCGGCACCCTCTTCGGCCGGGCTGCGGGCGTTTCCGCGATATCGGTCGCCGCTTACCGGCTGATAGTCGGCGGCGGGCTCATCGTCATGTTCCTCACGCTGACCGGCAGGCGGTGGCCTGCCGGACGGGCCGCCTGGACCCGGATCGTCGTGAACGGCCTGCTGTCAGCACTCTTCCAGGGCTGCTACTTCGGGGCCATCTCGCTGACCTCCGTCAGCCTGGCCACCCTGATCACGATTGGCGGCACCCCGGTCATCGTTGCCATCATCGAGTCGGCCCTCGGTCGTCACGCCCTCGGCAGGGCGGGCGTGATCACCACTGCCTTGGCGCTGACCGGGCTCGGCCTGCTCGCAGGCTTTCCCGGTGGCGGGCTCAGTGAGACCGCCGTGCTCGCCGGCACGGGCATGGCACTGCTTTCCGCCGCGGGCTTCGCTGCCGTCACGCTGCTGGGAACATCGCCGATACCAGGCCTGGACGAACTGTCCCTCAACGGCTCCGGGTTCAGCCTCGGAGGCCTCGCGCTACTTCCGCTGGCTGCAGTGCTCGGCGGCGGCTTCGGCTTCCGGCCGGGCCTCCCTTCGGCCGCGCTGCTGGCCGCGCTCGGGATCGGCCCGACGGCCGTGGCTTACACGCTGTACTTCCGCGGCCTGCGCGAAGCATCGGCGACCACTGCGGCCCTGCTGACGCTCATTGAACCGCTCACCGCCGCCGCGCTCGCGGCACTGGTGCTCGGGCAGAGGCTTAGCGCAGCCGGCATCGCGGGCGCGGTCATGCTGCTGGCCGCCGTTGCCCGCACCGTGCGGGCAGACTCCGCCCGACGCCGACCACCGCACCGGGCGTAAGGCACAAGCATGTAACTAACTCGTCGGGACGGCAGTCTCACGTGCAGGTTCTCACAGCACGTTGCTACTCATTACGGGCTGGCCGATCTGGGTATCGATCGGAAACCGGGTGGCTTCGGCCGACAGCAGGGCTCAGTCTGAGAGCAGGTCGACCAGCTCGTCACCGCGTGCAGTGCGGCTGACCCGCACGCTGGACCCGGACTTTTCGCGGGTGATCATGCCGGCTGCCGTCAGGTGGTGCAGGTGGTAGGTCGCAGTAGTCGGCGCGCAGCGCACAGCTGCGGCTAGGTCGCTCACAGTCAGCGTCTGGCGAAGCGCCTGGAGCATGGACGCGCGTACCGGGCCCAGAATGGTGGCGAGCGCACCATCGGGCCCGGTTTGTGTGCCCAGGCGAGGCTGGGCCAGCGGGTAGCCGATCCAGCAGACGTCAGGTCGTTCGAAGTTGAAGAGCATCGAGTTACGACCGGCGATGATCGGCACCAGCACCAGGCGGCGCGCTCCGATCGGGCCAAACGGGCCGATTGTCCAGCTCGGGTCGCAGGGGGATGCGTAAGCGAACGCCCCGTCGCGGTAGCTGAGGTCCGGGTGCAGGCTGTTCAGAAGCGCGGTCATGCCGCCACGCACCGCCGCCGTACCGACCCGTCGGATCTCGCGGTCCAGCAGCGGACCGGCCGCCCGCCACAGCGGCTCGGCAACTGCCCAGGTGTCCAGCGAGGCGTCGGCCATGGAGTTGAGCCAGCGGCGCGGCTGTTCAGCTGCGGCGCGCCACTGCTGCGGCCAATGGAAGCCGCCGTCGGCAGCGTGCAGCTCGCCGGCGAGCACATCGCCGGGCATGTCACGCATCCTCGCAGCTTGGTCACGGACAGACCCATCGACCACGGGCGAGATCGGAGTGCAGGAGTCCGGTATGGACGTCCACCGACGGGCCGTGAATGACGCCGCGGCGAACCTCGCCTGCGGACGCAGCCCATCGCGGACCGCGCCGAGAAGGGCGGTCGGCGCCCCGAACGATTGCCGTGACGCAGCCTGGTTCAGTAGCGATACCACTGACATGTGCGGGGCCAGCACGACCGAGACCGCTACGGCGTCGGGCGCGCCCGCCCGCGGTTCGAAGCTGGGGCTGGGGCCCAATGTCTCAGCGAGCATTTCGGTTTCGCCCATCCATATACCGTGCGCCCTGCCGAGGCCGGCTGACTAGTCCGATTTCCGGGTCTCCTGGGTCGATTTCGGCCCGTGACCGACACGCCGCCCGATCGTGACCTCGAAATTCTTCGAGCTAGTCGTGACATCGGTAGGTCCCTGGCCGAGGATCGCAGCCAGTGACTGCTCCTGTCGGCGTCCAATTCGACGCGCTTTAGCCGTCTCGGGCGCGCTAGGCGGAGTGGGGAGCGCAGATGCGCAAGACGCTGCATCGCGGACAGGAGAAAGTCATGAAAGCCGCCATCACCCCTGGGACGAGCGAGCCGGGAGCTTCGATGGATCTGGACTCCGGAGGGGAGGGGGAGAGCATGGCGGCGGCTGAGATCTCGCATCTGCGCAAGACTTACGGCCCGCTGGTCGCGGTCGATGACGTCTCGTTCTCGGTCACCGAGGGCGAGATCTTCGGCATCCTGGGGCCGAACGGGGCTGGGAAGACCACCACGGTCGAGTGCGCCATCGGGCTGCGGTCCCCGGACTCGGGCTCGGTCCGGCTGATGGGCATCGACCCGCAGGCTGACAGGGCCAGGATCCACGAGATCACCGGGGTCCAACTGCAGTCGAGCGCCTTTCCGTCCAAGCTCCGGGTCGGCGAAATCATCGACATGTACAGGTCCTTCTATCGCAACCCTGCCGACGTCGGCGAAATGACCGCCGCGCTTGGGCTCGCCGACAAGCGCAGGTCCTATTACCGGTCCCTGTCGGGAGGGCAGCAGCAGCGCCTGTCAGTGGTGCTGGCGCTCGTCGGCGCACCCAGGATCGCGGTCCTGGACGAGATGACAACCGGACTCGACCCGCAGGCCCGCCGCGACGCCTGGGAGCTCATCGAGCACATCCGAGATCGCGGAACGACGGTCCTGCTGGTCACCCATTTCATGGAGGAAGCCGAACGGCTATGTGACCGGGTGGCGCTCATCGACTCCGGACGCATCATCGCGCTGGATACCCCGGCTGGCCTGGCTGCGCAGGCCGCGGGCGCGAAGACAGTCCGGTTCTTGCCATCGGCCGCGGTGGACGACAGCCTGCTGACCCGCCTCCCCGAAGTGACCGCGGTCGAGCACGACGGCCACCACATCGTCGTTACCGGCACCGGTGAGCTCGCCACCTCGGTCATCGTCGCGCTGCATGCCGCGGGCGTGCTGGCGCAGGACGTGCGGACCGACGCTTCCACCTTGGAGGATGCCTTCGTCCAGCTCACCGGACGGCACCTGCACGAAGCAGAACAAGGAGCACAGTTATGACCACGCTGACGCTCACCCGGTCGCGAGCACCGCGGGCACCCGCCGCGGCGTTCGGCAGCATCGTGCTGAACGAGGCGCGGCTTGCCTGGCGGCAGCCCGCCGGGATGATCGCCGGCACCGGGATCGCCCTACTGCTACTGGTCATCTTCGGCGAGGTTCCCGCATTCAGCCAGCCATCGGGGCAACTCGGCGGCTACTCGCCCTTCGACACCTACATCCCGATCCTCATGTGCTTCTCGATCGCTTTGATTGCCTTTATCTATCTGCCTGGTCCGCTAGTTTCCTACCGTGAGCTCGGCATCCTGCGCCGCCTGTCAACCACGCCGGTGCCCGCCTACTGGGTGCTGGCCGCTCAGATTGTCGTCCAGGCCTGCCTGATGACGGCCACGCTGGCACTGCTCGTCACCGTGAGCATCGTCTTCTTCGGGATCAGCGCCCCGGCGAACCCGGCCGCGATGGTGCTGGCGATCGCGCTGTGCATGGCCGCTCTGTTTGCGATAGGGCTGGCGATCGCGGCCCTGGCCCGCACCGCAAGCGCCGCCCGTGGCCTGATGGCGGCGGTCCTGTACCCGATGCTCTTCTTCGCCGGGCTGTACTACCCGGTACAGCTTATGGGGAGCGTGATCCAGGACATCAGCCACTTCACACCGCTCGGAGCGGCAGTGCCGGCCATCGGGGAGTCATGGGTGGGCCAGTTCCCGCCCGCGCAGCCACTGCTCGTCCTGGCAGGGTACGCCCTGGTGTTCGGATACCTCGCCAAGCGCTTCTTCAGGTGGGAATAGCCCGCCTTGATACCTTCAGATGGGAGTGAAAGCAGAAACCATGCCTACCATCACTGTTCCCCGCGCGAATCTGACCACCGATGAGGTGGTCACGGTGCTCCGCGACGGCCTCGGGGACCGCTATAACGTGCTGCCCGGGATGGTCATAGGCCGGACGATCCTCCAGAATCCGCGGGAAGGCCGACCGAACACAATCGTCGTCGGCACCGGCGAGAACCGGATCGTCAAGGCGCAGGTCACGATAACCCCTCGAGGCGAGCAGACTGAGCTGCGGATCAGCCCAGGCGGGATCACCTGGGATCTAGTTTTCAACCTCATGGGCGTCGCACGGAAAATCCGCGATGTGCTAGCCAGTTCACCTGGGCTATCAGTGCGCTAGGTCACGTACCGGGGTGGCTCGCCCCCCCGCGTGGACGAAGGC
>JASHUG010000417.1 GCA_030040155.1 Streptosporangiaceae bacterium | reverse complement strand
CCGCGCCTCGGCGAACCAGCGCGCGGGCGGCCGTATGAATGCGGCGGCGGCGCAGCTGGCGCGGACTCTGCCGGGCCGGGCTCCGCGGCGGACGCGACCGGCCGGCCGGCCGCGAGTACCGTGCGCAGCGGTGCCAGCGTGTCGTTGGTCAGCCGTCCGGCCCAGACCAGGTCCCAGATCGCGCTCGCGACATCCCGGTCGGTCAGGGCCGGCTTCCGGCCCGGCTCGGCGGCCCACGCCGCCATGACCCGGTCGGCGATGGCGCGGAAGAACAGGGCGCCGCCGCCTGCGAGCGCGGCGAGCACGGCCTCGTGCACCCCCGTCATCGTGATCTCGAGCGGCTCGGGCATCAGCAACGGGGCCGCAGACGCCGGTGCCAGCACGATCCAGCCGTCGCCACCCGGCAGGGCGCCAGAACCGGCCCACGCGATCTCGCCCGCTGCGGTGAGCTCGTCGAGAAGAGCCGGGGAGTAGCCAGGCACGCGCGCCGGAAGCGCAAGAGTCTCCAGCGCAGAGGCCGGGATGGCGGCGCCGGCGAGCTGATCGATCACGTCATAGACGTCGTCGGCCCTGGCCGGCCTCGGCCTGGGGCCGGCCAGGCCCAGGGCAGCGGCCTTGTCGGCGTGCTGCCAGGCTGGCAGGAACGCCGCGAACGCCTCAGGCGGTGCGGGCTCGACTTCCTTGCGCAGCTTCGCCAGGCAGCGACGCCGGAGCATGCGAAGCACGCCGGCCTCGCACCAGCTCGTTCCCGCCGAAGGGTGGAAATCGCCCTCGGAAAGCGTTCCCTCGGCCGCAAGCCGTCGCAACGCTCCCGTCACCACCGCGACGCCGAGCCCGTAGCGCTGCGCGACCGCGTTCGCGCTGAACGGCCCGTGCGTGCGCGCATAGCGCAGGACCAGGTCACGCAGCGGATCAGCGGTCGGCTCGGTGAACGCCTCTGGCACGCCGGGCGGCAGCGCGACCCCGAGTGCGTCGCGCAGTCGGCCGGCGTCCTCGATCGCGCTCCACCGCGGCTGACCGGCAATCCGGAGCTCGAGCACCCGGCGCTGGCTGGCGAGTGCCGCGAGCCACTCCGCGGCCTGCACGGGGTCGGCGGCGCGCTGCTCCACCTCGTCCGTGCTCAGTGGCCCGAGTGCGCGGAGCATGTCCGCGACCGCTTCCGCGTCCCTGCACATCCGGCCGGCCGCTAGCCGTTGCATTTCCCGCTCGGCCTCCTCGACCACGAGCGGGTCGAGCAGCTCGCGCAGTTCGGCCTGGCCGAGCAGCTCGGCCAGCAGGGACGAGTCCAGGGCCAGTGCCTGGGCCCGGCGCTCGGCAAGCGGTGCGTCGCCTTCGTACATGAATGCGCCGACGTAGCGGAACAGCACTGATTTGCTGAACGGGGACGCCGTGGGGGTCTCGACCTCGACCAGCCGCACCTTCCTGGCGGCTATGTCCCGCATGAGGGTGACCAGCCCTGGTACGTCGAACACGTCCTGCAGGCACTCCCTGACCGTCTCCAGGACCACAGGGAACGTGCTGTACTGGCTCGCGACGGCCAGGAGCTGGGCGGCCCGCTGGCGCTGCTGCCAGAGCGGAGTACGGCGGCCGGGCTGGCGCCTCGGCAGCAGCAGGGCGCGGGAGGCGCACTCGCGGAACCGCGACGCGAACAGGGCAGAGCCGCCAAGCTCGGCCGTCACGAGCTGCTCGACCTCCACCGGGTCGAGCAGGGCGACGCCGGCCGGCGGCGGGTCATCGGCGTCCGGTACGCGGATGACGATGCCGTCGTCGGTGTGCAGCGCCTGCACGTCCATTGCGCCGTACCGCTCGCGCAACCGGGCGGCGATTGCCAGTGCCCACGGCGCGTGCACCTGGGCGCCGTAGGGACTGTGCAGCACCAGCCGCCAGTCGCCGAGTTCGTCGCGGAACCGCTCAAGCACGAGCGTGCGGTCGTCGGGCAGGTAGCCGGTCGCCTCGCGCTGCGCGGTGAGGTAGGAGACCAGGTTCGCGGCGGCCAGGTCATCCAGGCCCTCGGCCCGCAGCCTGGTGACGGCTTGCGCCTCCGGCATGGCGCCAAGCTCGCGGGTGAATGCGCCGATCGCCGCTCCCAGCTCGGCGGGCCGGCCGGGCGCGTCGCCGTGCCAGAACGGAAGCCGTCCCGGCTGGCCGGGGGCCGGCGATACCAGCACCTGATCGGCGGTGATGTCCTCGATCCGCCATGAGGTCGCGCCCAGCACGAAGACATCGCTGACCCTGGACTCGTAGACCATTTCCTCGTCAAGCTCGCCGACCCGCCGTGAGTGCCGGCCGGACTGTTCCGATTGGCCACCGGCAAGGAACACGCCGAACAGGCCTCGGTCGGGGATCGTGCCGCCGTTGCTGATCGCCAGCCGCTGGCTGCCCGGCCGGCCGCTGAGCACGCCGGTGGTCCGGTCCCAGACCAGGCGGGGCCGCAAGCCGGCGAAGTCCTCGCTCGGGTACCGGCCGGCCAGCATGTCCAGCACCGCAGCAAGCACCGGCCTGGTGAGCCCGCTGAACGGAGCGGCCCGCCGCACCACGCGCTCCAGGTCGGCGACCGCCCAGTCGTCCATCGCGGTCATGGCGACGACCTGCTGAGCCAGCACATCCAGCGGGTTGCGCGGCATCCGCAACTGCTCGATCTGGCCCGCCCGCATCTGATGGGTCACGACCGCCGCCTGTACCAGGTCGCCCTGGTACTTGGGGAAGAAGATGCCACGCGAGACGTCGCCGACGTTGTGCCCGGCCCGGCCGGTGCGCTGCAGACCGCTTGCGACCGACGGGGGAGACTCGACCTGGATGACAAGGTCGACGGCGCCCATGTCGATGCCGAGTTCAAGGCTGGAGGTTGCGACGACCGCCGGAAGCCGGCCAGCCTTCAGTTCCTCCTCGATCTGGTTACGCTCCTGCCGTGACACCGAGCCATGGTGTGCGCGGGCGACGATCACTGGCTGCCCGGCGGCCGACCGCGATTGGGCCATGACCTGGGCAGGCGTCCGCTGCGCACCGTTGCCTTGGACCGCTGGCGTCGGGTATTGCGCCGCGTAACCGTCGTCGATCGGGTCAGCCTGGCCGGCGCGCTCGGCGGCCAGCTCGTTCAGCCGGCCGCACAGCCGCTCGGCCAGGCCGCGCGAGTTCGCGAAGACGATCGTTGAGCGATGGGCCTGAATCAGGTCGAGCACGC
>JASHUG010000005.1 GCA_030040155.1 Streptosporangiaceae bacterium | reverse complement strand
CGGTCCCTGAACTCCTTCAGCTCGGCCACCGTGAGCTTCTTCATCTGGTGAGTGGCGTTGCGGGCCTCGAAGTCCGGGCCGAGCGTCCAGCCCTTGATCGTGTGGGCCAGGATCACCGTCGGCTGCCCGACGTGCTCGGTGGCCGACTTGAACGCCGCGTAGACCTTGCGGTAGTCATGCCCGCCGCGGGACAGGTTCCTGATCTCATCGTCGGACAGGTGCCCGACCATCGCGCGCAGCCGCGGGTCGCCGCCGAAGAAGTTCTCCCTGGTATAGGCGCCGGACTCGACCGCGTAGGTCTGGAACTGCCCGTCCGGGGTCGTGTTCATCTTGTTGACCAGGACCCCGTCGGTGTCCTGTGCCAGCAGCGGGTCCCAGTCCCGGCCCCAGATGACCTTGATGACGTTCCAGCCAGCGCCGCGGAACGTGGCTTCGAGCTCCTGGATGATCTTCCCGTTGCCGCGCACCGGGCCGTCGAGCCGCTGGAGGTTGGCGTTGATCACGAAGGTGAGGTTGTCGAGCTCCTCGCGGGCGGCCAGCGCGAGCCCGGCGCGTACCTCGGGCTCGTCGGTCTCGCCGTCGCCGAGGAAGCACCAGACGTGCGAGCGGCTGGTGTCCTTGAGCTCGCGGGCCAGCAGGTAGCGGTTGAACCGGGCCTGGTGCACGGCGTTGATTGCCGACAGCCCCATCGAGACGGTCGGGAACTCCCAGAAATCGGGCATCAACCGCGGGTGCGGGTACGAGGGCAGTCCGCCGCCAGGGTGGGATAGTTCCTGCCGGAAGCCGTTCAGTTGCTGCTCGGTCAGGCGTCCCTCGAGGAAGGCCCTGGCGTAGATGCCGGGGGCGGCGTGGCCCTGGAAAAAGACCTGGTCGCCGGACTCGCCGTGGTCCTTGCCGCGGAAGAAGTGGTTGAAGCCCACCTCGTACAGGCTTGCGGCCGAGGCGTACGTGGCGATGTGTCCGCCGACGCCGAGACCAGGCCGGTTGGCCCGGCTGACCATGATCGCGGCGTTCCACCTGATGTAGGCCCTGATCCGCCGCTCGACGTACTCGTCCCCAGGGAACCAGGGCTCGCGCTCGGGCGGGATCGTGTTGATGTAGTCGGTGCTGCGCAAGCCAGGCACGCCCACCTGCTGCTCCCTGGCCCGCTCCAGCAGCCGGAGCATGACGTACCTGGCGCGGACCCGGCCGTGAGTCCGGACGATGTCATCGAAGGACTCGATCCACTCCCTGGTCTCATCCGGATCTATATCCGGCAGCTGGGTCGGCAGTCCGTCGCTGATGATGGAAAAGCGCTGGCGTCCGGAGGCCACAGGTGTATTCCTCGCCTTTCAGCGGGACCGCCAGCGCTCGGCCAGCGGCCCGACGGATGGGGAACGCGGCTCGTACGGGCCGCATCCAGGTCGTGTCATCCCTTCTAATCCTCGTACCCAACGCCCAGGAACGCATCTCTACCGGCGGGTAACCGAGGGCGCGGCCGAAGGCTTGGCACGGACGACCGCGACCCTGGGTACGGGATAGCGGGGCCCCCGCCTAGTTCCCATTATCGTCGACGTAGCGAGGGCCGAGGTTAGGCCGACAACCCAGGCTAAAGCATGCCAAAACGTTGCGTTGGAGCAGCCCCGGACGGCCGACTAGCCTGAGAATTAGATCTCGGTGCTAATTGTGACTTGCGCACCGCGCCGACCCAGTGTGAACTGTCGGGTCAAGAGCAGCAGACAACGCGGAACCGTGTTAGCCAGGACCCGAACTGGGCATTGTGCGGAGATCTCGGGAGCCAGCCGGCTCGGCGATGCGGGAAGGATCAGGAGGACGTTAGTGAGCGCGACCGCGGGCCAGGCGCAGGATCAGCGCGACCTGGCCGAGCGACTTGGCATCAAGCCAGGTCACGTGGTGCAGGAGATCGGCTATGACGACGATGTCGACGAGGCTCTCCGAGCGTCGGTTGAGGCGCTCGAGGGCGCGGAGCTGGTCGACGAAGATTATGACGACGTTGTCGACGGAGTCATCCTCTGGTGGCGGGACGGCGATGGCGATCTGGTGGATGCGCTGATGGATGCGCTGACTCCGCTTGCTGACGGCGGCTACATCCTGCTGCTCACGCCCAAGACCGGCCGTGAAGGGCACGTGGAGCCGAGCGAGATCGGCGAGGCGGCACCGACCGCTGGCCTGGCCCAGACGTCGACCGGCAGCGCAGGCCGCAACTGGTCGAGCACACGGCTGGTCGCGCCCAAGGCGCGCAGGTAGCGTCCGCTGCTTGATCCGGGTGCCGGCCCGGCGGAGTGAGATGACACACTGAGTCCGTTCGGAATCTTGCTCACGTTGCGGCCGGGCACGAGCCGCAATTGTGTCTGCTTTCCATATCCCGCGTTGAGAGGACCAGTCCATGGCGGTTGAAGTCGGTGATCAGGCCCCTGACTTCGAGCTCAAGGACCAGCACGGTACGCCGGTCAGGCTGTCGGAGTTCCGCGGTAAGAAGAATGTAGTACTCGTCTTTTATCCCCTGGCATTTAGCGGTGTCTGCACGAGCGAGATGTGCGCGATCCGCGACGACTTCCCCGAGGTAACGAGGGATGACGTCGAGCTGCTCGCCGTATCAGTGGACTCCGGCTTCGTGCTCAGGACCTGGGCGGACCGGGATCATTTCAATTTCGCCATGCTCTCTGACTTCTGGCCGCACGGGGCCGTGGCGAAGTCCTACGGTGTCTTCGACGAGGAGAAGGGCGTCGCGACCCGCGGCACCTTCATCATCGACAAGTCCGGCGTCGTGCGCTGGAAGGTCGTTAACCCTATCCCACAGGCACGTGATATCGCCGAGTACCAGAAGGCTCTCGCCGAGCTCGACTAGCGCTCGCGCGGACCGATCTGGCAGCCCGGCAGAAGCGGAACTGGATGCCCTGCTATCGGTGCGGTACCCGGCAGGTTGACCCGGAGCGGGGCGAGAGTCCCTGGCGACGGGGCGTACGAGGGGACCGTCAGGTGCTGATCTGCCCGGGTTGCCAGGCCGCCGTCGACTGGACGGCGGATCTGGACCGGTGCGCGGTGTGCTCGAGTGTCCACCTGGTCCGGCGGCTCGGTGAGGTTGAGTGCCGGGACTGCGGCTCGGTCGGTCAGCCGGTCGGCGCGGTCACGCTGACGGGTGACCCTGGGCCCGGCGGACCGATTTCGCCTGGGTCGCCTGCGCCGGCTGGGTCGCCTGCGGGCCCGGCCGCGGAGGCCATCTCGAGCCTGGCAGAGGAAGTAGAGCAGGCGCTATCGCGAGTGCTGGGGACCTCGTCGCCCCCGCGCCCGCCGTATGCGATGTCCTGATCCCTGGTTGCTCGGGGCTTGCACTCGCCGGCTGGGCGGTCCGGACCTTGGCCACTCAGCTCAATGCTCCGCCGTTGACGTGAATGGTCTGCGCGGTTATGTGGCTGGCCGCTGGCGATGCGAGGAACCGGACGGTCGCGGCGATGTCGTCTGCCGTCCCGGCGCGGCCGGTCGCGGTCTGGGCGACGAGCGCTGACCGGCGATCGTCGGTCATGCGGCCGCGGAAGAATTCCGTGCCATCGATGAAGCCGGGCGCGATGACGTTCGCGGTAATCCGGTCAGCGCCTACATCCGCCGCGAGGGTGAGGTTCCAGGCCTCGACCGCCGCCTTGGCGGCCGAATAGGAGCCCGCGCCGCCCCGGTGCGCGGCAATGGAGCTGAAGCTGATCACTGCGCCGCCCGGGACGAGCCGGCCGCGGAGCGCGGTGGTCATCAGCACGGCGGACAGGACGTTCGAGTCGAGATTCGCCCGCCAGGCCGTGGCCACCTCAGCCAGACTGGTCGGCTCGGGCGCACCGATGTCGGTGTTGCCGCCGGCACTGTTGATGAGGACGTCGACCGTCGTCGGGAGGTCGGCGAGGGCCTGCTCAACTTGCACCGGATCGGAGGCGTCGAATGCCACGGCCCGCACTGCCGGGCCGAGTTCTGCGGCCGTCCGGGCGAGCGGATCGGGCCGTCTGCCGGTAATGACCACCGCGTCGCCGTGCCTGGCGAAGGCGGCCGCGATAGCCTTCCCGATTCCGGTGCCGCCGCCGGTCACTACTACCTGGCGCATTCTCTCCGACTCCTCGTTTAGCACTAAACGAACCATGCCAGACTATCAGCGTGGGCGAGTCAGAGCCTGAACCGGCGGACAGGGCGGCGTACATCGCGGCCGCCTGGGCGCGTGAGCGGCCGGACCTTCCGGTCGCCTCGATTGGCATCCTGACCAGGATCTGGCAGGTGGCCAAGCTCGCCTCCGATGACCGCCGGCGGACGCTGGCCGCGCTGGGCATGGATGCCGCGACGCTCGACCTGCTCAGCACGCTGCGCCGGGCCGGGCCGCCGTACCGGCTCTCGACTCGCGAACTGACGGCGCGATCCCTCGTAACCGCGGGCGCGATCACGCAGCGCGTCGATCGCGCTCAGCGCTCCCGGCTGGTCCGGCGGCTGCCGCCAGAACGCGGGTCGAGGGTTGTGCTCGTGCAGTTGACCCCGGACGGCCATTCGGCAGTCGACGCGGCCGTCGGTGCCGTCCTCAACCGCGAGCAGCGGATGGTCGACGTGCTGGATCCGCTCCACCAGGAGCAGCTCGGGGTGATGCTGGCCGCGCTGCTGCGCGGGTTCGAGGAGCTGGCCTGAGGCAGCACAGGTGCGGCGCGGCCCCAAGGCGCAACGGGATCCGCAGGCCAGCCCGCGCGCTGCGGCCGAGCGGTACGCTGGGGCGCGGCCTTCACCGGCCCGACTTCGGGCGCATAGCTCAGTGGTAGAGCACTCGCCTTACAAGCGAGGGGTCACTGGTTCGAACCCAGTTGCGCCCACTAGACCAGACGAACGTCACCGTCACCGAGCACACCGCGACCCTGGACACCAGAGCGCTGGAACAACCGGGACTGCTACGACGACGCGATGATCGGGTCACTGTGGGGCCGGATGCACACCGAACTGCTGAACCGCTGGCGCTGGCGCACCCGGATCGCTTAGTTTCCAAGTCGAGGGCCCGGCGCATTCCAACGTCCGGGCGCGGGCGACTGTGCGCCCGATCCAGGATCCTGCTCGCCTGGGGATCGCCCAGGCGGTTTGACCACAGCGCTGCCAGTGAAGGGTCGCGCCCCGCCGCGGTGATCGACTGAAAGATTAGGTTCCGGAGTGACAGGGCGCACGTAGGCAGCGTTGACGGAGTCGATGGCGCCGTTGAAGCCTCTCTGCAACTCGTCGGCGACCTGCTCAACCACGTGACCGATCACGCCGCCGAGTTCATCGTCGATGAGGCGCTTGGCGCACGCTATCGCCAGCGGATGCAGACCTGAGACTGCGCCAACGATGATGCCCGCGACCTCGCACACGTGAGCTGCGCCTTGAGGTACCTCGGTAAGCCGTGCCGTCACGAAATCGGCTGTGATGCCGGCTCCCGTCGACCCAAGCGGCGCGCCGACTCCTGCTCCGGAGGCAGCCGCGGCCAAGGGGTGCTCGATCAAGCCGCGCATCCAATCCGCCGAGCGATCAAGAAGGTCGGCCGTCCGCGCCAGCGCAAAGCTGTCAGGAGTCTCCCACCACCTGCCGCCGAACGCGCTAGTCAACTGAGATGCCGCATAATCGGACGCAGCCTCCATAACGCCATGCCGATCCGCGCTGCTAGCCGCCGACCGTTCCCGTTGCACGAAGCTCGCCAGGTCTGGGTCATCGCTGCTCACATGGACAACTTGGAGCTGAACATAGAGGCGGCCCGTAGCCACCGAGCCTCGGTCGCGGAGGCAGTGCACCCTGAGCCTGATGAGCGCTGAATCCAGCGACGCCTGCCCAGCTTCAGACTCGGCTACCGGAGGCCCCGGCTGTAGTCGATCGCTCAGAACAGCGGCCGGAGCAACGCCGGCGGCCACGGCGCGAGCGATGGCACTTTGCCGTGTGTGCGGCACGTCGCGAGGCCGGCCAAACGTATAGCAGATCACAGGCCCACAGTCGGGGCCGGACTGTGGGCTGTCGGTCCTCACCGCGCTGACGATCTCCCAGCCGGTGGCCCCGGCTCGATTCAACTCAGAAACGATAGCCTCGTAGCTTCCGGTCGTCCGCTCTGCGGTCGCAACAGGCCAGTACCACCTCAACGTCCACTGAGCATCGCCGTCCGGCGCGCGCCCGCTGTAGATCACTAACAGCTGCGCGTACTCCCAGGTCCGCATAGATTCCACGGTAACCGGACGATGCGACCACAACCGTCTAGTCCAGCACCGCGATGGATCGGCCGCGTGGTACGCATCGGCCACACTGCCGCAGCCGGATCGGTAGCACGGTCCTGCTCGGTACATGCAGGCGATGAGGTCGGCGTCGCCGGCAGCTATTACCAGTCGACGCTGCTGGAATGGCATCGCCGTGCAGTGACACTGACTATGCGCGAACGCTCCCCGCCGATAGTGCAGCATCGATCAGCCATTTGAGATCATGGCTGGTGATGGCACCGATCACGCGACCGACGACTTTGCCGCTCGCGGCGACGACGAGGGTACTAGGGAAGTACACGACAGGGACCAGATCACCGAACTTGGGAGCGACCTGGTCGCCGGGGTCGTTCAGGCTCGGGTATCGGATCTTGTAGCGGTGCATGAACGCGATGGCGCTGGCCGGCTCGTCGGCGACGTCTATGCCCACGAACCGGACGCTCGACTTCTGGAACTGGCGGGCCGCGGCCGACAGGGCGGGTGCTTCCTGCTGGCAGGCCGAGCACCATGATCCCCAGAAGTTCAGCACGACCACGTGCCCCCGGTCTGCGGCCAGATTAAGCTTCCCGCCGCCCACCAGCTGGCCCGACACTGCTGGCAGTCGCGGGCGGTCTCGCGTGGTGAACAGGATCGCGCCCACGGTGCTCGCTGAGGCGCCTGATGCCGAGTGACCGGCCGCGCACCCGGCGAGCATCAACACTGCCAGCGCACCGGCTGGCGCAGATCTGGCCCAGCCGCGCCTCCGGCGCGCAATGACGTGCTCAGTGGGCACGACTGTGTCCCTTCCGCCTGACTGCTCCTGCTGCGTCAGCGCTCCCCGGCAGCCATTAGCACGAAGGAGCGTTTCGGCCAGGCGAAGAGCCAGAATCCACCAGGGCACGAGCGATTGTCCCACGCGGTGGATGTTCGCGCGTGCAGCAGGCTTGCCGGGCCAGGTGCCCGGGATGGTGTAGCGGTCCCGGGCCAGGGCTGCCTCGGCCGCTCTTACGGGGCCGGCGCGATCAAGGTGCGGACAGCGCTCACCCGGCCGTCACGGATCGTGAGGATATCGACCCCGCGAGCGACTGGCTTGCCACGAAAACTCCGTCTGGATCGGTGAACGTCACGTCTTCCGTGTAGGTACGCCCGATGGTCGGCCACCGTCGTTCAGCGTCTCGCTCGCCGAAGACTTCGATCAAGTTGCTGTGAAGCAGCTCCGTTGCTTCTGGCACCGGATTGATCCTCTCCGCCGTCAAAGCCGTGCAGACCCACAACTCGCTCCCTGTCCGGTCCATTGATCCGCTATTGACTCCGTCTGCGGTCAGTGCGGAGGACGGAGGTTCTTTGCTTCTCGGGGACCCGTGCTCAAGGGATCGTCAGCACCTCACCGAGGCCGGGATTCGCGGCCCGCCGCGACCGAAGGGCCAAAGCCGCGACTTATCATCGGCGAGCAGCTGCAGAGGGCGACGGGAATCGCGGGTGGCGCCGGCCGTGGCCCGGGCTGTCGCTCGGGCTCTGGCTCGGGCTCGGGCTCGGGCTGTGGCTCGGGCGCCGGGGTGGGTTCGGCGGCGGTCCCGCGCTCGGCAAGCCGGCGCCGCGAGGGCAGCAGGACGATGGCGAGGATCACTCCGAGCCCGAGTATTCCAGTGGAGATGGTGAAGGCCGTGGTGTAGCCGTGGGTTGCCGCAGTGGCCGGCGCCAGCGGGCCGGTGTGGTGCAGCGCCAGGTAGCTAGCCGTTGCGGTCAGCGCGACAGTGCTCAGCGCCGACAATCCGATCGACCCGCCGACCTGCTGCATCGTGTTGACCAGCGCCGAGGCCACGCCCGCGTCCTGGGGACGGATGCCGGCGGTGGCGGTGTTGATGGTAACGGCGAAGATGATGCCGAAACCCAGGCCCATGATGATCACGGCGGGCAGGATGACCGCGGCGTAGGCAGATGTCACGGTGAGCTGGGTCAGGTAGGCCATGGCGCCCACGCTGAGCAGCATGCCGGAGGCGATGAGCACCCGCGGCCCGGTCCGGGGCAACACGATGCTGGACACGGTCGAGCTGACCAGGATGCCGCCCACGAACGGCAGGAACAGCAGCCCGGACGTCACCGGGCTGTATCCCTTAACTTGCTGCAGGTAGTAGACGAGGAACAAGAACACGCCGAAGAGCGCGATCCCGGTCAGGCCGAGCACGGCATAGGAGCCGCCGCGGGTTCGGTCGAGCAGCACCCGCAGCGGCAGAAGCGGGTGCGCGGACCTCCGCTCGGTTGCTGCGAACGCGGCCAGCAGCAACGGGCCGGCGAGCAGGCAGGTGATGGTCACCGGAGCGGCCCAGCCGGCGGTCTCGGCGTGGGAGAAGCCGAACACGATCAGGAACAGCCCGGCTGAGGCTAGCACCGTGCCGGGCCAGTCCAGCCGCGGCCGCGTGGCGGGTCGGCTGGCGCGCACGTAGGCCAGCGCGCCGGCGATGGCGAACGCGGCGAAGATCAGGTTGACATAGAGCGTGTAGCGCCAGGACAGGTACTGGGTGAGCAGCCCGCCGAGGATCAGGCCCACTCCCGCGCCGCCGGAGGACACTGCGCCGTAGACCGCGAAGGCCCTTCCACGCTCGCGAGTATCGGTGAATGTGCTGGTCAGGGTGCCCAGCGCGGCGGGCGCGAGCAGGGCTCCGAAAGCGCCCTGCAGCGTCCGGGCCGCAGCCAGCATCGGGAATGAAACCGCAGCGCCGCCGACGGCCGAGGCGATGGCGAACCCGGCCAGGCCGGTGATGAGGACTCGCTTGCGGCTGAACATGTCGCCGATCCGGCCGCCGAGCAGCAGCAGGCTGCCGAAGGCCAGCGCGTAACACGTCACCACCCACTGCCGGTCATTATTAGAGAAACCCAGCGCACGCTGAGCTGAGGGCAGCGCGATATTGATGACGGTGGCATCCAGCACCACCATCAGCTGCGCCACAGCGACCACCACCAGGACCATCCAGCGCCGGTCAGGCGGCGCTGGCCGGCCGTCTTGGGGGGCAGCTGCGGGGGAGGCCGTAGCCCCGGTCTCGGATTGCGCCGATCGGGTGGTGGGCGCGTAATCGGCCAGGTCGGGGTCCCTGCGCGCGCCGCTGGGTGGCAAGGTCACGGTGTCTCCCTCCCTTGTGTCTCAGCGCACGTCCGTGGCGGCCGTGCGAGTGTTCACGACAAGCCCAGGCTTGCCGCCAGCCAGGTGAGAGGCCGTCACCGGATCCCGGTGAATGCCAGGCCGCGTCATGATGACGCTCCACGGGCAGTTGCAGGGCACCCTGGAACTGGCCTCGGTCGTGCCCGCGTCGCATGCCGCTGGAAGTGCTGCTGCCGCCCAGCTAGTGTCTGCGAGGCGAGGTCAGGCCAGTGCTGCCTCGCCGCGACGCCGACCGGAGGAGAGCTGCGGTGACCCAGTACACGATCAAGCCGCTCACCAGTCAGACGTGGGATGCTTACGCCCGGCTTCTGGATAAGCACAAGGGCGCCGGCTTCGGGGCTGGGTGCTGGTGCACATGGTTTCATCCCCGGACGGAAACCGGCGACGAAGCGGAGACCGGCCGGGCCTGCAAGGAGCGGCTGGTCCGGGAAGGGAAGGCCCACGCCGCCCTGGTTTTCGACGGTGACATCGCGGTGGCCTGGTGTCAGTTCGGGTCACCGGCCGAACTTCCGGGCATCCATCACAGGAGGGAGTACGAAGCGGGTCTCGTCTCGTTGCCTGACTATCGCCTCACCTGCATTTTTGTGGACCGAAACCACCGTGGCGATGGGCTAGCCCGGATCGCGGTCGATGGGGCGCTGGACCTGATCGCCAGGGCAGGCGGCGGAGTCGTGGAGGCCTACCCGCACGACACGGCGGGAAGGAAGATGTCATCCACCTTCCTGTACAACGGCACGCGCACCATGTACGAGAAGGCCGGATTCGAGTACGAGCGCCCCAAAGGCAAGAACAACTGCGTGATGCGCAAGGTCGTTGCGGCCGCCGGCGCATAGCAGCCCGCAACCTTCTGCCGAGACAGCCGTTCGGAGAATGCCTGACGCTTCCTGACTAGGCGATGCCGTCGGCCGCCTGGAGCCGGTCAAGGATGGCCGAGACTTCCGAACACGACGAATCTGCCAGAGACTTGCCGTACGACCGCCACTCATGAGCAAGGTGGGCGAGTGCAGCGATCGCGCGGTAGCTGATCAGGCAGCGCAGCCCGTCGCGCCCGGCTATCT
The DNA here is from genome assembly GCA_030040155.1 of Streptosporangiaceae bacterium. Taxonomy (GTDB): domain Bacteria; phylum Actinomycetota; class Actinomycetes; order Streptosporangiales; family Streptosporangiaceae; genus JAJYUU01. Next base: position 34,743 of record JASHUG010000005.1, on the reverse strand, counting down.
CAGCTGCGCGGCCCAGCAGGCGGTCTGCCGCAGCGTGGTCGTCGAACCGCTCAGAGTCGAGTGCGAGAACGACCAGGTCCAGGGCGCGGCTGCCCAGCCCGAACTCGTCCCAGTCCACGACGCCGGTGATTCGCGCCCCGTCACTCAGGATGTTGGATGAGTTCAGGTCGTTGTGTGCATAGTCGGCTGGCGGCAGCCGCAGCCCCCAGACCGGCTGAAGCCAGCGCCGCAGCCGGTCGCACAAGGGGCCGGCCAGCGCGCAAGCCCTCGGTGCATCGGCCCATACCTCGTCCCAGTCAGCGAATAGCACGTTTGCGATGTAACTGCTGAAATCCCCATCCCCAGCCGGGATTCCCGCGTCGGCCTGCAACTCGACGAGGCGGAGCATCTCCTCAAGCATGGGCCCCGCCAGCGCAGCGAGGGGGCGGCCAGGGAGCTGGTTCTGGACGGTCACCTGCCACTGAGCACTGATCATGCCGTGCCACAGGATCGTCGGCACCGGATACCCGCGTGCTGCGAGCGCGGGAAGATGCGCCGCGCACCATCGCGCTTTCTCGTCGGCGCGACCGTCATCGCTCGCCCTGACCTTGACGATGATCGCGCCCGTTCCGGCGGCGCGCGCAGCCCACGTCATCCGCGACAGTCGCACCGCCGTCATGGGCCGGGCGTCATACACGTGTCCGCCCAATTCGCGGGCCACCACCGGGCCAACCTCGCGCCAGGCTGGCATCCCGCTTGGCACGCCCAGATCGTAGGCACAACCGACTGCAGCAGAGAAGCGATTTAGTTTCCGTCGCCTTCGCCGGTCCAGCGGGGTGCCTGAACGACCGCCTATCCCGCTGGCGGCGACCACGGCGTGGTTAAGCTCCGCTGGAGTGCGTCCTGCCCTGGGCACCAGGGCAGGACGACGCCGTACCGTGACTGCATGGCGCAGATGACCGATGCCGAATGGCGCGAGTTCGTGATGACCGGCACCAGGACTGGCAAGCTGGCGGTGACCCGCCGGGACGGACGGCCTCATGTGACTCCGGTCTGGTTCGTCCTTGACGGTGATGACGTGGTGCTGACCATGTTCGCGAGCAGTGTCAAGTTCAGGACGCTGCGGCGTGATCCGCGCGCGGCGCTGTGCGTGGATGACCAGGAGCCGCCGTACTCGTTCGTGATGATCGAGGGAAGCGCGGCGTTCTCGGATGATCTCGGCGAGCTGCGCCAGTGGGCGACGGTGCTCCGCAGGCGGTACATGGGCGCCGAGAAGGCGGAGCAGACCGTCGCCCGCAACGTCGGTCCCGGCGAGTTCCTGGTGCGCCTGCGGGTGGCTAAGGTCGTCGCGGAGCGTGACATGGCTAGCTGATCCGGGTGAGCTGGCGCCACGGCGCCGCCGCATAGTGGCACGTCCTGAAAGCGCAGTGCGGGGAGACCTGGTGGGTCACCCTGGCCATGCTCGCGCTGGCCCTCCCAACATCGCCGCAGCGGGACAGCACGACGAGATGTCATCGTCCGCCGGGCTCATCCCGCTCACCCGCAACGAGATCGCCCGCCTCGCCGCGACCGTCTCTCTTGCGCCAGCCCACGACACCTCGCACCCGCTTCGCTGGTCCGCCTGGCGACGACGCCACCAGCACCGTGCCATGACCCGCCACTACAACCGGCAGGCAGCCGAGGATCCATGAAACGTCGCGATCTACGGTCGGAGTACTAGGCCGCCCCAGATATCGCATCGAATTCTTCCGCACTCAACTCGATCCCGGCCGCCGCTACGTTCTCCTCAGCGTGCTGCGGCGAGCCGGTGCCGGGGATGGGCAGCATTGAAGGCGACCTTGCCAGAAGCCAGGCGAGCAGGATCTGACGCGGCGTTGCTCCGTGCCGCCTGGCTGCCTCGGTGACCGCCGGACTTCCGCCGGCCTGGGTAATCGGCGCCCACGGCAGGAAGGTGATTGTCTCCTGCTCGCAGAGGTCAACCATCGACTCCGAGGACCGGTCGGCCGCGTTGTAGCGGTTCTGCACGGACACGATCGCCGTCATTGCCTGGGCTTGCCGAAGCTGCGGCTCAGTGACGTTCGAGACTCCGAGGTGGCGGATCTTTCCGGCGTTCTTCAGCTCTATCAGCGCGCCGATGGAGTCCTCGAGTGGCACCTTCGGGTCCGGCCGGTGGAACTGGTAGAGCGGGATCTGCTCCATGCGCAGGCGGCGCAGGCTGCCCTCGCACGCGGCGCGCAGGTGCTCGGGCCGGCCATCAGGCGGCCATTTGCCCGGGCCCGGACGAACAAGGCCGCCCTTGGTAGCGATGACCAGATCGTCGGGATATGGATACAGCGCTTGCGCGATGAGGTTCTCGCTTACCTCGGGGCCGTACGAATCTGCCGTGTCGATCAATGCGACGCCAAGTTCAACCACGCGCCTGAGCGTTGCCTGGGCTTGCGCTGGATCCGCCGGACTGCCCCATATGCCGGGGCCGGTGATTCGCATCGCGCCGAAGCCGAGCCTGGCGACGGTCAGGTCCCCGCCGAGGTCGATGGTGCCCGCGTTCGCTGCGCTGAGCTCACTCCGCATCTGGCTTATCCCTTCCGCTCGTGCTGACGTGCCGCGTCCGGCTGAGCGCCGGCCGGCCTACCGGCTCCTGACCGTCCTACCCCGGATCAGGGGCCACGCCGCGAGGTCAGCCCGATGAGTGGCGGGCTAGCCTGGGTACGGGGTGTGGGGCGGGCGATACTCGCGCCCGCGCTGGGCGCACAAGCTCGAGATATCCGGGAGACATGGTGGCTGCACCATCCGTGATCAAGACTGACATTGACCTCAGCACTGCCGGTGAGCTGGCCCAGCAGTTGCGTGTCGACTCCGTGCGCTCAAGCACGTCTGCTGGGTCCGGTCATCCGACCTCCAGCATGTCCGCGGCTGACTTGCTGGCCGTGCTCGTGACGAGGCATCTGCGATATGACTGGGACAATCCGGCGAACCCGGACAGTGACCATCTGATCTTCTCGAAGGGGCACGCGTCGCCGCTGCTGTACTCGGTGTTCAAGGCGGTCGGGGTGGTGTCCGATGAGGAGCTGATGACGGAATACCGACGCTTCGGCTCGAGGCTGGAAGGGCATCCGACCCCGGAACTGCCCTGGGTGGACGTGGCGACTGGCTCTCTGGGCCAGGGACTGCCTGATGGCGTGGGCATTGCGCTGGCGGGCAAGTACGTTGAGGAAGCGCCCTACCACGTCTGGGTGCTGTGCGGCGACAGTGAGATGGCCGAGGGCTCGATCTGGGAAGCCCTCGACAAGGCCTCGCACTACAAACTGTCTAACCTGGCCGTAATGGTCGATGTCAACCGGCTCGGCCAGCGCGGACCCACCGACCTGTCCTGGGACACCGATACCTACCGCAGGCGCGCGGAAGCCTTCGGCGCCAGGGCGATCGTGATCGACGGTCACGACCTAGGCCAGATCGACCGCGCCATGCGGGAGGCGCGCGAGGACGCTCGCGACCGGCCGACCGTGATACTGGCCCGGACCCTGAAGGGCCGCGGCTTCTCCGAGGTCGAAGACAAGGAGGGCTGGCACGGCAAGCCGCTCCCGCCCGAGATGGCCGAGCGTGCCGTGGTCGAGCTAGGCGGAGAGCGGTTCCTGACGGTCCGGGGGCCCAAGCCTGACCACCCGGCCGACCGGAGGCCAGCAGGGGGCGACGGCGCGGCGGTGAAGCTGCCCACCTACTCGGTCGGCGACAGGGTGGCTACGAGGAGAGCCTACGGCCAGGCGCTGGCGGCACTCGGCGCGCGGCCCGATGTGGTCGCGATGGACGGCGAGGTTAGCAACTCCACCTACGCCGACGAGTTCGCGCAGCAGTACCCGGAGCGGTACTTCGAGATGTACATCGCCGAGCAGCAGCTGGTCGCCGCCGCGGTCGGTTTCAGCGCGCGCGGCTTCAGGCCGTTCGCCTCGACCTTCGCCGCATTCCTCACCCGCGCCTATGACTTCATCCGGATGGCCGCGATCTCGCGAGCCAATATCCGGCTGTGCGGTTCGCACGCGGGCGTGGAGATCGGCGCGGACGGCCCGTCGCAGATGGCCCTGGAAGACCTGGCCATGCTGCGGGCGGTGCATGGCTCGACGGTGCTGTACCCCAGCGACGCGGCCAGCGCGGCTGCGCTGGTCGCAGCCATGGCGGACCTGGACGGCATCTCCTACATGCGCACGACCAGGGGCGCCTACCCCGTGCTTTACGACTCCGGAGAGCAGTTCCCCGTCGGCGGCGCCAAGGTACTGCGCAGCACGAAGCAGGACCAGGTGACCTTGATCGGCGCCGGAGTCACGCTGCACGAGTGCCTTGCCGCGGCCGATCAGCTGCAGGCTGACGGGATCGCCGCGCGGGTGATCGATCTGTACTCGGTCAAGCCCGTCGACATCGGCACGCTCACTGCCGCCGCCGCTGACACCGGCGGGCGGATCGTCATCGCCGAGGACCATCACCCCGAGGGCGGCCTTGGCTCGGCTGTGCTCGATGCTCTCACCAGCGACGGTCGGGCCGATCTTTACGTTCGGCACCTGGCCGTCCGTAACATGCCGGGCTCAGGAACCGGCGCAGAGCTGATGGACGCGGCCGGCATCAGCGCAGCGCACATCGCGACTGCCGCCCGCGAGCTGACTGGCTGACGCCGCTCCGTAGTGGCCAGCCAAGCGGCCTGCGGCTCGGCTGACCGGCCCGTGCGGCAGACCTTGGCCTGCCGGAGCCTGCCGCACGAGGCCAGCCCGCTTAACCGCAGGTCAAGAAGTGGCGGCCTGTTCGATGAGATCCGCGACCGCGGCCGGCTGTGACACGTAAACGGAATGGCTGGCCGCCACCTCGGTGACGGCGGCGCCGGCCCGCTGCGACATAGCCCGCTGCGCGGCAGGCGGAATCATCTTGTCCTGGGTGGTGAGCAGATACCAGGTCGGCTTCGTTCGCCACGCCGGCTCGCTGATCATCCCGGCCGTCGCGTCCACGCCCCACGGGACCTGTGAGTCGGCCATGAATGCGGCATCCTCGGCGGGCACGTCACCGGCGAAGGAGTCGTGGAACTTGTCCCGGTCGAGGAACAGGAAGCCGTCCTTCGGCGGCAGGATCGGCGGCTGCGGCGAGTCTTTCGGGAACCCGGCGATGAGCGACATCACGGACTCGCCTGCATCCGGCGCGAAAGCGCTGATGTAGCCCAGCGCCGCCACCTTGTCGTGCATGCCTGCCTCGGTGATGACCGCCCCGCCGTACGAGTGGCCCACCAGCACGGCCGGGCCTGGCTGCTGGTCGAGGATTTGGCGGGTTGCCGCTACATCGCCCTCGAGCGACAGCGTGGGATTCTGCACGACGCTCACGTTGTAGCCATCACTGGTCAGGATGTTGTACACGCCCTGCCAGCCGGATCCGTCTACGAATCCGCCGTGCACGAGGACTACGTCTTTGGTCGGTACTGCTGTGCCCATAACATCCCCCTTACCTAGAGATCCTCTTAGTCAGGAAGAACGACCTGCGAGCTACTTGGGCCGGTCTTAAGCGCTGCCACGTCTCCAGCGAATCGGTCGGCGCGCAGGTCAGGCGGCTGGCACCTGCGCCACTGGAGTGATGACCGCCCGCCCGAGAAGGTGGCCACCAATAGTGACCTGGCCGCGCATCAGTGCCGGGGTTGAATCGGGCCGCACGCCGAGTTCCCCGACATGCTCGATGTCCAGGGCGTCTATCACGATCGAGTAGCGATGCGGGCCATGTCCCGGCGGGGGAGCGGCTCCGAGAAAGCGGGACATTCGGACGTCGTTCGGAAGCTGGAACGCGTTCGCCGGCAGTCGCTCAGAAGCCTGATCGCCCGCACCGCTCGGCAGGCCGGTCACCGAGGCAGGAATGTCGGCAACGGCCCAGTGCCAGAACCCCGACCCGGTCGGGGCGTCGGGGTCGTACATCGTCACCGCGTAGCTTTTTGTCCCGGCCGGAGCGTCTGACCACGACAGTTGAGGTGAAGTGTCCGTGCCGCCCGGAAAGCCGAGAACGGCGGACATCTGGGGTGCGGCCAGCGGCTGGCCGTCGGCGACGTCGCTACTGGTGACCGTGAACGTCGGTACCACCGGCAAACCGGCGAACGGAACATTCGCCACCATCGCTAGCCCCCGTCCAGTTGACTGCGCATGGAGCAGGCCACCATGGCCCGCGCCTCTGGTCACCCCGCTGGCATGCGACCGGCTGATGTCTAGTTAGTTACCCCGGCTGCGGTCTGGCCACCCGTGTCGTCCGGCCCGGCGCAGCGCTGCCGGAGGCGCAATTCGCCTGAGGCGGTGATAACCCACATATCCGCAGATGACCGGGGTACTCCAGCAGCTGGGCGGCGCGGACGCCACGCGCCCGGCGCTGTCCGGCCGTTCCGCCGCCCGCAAGCCAGTCCCGGCTGGGAGGCCGGTCGCCGCGCGGACCTCCCAGCCGGGATTGCTCATCCCGCCTGCAGGGTCACAGTGACACCCGACCGCTGCCGAGTGCGCTGACGACTTCGCCGATCGGTGTTGCGGTCTCAGGATTTGCCGGGCAGCTGCCGTGCTTCTTAGCGAAGATCATCGCGTTGACCAGAGTAACGGTGACCGTGCCGTGGATCCCTCGGTAGGCGCCGGTGCCGTGCGAGAGCTGGACGGGCGCCGTGCTTCGCAGGACTACCGAGCACCCGCCGCTGGCCGACGATACCGCCTTGACCCGGCCGAGAAGGGTCGCGATGTTCGCTTCGAAGGAGCCGTGCGTCAGCACGATCTTGTTCACGTTGCCGTGATCCAGGTCACTCACGTGGTCGACGCCGTGATCGGTGAACAAGCCGGTGAACACGTCGCTGTCGGTGTTGCTGACGCCGCCGACCTCATAGAGGTGGAGGACGCCGCTCCTGACGGCAGTCCCGGCGCTGGCAATGCCGCTGCCGCTGGCGAATGCGAACACGGCCGCCGCCGCGATGCACGTAACCGCAATTCCAGTTCTCCCGATCATGTCAGTGCCCTTCGTCGCATCGGGGCGGCGCTGCCGCCCGGCTTTATCGATGCGCTCGACGCTAGGGCTGCGGGCAATGCCCCGTCGTCCGGCGCCCGGCCGAATCTGCGCGACGGATATCCGTCGGGAGTACTAGTCGCTGAGCCTGCTGGCGCCGGCATGACGGTCACGCTGCACGCCCGGTTCACTCAGCCTGGGTGAGGCGCGGAGTCCCGCGAGCGGCGAGCCTGAGGGTGGTGCGACCTTGACGTTTCCTTGACGCCGACGGTATGACCGCAAACGGTGATGTACGTGATATTTCAGCCGAGGAGAGCCGCCATGTCAGTGATGACCGAAAGCTCAGCGATCCGGCCGTTCACGGTCCAGACGCCCGAAGAGGAGCTTGAGACGCTCCGCCAGCGCATCGAGGCCACGCGATGGCCGGAGAAGGAGCTCGTTCCTGATCACTCGCAGGGCGTACAGCTCGCAACGATCAAGGAACTTGGGCGTTACTGGTCATCGGACTACGACTGGCGGCAGTGCGAAGCCAAGCTGAACTCACTGCCGCAGTTCAAGACCGAGATCGATGGTCTTGATATTCATTTCATCCACGTGCGTTCACCCCACGACGACGCGCTGCCAGTCATCATCACGCACGGATGGCCCGGCTCGATCATCGAGCTGCTCAAGGTCATCGATCCGCTGACCAATCCCACGGCGCATGGCGGCCGCGCGGACGACGCGTTCCACCTGGTGATCCCTTCGATACCTGGCTACGGGTTCTCCGGCAAGCCGACCGCCACAGGCTGGGGTCCCGAGCGTATCGCCGGCGCATGGGTCGAGCTCATGAAGCGCCTCGGATACTCGCAGTTCGTCGCGCAAGGCGGCGACTGGGGGGCGATCATCACGGACTTCATGGCGAAGCAGGCTCCACCCGAGCTGCTCGGCATGCACACCAACATGGCCGGTGCGCTGCCACCGCAGGTTTCCGAGACGCTCAACGTGCTGCCGACGGGCGAGAAGCCCGCTGGCCTGTCGGCCGAGGAGGAGCAGCAGTATGAGCGGCTGAGCAACTTCTTCACAACGGGAACCGGTTACGCCGTGGAGATGGGGACGCAACCGCAGACGGTCTACGCGATCGCGGACTCGCCAATCGGCCTGGCGGCGTGGATGATCAACCACGACCAGTGGAGTTATGACCTCATCGCCCGCGCCTTTGCCGGGAACCCAGGCGGCCTCAGCCGCGACGACGTCCTGGACAACGTCACGCTGTACTGGCTGACCAACACCGGGGTATCGTCGTCCAGGCTCTACTGGGAGAACAAGGTCGGCTTCTTCGATATCAAGGGCGTGTCGATCCCGGCCGCAGTCAGCGCCTTTCCCGAGGATCTGTATGCGCCGCCCCGCAGCTGGGCCGAGCAGGCGTACCCGAACCTGATCTATTACAACAAGGTCGACAGGGGCGGGCACTTCGCCGCCTGGGAGCAGCCGCAGCTGTTCGCCGACGAGGTCCGCGCGGGCTTCCGGCCGCTTCGCTGAAATGACGTCGCTTGAGGGCCGGGTGATGCCCGCCATCCGCGCAGCAGAGTGGCTCAACTCCGATCCCCTCAGCCCTGGGGAACTGCGCGCCCGAGTCGTCCTCGTCGACTTCTGGACGCTGACGTGCATTAACTGGCTACGCACGGAGCCATACGTCCGCGCCTGGTGGCAGGCCTACCGGAACGAGGGGCTCCTCGTCGTCGGTGTGCACACGCCCGAGTTCTCGTTCGAGCACAAGGTGGACCGCGTGCGCCAGGCAACTCGGGACCGCTCGATCGACTATCCGGTCGTCATCGACAACGACTATGCCGTCTGGCGAGCATTCGACAATCACTACTGGCCCGCGTTGTACTTCGTGGACGAGGACAAGGTCATTCGCGACCGCCACTACGGTGAAGGCCGGTATGAGGAGTCTGAGGCTCTCATCCAGCGTCTGCTGGATATCGACCGCGAGCCGGCCTCCGTGGTCGGCGTTGGCGTGGAGGCAGAAGCCGACTGGCGCAACTTGCGCACACCGGAGACCTATCTCGGCTATGAACGCAGCCAGAACTTCGCCTCACCGGGCGGAGCGGCCTTCGGAATCCGCCGGGCCTACGACCTGCCGGATGCCCTGGGATTCAATGACTGGGCCCTCTCCGGCGAGTGGACGGTCGGGCGCGAGAACGTATTCCTGGAGCGGGGCACCGGAACCATCGCCCTCCGGTTTCACGCGCGCGATGCCCACCTCGTGCTGTCCGCGGGAGCGCGCGATCCGATCCCGTTCCGCGTCCTTCTCGACGGCAAGCCGCCTGGCCGGGCTCACGGGGTCGATACCGATAAGGGAGGGAACGGGCTGCTCCGCGATGGCCGCCTCTACCAGCTCGTGCGCCAAGGTCACGACGTAAGCGAGCGGACGCTCGAGGTGACGTTCCTGGAGCGGGGAGCCGAGGCATACGTCTTCACGTTCGGCTAGCGACTGCGGCTAACATCGCTCGACATGGCCGCGACGAAGACCCAGGCTGCCAAGCTCCGCATCGTGCCGGCAAACCAGGTGTCGTGGGACGACCTGCTCGCGGTTGTCGGCAAGGCCCGCGCGTTCGATGCACTGTGTTTCTGCCAGCGCTTCAAGATCATAAGGGGATGGAACGCGCTGGGCGAAGACGAGCGCGCCCACCGGCTGCGGACCCAGACCGAATGCGGACATCCCGACTCGGAGACGACAAGCGGGCTGGTCGGCTACCTCGAGGACGATCCGGTTACCTGGTGCGCGGTCGAGCCCCGGCCCGCCTACATCCGGCTCACGAGGCCTGTTACCTGGGCCGGCCGCAACGAGGACAAAGCCGACGAAGGCGTGTGGGCCATAACCTGCATGCTGACCCGCACGCCTTACCGGTGGCAGGGGTTCACATACCAGATGATCTCGGCGGCCGTGGAGTTCGCCCGCGGCCGTGGCGCGCATGCCGTCGAGGGATACGCGATGCTCACCGAGCCGGGGAAGGAGATCACCTGGGGTGAACTCCACGTAGGCAGCCGGAACGCCTTCGCCGCTGCCGGGTTCAGGGAAGTCATCAGGCCCACGAAGCGGCGCGTTGTAATGCGGATCGACCTGTAGCCGCAAATCTGGCGACAAGGCTGCCTAGGAGGACGGAGCCTCGTGTGCAGCGACGATGTGGACGTCCATTCCGGCTCGGGCCGCGAGGCGGGAGATTCGCCGCACCATCGAGCCGCCGCCGACAAGCTCCTGCAAGCTGTTGCGGTCGCTGGCACCGAGGACGAGCTGAGTCGCGTGCTCTTCCCGCGCGAATTCGATCAGGGCGCCAGCGGGGTCTTCCGCCTGCACGTGGTGCCATGACGCGCCCACATCTGAGGTCACCTGGCGCAGTTCGGCGAGCCAGTGATCATGGCCACGCCCGTCGCTTCCGTTGGCTATGTACACGATGTCCAGGTCGGCGTGACTCATCTCGGCCAGTCGCGCGGCCCGGCGAATGATCGCATCGGCACCGGGCTCGGGCGTGACGCAGGCCATGATGTGCTCGGCGCTTTTCCATGGGGCCAGGGTGCGGTATCGGGCCAGGTATCGCTGGAGTTCGCCCTCGGTCTCGTCGGCGAGGAAGCGCAGGGCAAGTTCCCGCAGCGCGGCGAGATTGTCGGTCCGGAAGAAGTGGCTGAGGGCCTGCGGGACCTGCTCGGCTGGGTAGATGTTGCCGTTCAGCATCCGGCGGCGCAACTGCTCAGGAGTCGCGTCCACCAGCTCGATCTGATCGGCCTGGCGGACGACCCAGTCCGGAACTCGCTCGCGGACCCGCACTCCGGTCACGCCCTCGGCGATGTCCGCGATGCTCTCCAGGTGCTGGATGTTGACCGTCGTGACCACGTCTATTTCGGCGTCCAGTAGCTCGAGCACGTCCTGCCAGCGTTTGCTGTGCCGCCCGGAACCTGGCACGTTGGTGTGGGCCAGTTCGTCGACGAGCGCCACCTGTGGCTGCCGCCGCAGCACGGCGTCGAGATCCATCTCCCTGAACTGGTTACCGCGGTAACTGACCAGCCGCTGCGGAACGATCTCCAGGCTCCCGATCCGGCTTTCTGTTACTGGCCGCCCGTGGGTCTCGACGAAGGCGATCACCACATCGGCGCCGTGCGCCCTCCGGCGCTGCCCGTCGTCCAGCATCGCGATGGTCTTGCCAACCCCGGCTGCCACCCCGAGATGGATTCGGAAGTGGCCCGTTTCCTCGACGGCGCCGCTGATCTCGCCCGAGGTGTCGGCAGCATCGGCCGCGATCGCGGCGGCAGCTCCCCAGGTTCCAGGAACGTCACCCCCGATACGGTCACCGGAGGGCATTTCGGGCCGCCTTGATGTCTGGATGGACGGCAAGCACCGGGCAGTTCGACTTGCGCATGACCTGATCAGGCACGCTGCCGAGGAGAAGGCGGCAGATGGCCGGGCTGGGACGCCGGCTCATGACGATCACGTCGGCGTGCCAGGCCGCCGCCTGCTGGGCGATGGCTGCGCCGATCTCCCCCCGCGGCGCGTTCACGACGGCCGTTGTGGCCCGCAAGCCGTACGACCAGACCATCGGCAGGGCCTCGTCGGGAATGGCGGCCGCTTCACTCCTGGTCTCGGGGAAGAAACGGCCGGCGCTGCGCATGGGCGGGTCGAAGATCCGCACATGAACCAGGCGCAGCGTCCCGTTGGTCGAGCAGCATATGCGGGCCGCGACCGCCAGCGTCTGGGCTGCCTCACTGGCTTGCCGGATCGGGACGAGAATTCGCCGGAACGAGGGCCGGCCGCCGGGGGCGAGTTCGTCGGTGCCCGGAACTGCTATCTGTGTCATAGCCATCAGGAGAACCTCCCGCGGGTTAGCTGCTAGCCGAGCGGCTCGGAGCGGCGCGGCTGGTAGGGCTGTGACCGGCGGCCGCACACCAGGGCCGGTCTCAGGCAGGCCCGGCCAGCGCGAGACCGGGGGGTGGTCCGGCGCCGGTCATCCTGATCACGAGCAGCAGGCAGCCGACGTCGTCCATGCAGCCCTCCATCGCGCGTACGTGTCCGTCAGCTCCGGTATAAGCACGGCACGGCGTGGCCAGGCGATTTTTAGCGCTTCGCTTGCGATTCGCAACCGCACTGCTCACGGCTCGGGCGCCCAGCTCCCGTCCGTGTCCTGGTCGAGCGCGGCGAGCGGGGTTGGCTCGCAGGTGTTCCAGGTGACTGAGCTGACGCTTGGCTCGAGGCTGAGGCGGCTGACGGCGGCCTCGAGGGCCTCGTCGTCGCGACCGTGGTGCTGTAGCTCGGCGGTGACCTCGACCAGGCCACTGCCGCCGTCCAGGTCATGGCTTCGCACCGAGTGCAGGACGAAGTCGTCGCGGGCCAGCTCGCGCACCAGCAGGGTGCGGATGTGGGACTCGTCGGCGGCGCGGGCCACCGCGCGGAACCGGTAGGTGGTCTCGACCTCGGTGCCGGGAGCGGCCGGGAGCCGGTCGACGCGCCGGGCGGCCGGCCGCAGGGCCAGGTGGGCGGTCAGGATCAGGCCCGCCGCGATCGCCGCGACGGGGATGTAGCCGGCTCCGGCCAGCACGCCGACCGAGGCTGAGCACCAGATGGTGGCGGCGGTGTTGATGCCGCGAACGCTGACGCCGTCGCGGAGGATCACTCCGGCGCCCAGGAAGCCGATGCCCGAGACGACGTAGGCGGCGATCCGGGTCGGGTCGACGCCGTGCTGGCCGGTAAGCAGGACGGCGAACAGCTCGAACAATGCGGCGCCGAGGGCGACCAGCGCGTTCGTGCGCAGCCCGGCTGTCCGCTGGCGCCACTGACGTTCCAGCCCGACTGCCGCCCCGAGTATCAGCGCTACTGCGGCCCGGGCGGTGAGGTAGCCGACGGTGGCTGCCGGGATCGATGCCATGAACCCGTTCATGACGGCCCTCCTTGGGTTGGTGCCAGGTGCTCGTGCGAGCGCCCTCGCGGTCGCCTCCCGCCCTTCCCGGCCATTCGCCAGGGGAGGGCGGGAGGGGCTGGTCAGTGGATGAAGTTGCTGAAGATCTTGATCGTGATCAGCAGCACCGAGGCGATCAGGTAGCCGCGGAGCAGGAGCAGCCCGGCCATGCGCAGCGGCGACATCACGGGCTTGGGCAGCTGGTCTAGCGGAGGCATCCGCCAGGTGCTGCGGTCAAGCTGCCGGACGTCGGCCAGCCGGTCGGCGCTCCCGCCGGCCGCGATCCGCCGCCTCTTTGACCGGATCATGACCGGTGCGCCGATGACCAGCACGGCAGCGGCGGACGCGGCGAACAGGACCTCGGTGAGCGCCTTGGCGTTGACGGAGGTGAACAGGGTGGTGACGACCAGGATCATGCTGAGCACGATGAGCACGCCGATGATCGTGAAGTCGACGACGTTCTGCCAGGTCTTGTTGACCCACGGGCCGAGGATGGTCTTGTCATTGCAGAGCAGGACCAGGAACAGGATGGCGGAGGGGAGCAAGATTCCGGCTAGCACCTGGACCCACTGGGTCAAAGTGCCCAGCACGGCACTGCTGGCCAGCAGCACGACGAGCGATGCCATCACGATCTGGCCGCCGTAGGCGAAGTAGAACACCGGGGCGGTGCGGACGGTGCGATGCAGGGAGTGCTTCTGGCCGAACGAGTCACCAAAGGCGTAGGAGGTAGACAGCGACACTGCGCCGGCGCCGAGGACCGCGGCTACCAGCAGCATGATGGCGGCCAGTGTTCCGGCGGTGCTGCCGAGGGTGGCGCGGATGGCGTCGTTGAACCAGCCGGAGTCCGCGTAGTTGGCGCTGGGGCCATAGGCCCTGGTCCGGTTCAGCGCGAACGCGGCAAACGCGATCATGCCGCCGGCGGCAACGGTGGTGATGATGCAGCCGAACAGGGTGTCGGCGCGCTCGTACTGGAGCCAGCGCGGGCTGATGCGCTTGTCGAGGATGTTGGACTGCTGGAAGAACAGCTGCCAGGGCGCGACCGTCGTGCCGACGATCGCCACGATCACCAGGATGGCCGTCCCGGTGACACCGCCCTGGACGCCAGGGACGAAACCGCGGGCGATCGGGCCGATCTGGGGGCGGGCAAGGAAGAAGCACGGGATGAAAACCAGGCTCCCCGCCACGAACGTGAGCATGAACCGCTCCCAGCGGCGGAAGTTTCCGGTGGCCGCGAACGTGAACAGCATTACGGCCGCGATGGGGATGCTGATGGTCTTGGAGACCCCGAAGTAGGCCAGGGCGAAGTTCACCCCGATGAACTCGGTGAGCAGCGTCAGGAAGTTCAGCACGAACAGATCGCCAACGCTGAAGATGTTCCAGAACAGCCCGAACCGCTCGCGGATCAGCCGGGCGTGCCCGACGCCAGTCACCGCGCCCAGCCGGGTCACCATTTCCTGGGCGGCGAACAGCACTACGAACAAGGCCGCCAGCACCCACATCATCGAATTGCCGTAGTGCTGTCCGGCCTCGGTGTAGGTCTGCACGCCCCCGGCGTCGTTGTCGCCGGTCATCACGATGATTCCCGGCCCCATGATGATGGCGAAGGTGAGCAGACGCCGCCACCAGGTGCGCCGCGGCGCCCGGTCTCGCAGCGAGATGGTGCCCAGCGATCCGCGGATGTCGCCAATGTGCGCGGGGTCGAGGACCGCGGGGCCGAAGTCAATGTCGCCCTCGGCGCGCAGCCGCGTCAGGACCCCGGCGCGGTCGTGGTCGAATTCTTCGTCGGTAATGCCGAGGCTGCCGTCGTGGCGCGCGGGCGGAGAGAGTCGGATGGCCATGGCCGTCTCCTGTTCACGAGTTTCACGGGCTCGCCGCATGCCGGGCACGCTGAACAGACCGCCCGGCGGCGTGCGGGCGGAGCGCTTAGATCAGGGCGTGGGGCTCAGCCGATAACGCGTGCCGATGACACGCGCGTCACCCTGCGGTGAATGAGCACGTAATGTTGAAGCAGGTCAGGCCTGCTGGTACGCCGAGAGGCGCCGGGATCTGTGGGGGTCGGTCATCACCGGCTCACCTCCTTGCGTCAGCCCGCACAGCGCGGCGGGCGAATCACATGCTATATCGTTCATATGAATGGCGCAAACTATGTCCGTGCCACCGGTCAGAAGCGTTGGGCTGAGAGTGATAGAAGAGGACGTCGCGAGCCTGATCGCGGACGCCATGTTCGCCCTGTCCGCGCCGAGCCGGGTGCAGATCCTGGGCTGCCTGCTTGACGGGCCGCTGGCGGTGAGCGAGATCACCGCGCGGCTGGGTATGGAGCAGTCCGCCGTGTCCCACCAGCTCAGGGTGCTGCGTGAGGCTGAGCTGGTCAGGGCCGAGCGTCACGGCAAGCGCAGGCTCTACAAGATTTCCGGCGACGCCGTTCACGAGCTGCTGACCGCCGCGCGGCACCTGACCGGAAAGTCGCGGTCCGCAGGCTCGCTTGGGCAGAACGCGGCGATGGACGGCTAGCGCCATGCCGGCGCGCGTGCAGCAGCGATCGCGTCACGCGGCCTCCGGCGGTGCCGTGACGGACGTGCAGTTCGGCCCCGTCGCAGACCGCAGGAATGCGGCGGACCGTGCCCATCGCGGTGACGTGGAGGGTGCGCTCGGGATCATCTCCGCTCTCGACACCGGCCCCCGGTACGGGACCCGGCGGCGTCTGGCTGCCCTACTCGCCGTCCTCGGGCCCGGACTGATCGTGATGGCCGCCGACAACGACGCGGGCGGCATCTCGACCTACGCGCAGGCCGGCCAGGACTACGGCGTGCGGATCGGCTGGCTCGTGCTGCTGCTCGTGCCGGTGCTGTTCGTCAATCAGGAGATGGCCGCACGGCTCGGGGCCGTCACCGGCGCGGGGCACGCCAGGCTGATCACCGAACGATTCGGCCGTCGCTGGGGCGGTTTCGCTCTCACGGACCTGCTGGCGCTCAACTTGCTCACCCTCGTCACGGAGTTCATCGGCCTGTCGCTGGCCCTGGGGTACTTCGGGGTCAGCAGGTACGTCACGGTTCCGGTCGCGGCGGCTTTCCTTATCGCGGTGACGGCAACCGGGAGCTTCCGCGGCTGGGAGCGGGCGATGTACGTGCTGATCGCGGCGAGCCTGTCCGCGGTGCCGCTGGCGGTGATCGCCTGGTCCCATCATCCGCCCACTGCGCAGCCGGCAGCCGGCGGAATCTCGGTCATCGGGCACGGCAGTGCGGTGTTCCTTGCCCTGGCCCTCGTCGGCACCACGATTGCGCCGTGGCAGCTGTTCTTCCAGCAGTCCAACGTCGTGGACAAGCGGATCACCACGCGCTTCCTCGGCTACGAGCGGGTCGACACCGCCGTAGGCACGGTCCTGTTCGCCATCGGCGCTCTCGGTGTCCTGCTCGCCTGCGCCTTCGCCTTCGGCGCAGCCGGGTCGCACGGGGCATTTCCTGACGCCGGGGCTGTCGCCGAAGGCCTGCGCGTGAGGTCCGGGGCCGCCGCCGGCGCACTGTTCGCGATCGTGCTCGGCGCCGGGTCCGCGCTCGGCGCATGCGCGGTGACGCTTGCCACCTCCTACGCCGTCGGCGACTACTTCGGCCTCCGGCACTCACTGCACCGGCCGTGGCGAAGCGCAAAGACCTTCCACCGCAGCTACGCGGCCTCGGTGCTGGTCGCGGCCGCAGTCGTGCTGATCCCGCAGGCCCCGCTTGGCCTGCTGACCACCGCCGTGCAGGCGCTGGCCGGCGTGCTGCTGCCCAGCGCGACCGTCTTCCTGCTCCTGCTGTGCAATGACCGCCAGGTTCTCGGGCCGCACGTCAACCCCTGGTGGCTCAACGTCCTGGCCGCTGCCGTCATCGGAGCCCTGCTGGCCTTGTCAGCGGTGCTGACGGCCACGACCGTCGCTCCGCGCCTGCCGGCGGCGCCCGCGCTGATTGGCGTGGCGGTCGCGGTCGTCATCGCGGCGGCGTGGGCGACGGTAACCGCGACCCGGAGTCGGAAGGCGCCGGCGCCGCTGGCCGCGGCAGACCGCCTGACCTGGACGATGCCGCCCATCGAGTCGATCGGGCCGCCGCCGCAGTCCGCGTGGCGCACGCTCGGCCTCGTGGTCCTGCGCTGCTATCTGCTCGCCGCAGTCATCGTCCTGGCGGTCCGGGCACTCCAGATCGCGCTCGGCAGCGGCTAAGCCAGCCCAGGCTGAGAGTGCCCTGGTCAGGCGAAGCTGAGCGGCACGTTCCTGCTGCGCTTGAGCTCGAAGAAATGCCGGTTGCGGGCCAGCGCGAGAACTCCGTCGAACACGACCAGCGCCTCCTCGCCGCGCGGGATCGCGCTGAGCACCGGGCCGAAGAAGGCGACTCCGTCGACGTGCAAGGTGGGGGTGCCGACCTCGTATCCAACTGGGTCCATGCCCGCGTGATGGCTCTTGCGCACTTCCTCATCGTAGGTATCGGCGTGCGCGGCGCCGGCTAGCTCGGCCGGCAACCCGACTTCGGCCAGGGCCAGGCGGCATGCCTCGTCGAAGTCCTCCATGTCTTCCTGGTGGATACGGTTGCCCATGGCCGTATACAGGTCGCGCAGTACGTCCTGGCCGTGCTGCTGTGCAGCTGCTGTCGCCACCCGCACCGGTCCGATCGACATGTCGACCAGCTTTCGGTACCCGTCGGGCAGCTCGCGGTCCTCGTTGAGCACATACAGGCTCATCACCCGGAAGTGCAGATCGATTGACCGGAGTCTCTCGACCTCCAGGATCCAGCGCGAGGTAATCCATGCGAACGGGCAGGCCGGATCGAAGTAGAAGTCAACTCGGGGCGTGCGTCCCCGCCGGGCGGTACTGGTCACGGGTCTGGCTCTCCTTGCTAGCGCCTGCGAGCGAATATGCCTGAGATGCTAGATCGGAAGCGGCGCGGACTAACGCGCCACTTTGTGTCCAGAATCCTGGGCCACTTGAGCTGGACCCGGTTACGGTCAGTACCGGCCGTACTGCTGCTGCCAGAGGTGGTCGGCTTGCTGCTGGGCCTGAAGCCTGGCCTGATGCCGGTCCAGGTGACCGTACCGGCCGCTGTCGAAGTGCTTGTCGACCTCGGCGGCGGCAAAGCCGGCCAGCAGTTCCTTGCCGAGCGAGTGATGCTCGACGATGCCCTCGCGCTCGCGGTGGTGCTCATACATGCGCACGGCCTCAAAGCCGGCCGCACCCGCAAGCAGTTCGTGCGTGACGTCGTGGTGCGGCATCCCGCCCCCGTACACCTGGTCGTATGCGCCCTGGGCGCCGAGCATGTTAAACAGTCCCATGGGCCAGAACATAGCCGAACGCGCGAAGACGGCCAATCGCCGCAGGCGGGTCAGCGGCCGGTGAAGCGCGGCTCGCGCCGCTCCACGAATGCCCTGGCAGCCTCGCGATGGTCGTCGGTCAGCCCGGTGCGCAGGTGGTGCGTGACCTCCAGGTCCATGCACTCGCCGAGTTCACCGGTCACGGCGCGGTTGAGGTTCTCCTTCATGTAGCGGTACGCCAGCCGCGGCCCGTGGGCCAGCCGCCGGGCGCGCTGTCTTACCTCGTGCTCGAACTCGGCTGCGGGGAACACGGCGTTGACGATGCCCAGGCGCTCCGCGTCAGCGGCCGACACGCGCTCGGAGAAGTAGTAAAGCTCCTTCGCCTTGGCGCTGCCTACCAGCCGGGTCAGGAGCCAGGTCCCGCCGTAGTCGCCGGAGAAGCCGACTCTTGCGAATGCGGTGGTAAGCACGGCGCCCTCGTCCGCATACCGCAGGTCGCAGGCGAGCGCGAGCGACAGCCCGGCGCCCGCGGCCGGCCCGCCGATCGCGGCGATCGTCGGCTTGGGCATCTGCCAGAGTCGGCCGCTGGTAGCGCGCTGCCGCAGCCGCTGCCGCTGGACGGCGGCGTCGAGGGTCTGGGCCCGCTCGGCCGCTGACCGCTCCGCCATCGCCTTCACATCCCCGCCCGCGCAGAACGCGCCGCCGGCTCCGGTCAGCACCACGCAGCCGACCGCGTCTTCGGTTTCGACCTGGCGCAGGACGCGGTCCATGGCCGACATCATGGCCTCTGACATCGCATTGCGCCGGCCCGGCCGATTCATGGTCAGGACCGCGACGCCATCGTCGACGTCCGCGAGCAGGTCCTCGGTGCCAGTGTCCAGCTGCGTCATGTCAATCGCCCGCAGAAGGTGCAGGGGCGGGAACGAAGTGCACCCCGGCGATCTGCACTCCGGGCACCGGGCGTTCCGTGGTCAGCCGAACTTCGGTAATGCCCTCGCCTCGGCCCGCGGCCACGGGCACGAAGCGCAGATCCTGCCGGGCGTCTTGCAGCGCGATGACCGCAGCGTTGCCGTCGCGGGTCACAGTCAGGTCCAGCACCCTGGCCCAGCGGGCGGCGGCGTCAGCGGGATCGCTCACTTCGATCGTCAGCCCGGACAGGCCACCGGGCGGATGCGGCGGGGCGTGCCCAGTCCACTCCGGCCCCGCCCACCGCCACGACTGTGGCGGATCGGCCCAGTCCAGCGACACGATCGCCCCCGGCACATCCTTGGGGTGCAGGTGAGTCCCCGCGATGTCGGCATACTCGGTCGCCCAGACCACCCGGACGCCAGCGGCCGCTACCCGCTGGCGTGCGCTGGCCAGGTCCGGCATCTGGAAGATCGCCATGTAGCCGCTATCGCCGCCGCGGCGCTCCAGGTAGCGGCCCGCGGTTGTGGCCGGCTCGACCGGCGCAACGACCTCGACGAACGTGTCGCCCGCCGCGAATACCGCGTTGGCCAGCCCGAACGTGCGCACGCCGGGATCGTGGAACGGGTCGGCCCAGCCGAAGGCCGCCTGCAACTGCCTCGCTGTTTCATCGCACTGGGAAGCTACCAGCGCAACCTGACGCAGACGCGGCCCGGCCAACATGTCCGAACAGTACCGCTAACGGCTGACCATCCCAATGCCGCAGGCGATCCGAGACTGCGCTCACTCCGCGAGCGGGGCGAGCACCTCCTGCGGGCGGCTGAGGATCGAGAAGTGCCCTTCGCCGGGATAAATCTGAAGCTGCGCGCCCGGTATTGCGTCGGCATAGAGCCTGGCGTGCTGCACCGGCACGGTGGTATCGGCGTCCCCGTGAAGTACCCATGTCGGCGTCTTGATGGAGCTCAGGTCGAATCCCCACGGCCGGGTGAGCAGCCGCAGGTCTTGTGCGGCTCCCCAGCCGCCACGGCGGAAGGACTCGATGTAGCTGGCGACGAATGCATCCCGCAGGCCAGGGTCCTGGAGCGCCCGGATGTCGGCCTCTGGCTGCGCGGTTGCCGAGAGCCGCAGGAATGCCTGCGGCCAGCGTCGGGCCAGGCCGGCCAGGCGGTCGAGTGACCAGCCGCCGAATTCAGGCACGCGCCTGGCGAGCGTCAGCGACAGCTGTTCTCCTGCCGCCATCCCGCGAGTGGGCCAGTCCGGCAGGCCGAGAGCCGCGACCAGCATCAGGCCGCGAACCCGGCCGGGAATCTGCGCCGCGCAGGCCGCCGCGAACGGTCCGCCGCCGGAGACGCCCAGGAGCGCCGCCGAGTCGATCCGCAGCGTGTCCAGGATCAGCGTCGCGTCGTCGGCCCACTCAGCGACCTGGCTCAGCCAGCGGCGGTCGCTGCCGCCGGTGCCTGGACGGTCGGGAGCGATCAAGCGCAGCCCTAGGTCCTGCGCCGCCCCGCCAAGCCACTGTGCACCCAGTCGCGAATCGGCCAGGCCGTGGCAGACGAGAACCGGCGTCGCGTCCTGATCCCCCAGAACCTCGACTGCGATGACGCGGCCATCCCCCCGGCGAACTTCCATTCGCCCATCGTTGCGCATCGTCTGCAAGCGCTCCGCGCGGGGAGCCCGAGCCGATCTGATGTTTTGACTAATGGCGGTAATCGAGATTCGGGTGCTTGGCTCGGGAAGCAACACGGTCGGTTCGCAGACTGGGCCAGAGCACGCAGCGCGGCCAGGGAGTAAGCGGCGTACCCGCTAGCTCTGCTGCGACACAATGGGTGGTCATGGCGAACCAGCAGGCGGCCCCGCTCGGTCCTGACGTCGCGGTCACGCACATCCTGGTGGTCACCGACCCGGCGCGGTCGCGCGACTTCTGGGTCGACGTCCTCGGCGCGGAGCTGTACCGCGAGTACGGCGGAACCAGCGTGGTGCTGCGATTCGCCGGCTCCTGGCTGCTGCTGGTCAGCGGGGGAGGCCCGACCGCCGACAAGCCCACCGTGGTCTTTGAGCCGCCCGCTGACCCAGACCGGGTCGGTCACGCGATGACGCTGCGGGTGGCTGACTGCCAGGCAGCATACGAGGCGCTGCGGTCCGCGGGAGCCTCGTTCCTCACTCCGCCGCATGACTGGGGTTCCGAGGTCCGCTGCTTCCTGCGCGACCCAGACGGCCACCTCGTCGAGATCAGCCAGTCGAAAGCCGGCTGACCATCCGGGCCTCCTGTTAGTCCGTGCCAGGCGGCGGCTACTACCTCAGGGCGTCACCGGGCTAGCTTCGCGATCTGAGAGTTGACCGGGATGTTGCTGGACTTGAGCCCGGCCTTTTGGCCATGCAGGTCGAACTCCAAATTGACGCCGGGCCGGAACAGCAGGCAGTGCGTCGAGCCGCCGAAGTGGAACATGCCGAGCTGGCTGCCCTTCCGCACGTGCTGGCCTTGGTAGACCGTGATCTCGCAGCTCGACACTTCCGCCATGCCCACCAGGAGTAGGCACATGAGCCCGATATCCGGGTTGTCGGCCAGGATAAAGATCATCGCGCGGGTGGCGACGTGGGTGATGTAGCCCTGCGAGTCGTCCGGCCCGGCTGGGTCATACCCTTCCGCGGGAGTTTCCGAGTAGTACGTTCCGTCCTGCACGTACGCTTTCACGACCTGGCCATCCACCGGGCTGTGCCAGCGGTGGTAGCTGAGCGGGCTGAGGAACGCCTGGTAGATGGTGGCGCCAACGAACTGCTCGGTCCAGGGGTCGTTAGCGAGCATGTGCGCGATGGAGTACGGCTGGCCCTTGATCCAGAAGCGATCGCGGCGCTTGACGTTCCGGCTCACCCGGTATGGCGCTGACTCGCAGGCGTTCACGATGACATCCGGGTCGGCAGGCGAGGCGACGGGCCGCACGCCGGCCCGGAACTGCCGGGTGAAGAAATCGTCCCACGACGTGAAGCCGTAGTGCGGCTTCGAGGGGTCGCACACGAACTCCTCCGCGAAGTGCGGCATCTTCGCCAGGGCGTCCGGCCCGAACCAGCCAGAGCTCGTTTCGTTGAGCACTGCGGTCGACCTGGCGGACTTCAGGAACACCGCCCACTCGTTGAGCAGCTTCTTGAACTGCCCGTTGACCCGGTCGTTGAGGAACGCGGCGAACCCCGCCTCCGTGCCCATCGCCCAGTCCAGGATCGCGTTGATCGGGCAACCGACCAGTCCGGTGTCGTTGTACTCAGGAGCGTGGGTCATCACGTGATTGAAGAGCCTCAGCATCTTCTCGACGGTCTTCACCTGAGGCTCATTCGTCGGCGACTTGTGATACGGCACTTGCTCAAGCATGAACCGGAACAGCATGTAGACCTCGGGGTCCTCCTCGATCAGCCGCCGGAACTCATCGACAACCGGGAGCAGCGGCTTGGGACCCTCGGCCTCCACCCTCGCGACGGCGTCGGTCACCCACTGGTCGAGCCGTGCCTGATCCGAGGGCAACCACCCGCCGACCCGGAACGGTGCGGTCGCTGTCATCAACCTCTCCTCGCCCGGACCCCTGCCGCCAGGCTCGGGATACGCGTTCCACGGACGAACACTAAACGTGACGAAAACCCTGGCCATGTCAGTACAGCAGAAGCGGAGGCTGGCAACGACACGGTTGCGGCCCCGTTGCGCGGGATCGCCGGATCGCCGGGGCTGCACAGCGGCAATGTCGGACCCTGCTGGTAAGAACGTCTGCCATGAGGTACGGAGTGGTGCTTCCCGGCGGGACCGCCGGCGAGCAGCTTGAGCTAGCGGTGGCGGCCGAGCAGGCAGGCTGGGACGGTGTGTTCGTCTGGGAAGCCGCCTATGGGGTGGACGCGTGGAGCCTGCTGGCGGCGATGGCGGCGAAGACGACCCGGGTGTCGCTCGGCACGATGCTGACGCCGCTGCCGTGGCGCCGCCCGTGGAAGGTCGCCAGCCAGGTCGCGACCGTCGACCAGCTTTCCGGCGGGCGGGTGATCCTGGCCGTCGGCGTCGGCGCCCTCGGCACTGACCTGCCCGACACCGGCGAAGTCACGGGACTGAGCGAGCGCGCGGGCCTGATGGACGAGGGCATCGACCTGATCCGCGCCCTGTGGAACGGCGAGGCCAGCTTTCACGGACGGCATTACCGCTTTCAGACCGGCCGGATGGACCTGACCGCGGCCGCCCGGCCTGTGCAGGACCGTATCCCGATCTGGGTCGTCGGCGTCTGGCCTGCGGCGAGGTCCATGCGCCGGGCGCTGCGCTGCGATGGCGTCATCCCGCAGTACCGGGTCGAGGCGCGCGCCCCGGAGCCGGCTGACGCCCGCGCGGCGACGACATGGCTGGCCGAACGCGGTGCGCCTGCGGGGTTTGACGTGATCGCTGACGGCGAGACTCCCGCCGACGACCCGGCGGCGGCGGCGCGATCGGTCGCCGCGTGGGCTGGGGCCGGCTGCACGTGGTGGCTGGAGACACGCTGGTCGGCCGCCGAGGAGATGCCGGCGAGGTTGGCCGCCGGGCCGCCGAGCCTGCGCTGACGGTGCCGAGCACTCAGCGTCTCCGGCGGTCCGGCGGTCAGTTAGGCGTCGCGCAGCCGGAGTTGCAAGCCCGCGGCGACGAGTGCGGCCGCAGCCCAGATTGCCAGCACAGCGAGCCCGCCCCAGGGACCGATGGGCAGATGACGCAGCCCGGTGGTGTCCTCGATCGTCAGCCCGGCGTTCACTGGCGAGTACCGTTCGACCCGTCGCTGCCATACCGGGTTACTGCCAAGGAACAAGGCCGCGATCGGCGCGACGTACAGCACCGCGAGCACCGCGCCGGTCGCGGCGGCCGAGTCTCGCACGATCGTCGCGACGCCGAGGCTGAGCAGCCCGATCAAGGCCATGTACAAGACCGAGCCGGCGGCCGCCCTGACCGTCGGCCCGCGTGCCAGCGACACGACCGCGAAGCCGTGGGCGGCGGTCAGGCCATTGGTGGCCAGGAGCAGCCGCCCGGCCAGCAGGCTTCCGGCTACCGCGACGACCGAGGCGGCGAGGACCAGTGCGGTCAGAACGATGGCCTTGGCCGCGAGCACCACAGGCCGGCGCGGCATGGCCGTGAACGTCGCCGTGATCATGCCGGTGCTGTACTCGCCGCTGATCACCAGGACCGCCAGCACGGCGACCACGGCCTGGCCGGCCAAGATGCCGGTCAGGCTCACCCTGGTGGTGTCGAGCGTGCAGCCGACGCCGGTGGCACATCTCGTCGCGCTGTCGGTCCCGGCACCGACGCCGATGGTCAGCACGCAGAGCGCGGCCAGGATCCACCCGGTGCCGGGGACCGTCCGCAGCTTGGTCCACTCGGCGTGCAGCGCGTCCGCGAGGGCGGTCCAGGCAGGCCAGGACCGCCGCCGCGGGCGGCACCTGGCGAGCGTCACGGTCTGGCTCATGCGTCCCTCCGGCGCAGGAGATAGGCAGCCAGACCCAGGCCGACCACGGCGTACGCGCACAGCACAGCGAACCCAGCCCACGGTGCGAGCGGGAAATAATCTGGCGGCCCGTACTGGCCGATGACCTGGTGGTATTGCGGCACGCTCTGCTCGATGGCGAACGCCGCGGCCGGCGTCACGCGCAGCATCCACTCGGCCGCGCCGACCGGCAGGACCCCGGATGCGCCGAGGATGTACGGCAGCACAAGCCCGACGACGACCGTCGCGACGGTGACGACGCTGCGCCGCAGGATGGTGCCGATTGACAGCGCCAGGACCGACGTCACCGCCAGCATCGCGGCGGTGCCCAGGATCACCCTGGCCTCGGTCGGCCAGCCAACCGGGAGCACGTACACGCCCCCGCTACGGGAGACGTAGATCCCGACGATGACGGCCAGCGCAGCGGCAGCTGCCCCGGCCGCGAACGTGACCAGGCCGATCACCACGGCCTTGGCAGCCAGCATCCGGCCGCGCTTCGGGCTGGCCGTGAGCGTGGTGGAGATGAGGCCGCGCCGGTACTCCACCGTGATGAACATCGCTCCGATGACGACCAGGATGACCAGTCCGAGGAAGACGCCGAGCAGATGGTCGCCGATGGTCACGGTGTCGTAGCTGCTGTTCGCCGCGCCGCTGACCACCGGCCCGATGTCACCCGAACCGGTGACCGTGAACCGCCCGCCCGCCTGCCGGTACCCGATCTGCGGCCCGGTGTAGCCGGCGCCGCTGGCGCCGATGTTCTGGCCGGTCCAGCCGCCAGCGCCGGACCCGGCCAGGGCGACGTGGTCGAAGACGCCGGTGGCCAGGCTGCCGGAGACCGACCCGCCCGACTCGCTGTAGGTGATGAAGTTCGGCGTGAACTTCAGCGGGGAGGCGGCGAACAGGCCCGCCTGCACCGTGCCGCTGAGCCCGGCCAGCCGCGCGACGCCGACCTCGGTCCAGTGGCTCCCGTCGGGCGAGTCGTAGCCGGTGATGGTGTTGCCCGACCGGACCAGCCGCAGCCAGCGCGGGGACGCGGCCGAGACTAGTCCGGCCAGGCCGGGCACATCACTGGTGTAGTCGTACTGCATCCGCACGCCATTGCCGCCAGTGACCATCATCGCGGCGTAGGCCGATCCCTGCCGGGTGCTCTGGGTGATGATGATCCCGGCTTTGGCCCACGGCACGACCCCAGGAGACAGGCCGTTCTGGGGCTGGCCAGGACCGAAGAAGCCGCCGCCGGAAGCGGAGACCTTCCCGGTCAGCGCGGTCACCCGGACGGTGATGCTCCCGTTCCCCGCCAGCGGCCGCCGGACGAAGTAGAAGCTGTCGTTGACCGCCTCGCCGCCTGGCCCGGTCGGGACCAACAGATGGCAACCGGACCCGCACGGGCTGTGCGGATGAACCACCAGCAGGCCGAACACGTCCGTGAGCACGACCGCGATGACCACGGCCAGCACCCAGCCGCGCAGAGTACGGAACTTGGTCCACTCCGCGCGCACGAGCCGGAGGAAGCTGTCGTTCTCGGCGCGCTGAGGTGAGCGATAGGGAGAAATCGTGGTCGCGCTCATTGGGCTGCCTCCTCTGCGGGCCGGGCGCGGAACTCAACCGCATCCCTCGTCAGTTCCATGTACGCCTCCTCGAGCGAAGCCCGGTGCGCCGACACCTCGGAGAAGGGGACGCCAGCCTCACTCAGCAGCGCGACGACGCGCTCTGCCGGGAGACCGGAGATCGTCAGCGTGTCCCGGCCGGTCGCGGCGACCGTGGCACCGGCGTGCGCCAGCACCGTCATCGCCTCGGTGCGTCCGCTCGTCCGCAACAGGACCCGGTCGCCGGAGGCGGCCGCGATCAGGTCGGCAACCGTAGCGTCGGCGATCACCTTGCCGCGCCCGGCCACTACGAGGTGGTCGGCGGTGTCCTGCAGTTCGCTCATCAGGTGGCTGGACACCAGCACGGCCCGCCCCTCGGCGGCCAGCGACCGGAGGAACCCGCGCATCCACACGATGCCTTCCGGGTCCATGCCGTTGAACGGCTCGTCGAGGATGAGCACGGGCGGGTCGCCGAGCATCGCGGCGGCGATGCCCAGCCGCTGGCGCATGCCAAGCGAATAGCCGCCGGCCTTGCGCCGGGCGGCGGACGCCAAGCCGGCCTGCTCGAGCACCTCGTCGACCCGTCGCCCGCTCAGGCCCTGCGAGTGGGCCAGCCAGAGCAGGTGGTTGCGCCCCGTGCGCCCTGGCTGCAACGCGGCCGCATCGAGCAGCGCGCCGATGCGACTGAGCGGGCGCTGCAGCTTCGGATACGGCCGGCCGTCGATCAGAGCGCGACCGGCGTCGGGCGCATCCAGCCCCAGGATCACCCGCATCGTGGTGGTCTTTCCCGCGCCGTTGGGCCCGACGAATCCGGTGACCTGGCCCGGCTGCACCGTGAAGGACATGCCGTCCAGGGCGAGCGTGGCGCCGAACCTCTTGCGCAGACCGGTAACTTCTATCGTCGCTTCCATGCCAGGAAGGCTAAAGTTCGGCGACCGTGCGGGTCGTCCCGCCGCGGAGCGCTCTTTCCGGCCGCTGCCACGAGGGACGGGAACGGGCTCATGTCCCTCACACGGGGGACTGCAAGGTGAATGTCACGGGGGACGCTCGACGACCAGATCCCGGTGAGAATGAGGTATGCGACCCCGAGCGGACTGGCTGGACGGCTACGCCGCCCTCGCCCGGCGCGTCAGCGCGAGCCGGCAGTCGCCGACCGTGGCAGCCGGTGTGCTGGCCGTCCTGGCGGTGGCGCAGGCGGTCTGGGCGGCCCTGACTCCCGGCGGGAACTTGTCGCACGCGGGCGCGCTGCTGGCCAGCGTGATACTGATCCTGCCGAGCCTGGTCGCCACGGTCCCGCTCGGGCTCGGCTGGGCTCAGCCCGCCATGGCCGGGCTCGCAATCTGCGCCGCCAACCTGGTGTCACTGGCGGCCTTTCACGTGCTCACGGTGGCCGGCCTCGCGGCCCAGCTGATCATTATGTACCGGATCGGCCGCCGCGGCCCGCAGCTGCTAGCTGCGGGCCTTGCCGTGCCCTTCCTGGTCTTCGGCCTGGTCGTGGCCGTGCACCAGCCGGCCGCGACCTCGCCGCCCTGGCCGGCGCCGGCGCAGGTCGTCCTGGCGATCGTGGCTGCCTCGCTCGGGCCGGCGGCAGCGTGTGCCGGCGCGGCGCAGCAGTCCCGCAACGTGGCCAGGCAGCACTCGGCCACCAGGGAGGCCATTGCCGGCACCCTGCTGGAGCACACCGCACGCGGCGAACGGGCGCGCATCGCGCGCGAGCTCCACGACGTCGTCGCCCACCACATCTCGATGATCGCCGTGCAGGCCGAGACGGCCAGGCTCGCGACGCCGGGCATGCCGGCTGCCGGGGCGCAGCGGTTGTCGGCGATCGGCGATACGGCCAGGGCGGCGCTGACGGAGATGCGCCGGCTGCTCGGCGTGCTGCGCGAGGACACCGACGCGGCCGAGGGCGCCGATCTGCAGCCGCAGCCCGGGCTGGCCCAGCTCAACGAACTGCTCGATGAGACGAGGGAGGCCTCGGGCATCACCGCCAGGCTGATTGTCACCGGCTGGCTCACGGTACTGGATCCGGGCGTGGAACTCGCCGCCTACCGCATCGTCCAAGAGGCGCTCACAAACGCCAGGCGGCATGCGCCCGGCGCCGCCGTCGACGTGGAACTTCAGTTCACCGATGAGGCGCTGCGCCTGCGGATCCGCGATAACGGGCCTGGGCCGCCGCCTCATGGCACGGAGCCGGCGGGCGCAGGACACGGGCTGCTCGGCATGCGCGAGCGGGCGGCTGCCGTCGGAGGAGAGTGCGGCGCAGGTGCAGCCCCGGGCGGAGGGTTCGTGGTCACGGCGACGCTGCCGGCCAAGTCCGAGGAGTACATAACGTGATGCCACCAGCCCAGACCGTACGCGTGGTGGTCGCGGACGACCACCAGGTGGTCCGCACCGGGTTTGCCGCGCTGCTGGATACCCAGCCGGACTTCACCGTGCTCGGCACCGCATCCGACGGCGCTGAGGCGGTGCGGCTCAGCCGTGACCTGCATCCCGACGTTGTCCTAATGGACGTCCGGATGCCGGGCACCAACGGGATCGAGGCCACCCGGCAGCTGTGCGCGGGCAGCGAGCCGGGTCCGCGGGTCATCATCCTGACCACGTTTGACCTGGACGAATATGTCTACGATGCGCTGCGTGCCGGAGCGAGCGGCTTCCTGCTCAAGGACGTGACGGCCGAGCGGCTCTTTGACGCCGTCCGGGTCGTTGCCTCCGGCGAGGCGCTACTGGCACCGGCCATCACTCGCCGTCTCATTCGCGAGTTCGCCCGGATCCGGCCCGAACGGGCCAGACCCGCGGCCATCGTCCTCGCCGACCTCACCCCGCGCGAGACCGAGGTACTCAGGCTGCTCGCCGAGGGACTGTCTAACCCGGAGATTGCCGACCGGCTCGTCGTCACCGAAGAAACCGTCAAGACGCACGTCAGCCGGGTGCTGCACAAGCTCGGGCTGCGCGACCGGACGCAGGCCGTCGTCATTGCCTACGAGTCGGGCCTGGTGACTCCCGGCTCGGCCGGACCGCGGCTGACGGGCCGCCCGGACGACCGCTGACCGCGAGTCGACTGACCGCATCGGCCCGCCGCCCGCCGCGCGGCCTACCGGCCGCCGTACTCCGCGTCGGTGACGAGCTCGCCCCAGTTCACGTCCGGTCGCGTGTCGCCGGGGGCGACAGCCTCGGTGACAGAAAGATGGGTCATGAACTGGTCGGGTGCCGCGCCGTGCCAGTGCCACTCGTCAGCCTGGGCATGAATGATGTCGCCAGGGCGGATCTCGACAATCTCGCCGCCGCGCGACTGGATCAGCCCGCGGCCCTCGGTCACGTACAGGGTCTGGCCGACGGCGTGCGCGTGCCACGCCGTCCGCGCTGACGGCGTGAAGTGAACCGCGCTTATGCGGATCCTGGACGGCTCCTCGCCGCGCGCGATGCCATCGATCCACACGTCACCAGAGAACCAGTCAGCCGGACCCTTAGCGGTCGCCTGCACGCTCCGAACTTCCATGGCCGTCTCCTTCGACCCTGCGTGTGATCTCCCGGAACACCTGCGGGACGCTTGATGCTACGGCGACCGCGGCCTCCCGGCACGAACCGCAACGTGCCCTCCTCATGGAGCGTCGCCCGATTAATACGATATCTGTGACGTTCCAGACGAGTTTGTGAACGATGAGGAATGGCTACCTCGGGTTGGTAGCGCTTCACCCTTGGGTTCCTGGCCGGCCGATATTGGCAGCCGGACGGGCCGAGTCTAAGATCACTGTTAGGTGAGCCGGGAAGCCTGGTCGGCGCCATATCCGCGCAGGTGTCCAGGGAGTCGTGATGACGACGCAGCCTACCGTTTCTGCCGTTCCTACCCAGAACGCGCCTCTACTGATTATTTCGCCCCGGATAGCAAAGCGTTCGACGATCCCGAGCTGGCCGTGGCGGCGAGGTGCCATGCTGCTGGCGGGCGCCGCAGTGCTGCTCGCCATTTCCTCGCTGATCCGGTCCTCGAACCCAGTTCCGGCAACGTGGGTCCCGCTGTTGCTCGCCGTCGCGCCGGTGCCGTTGGCTGCGGCAACAGCGTTCGCGCCCGCGCGTATCGGCAGGCTGACCGGCATCGCCGGGATAGCCGCGCTGCTCGCCGGGACGATCGGCGCGATCGGACAGAGCGGCATGCAATATGCGATCTTCTTCGTACCTGCCCTGATCGTTCTGATCGTTGCCACCATCATGCTCTGGCGCGAACCGGTCTGACGGTTCCGGTAGGGCTGCCTGGAGGAATGTGTCGCGGTACGTCCTGGATCATCACCAGGAAGGCGAGCGTGAGCGGCTCGCGCTGATGTCGGGGCTGCTCGATCCCATGCACCGCCGGCACCTCGAGCGCGCAGGCGTCGCGCCGGGAGCCCGAACGCTCGAAGTGGGCTGCGGCAACGGCTCCATGTCGGCCTGGCTGGCCGCGCAGGTCGCGCCGTCCGGGCGTGCGGTGGCGGTGGATCTCGACTTGTCCCTGGCCGACGCGGGCGTTCCTGCGCTCGAACTACGGCAGGCTGACATCTTGGCCGGGCCGGTGCAGCCCGGCGATTTTGACCTCGTGACCTGCCGTGCCGTGCTGCATCATCTCGCCGACCCCGCCACGGCCGCGGAGAACCTGGTAGCCAGCGCGCGAGCGGGCGGCACGATCGTGGTCATCGAGCCGGACTTCCTTCCGGTGACTATCGCGGATCCGGCTGAGGTCCGGAAGTTCTGGGACGGCTGGCTGGCCTGGTCGCGCTCTGAGGGCATCGACTACTTTATCGGCCGCCGCCTCCCGGAGCTCCTGTGCGGTCTCGGCGTAACCGACATCGAGGCGGTCGCCGAGACCGCGCTGTTCAACGGCGGTTCGTTGTGGGCCGAGTACTGGCGGCTGACGGTCACGGAGCTGCGTCCTCAGCTGGAGGAATCCGGCAAGCTCGGTGGCCGGCTAATCGACGCGTTCCTCCGGCAATGCGCCGATCCGGCGTGGTGGTCACAGGCGATCGCGTTCACCGCCGTGCACGGACGCGCGCCACGCGCCGAGGACGCCGCCGGTCCGTGCTGACTTATCCGATATGTCAGCGAGGCTAGGCGGGGTGCTGGTGCCGGTCCGTGCCGGGCGGTGCCTGGCTGGCCTGGCTGCTCACCCCGATCGTGAGCACCTCGTCGGGAGCGTGGTCGACCTGCAGGGTCGTGTGGTCCAGGCCGAACCGCTCGGCCAGAAGCTGCTCTAGGTCACGGCGGACCTGATGGCAGTGGGCCGGCGGACGGACCAGGACGTGGGCCGACAGGGCCGGGAAGCCGCTGGTGATCAGCCAGACGTGCACGTCGTGCACCGAGGCAACGCCAGGCTGCCTGGTGATCGCGCCGACGATGTCCACCGGCGCGTAGCCCTCAGGAGCGGCCTCAAGCAGGATCCGGCCGGTCTCCCGGAGCAGGCGCACAGCGGCGTAGAGCATGAGCCCGACCACGATCAGCGAGGCGATGGAGTCGGCCCGGTCGAATCCGGTCACCATGATCACGATGCCCGCGGCGAGCGTCCCAATGAAGCCGTACAGGTCTGTAACGATATGGGCGAATGCGCCCTTGACGTTGATGGAGCGCCGGTTCCCACGGGAAATCACCCAGCTGGCGGCCACGTTGACGGCCACTCCGACCGCGGCGACGGTCACGACAATGCCGCCGTGCACCGTGACCGGATGGATCAGCCGGGTGATGGCCTCGAACGCAACCAGCGCACTGACGACCAGCAGCGTGATGCCGTTTGCCTGCGCTGACAGGACCTCGGCGCGCTTAAACCCGAACGTCCATACCCCCGCGGCGGGCCGGCGGGCAAGGCGGAACGCCACCAGGCTTGCGGCTAGGGCGCCGGCGTCGGTCAGCATGTGCCCTGCATCGGCGAGCAGAGCGAGGGAGTGGCCTACGAAGGCCAGTACCACCTCGGCGACCAGGAAACCGACAATGAGGCCCAGCGCCGTCGCAAGGTACTTGCCGTCGACGTCGGGCCGAAGGCTGTGCGCATGGTCACCTTGCCCGTCTGCCGGCCGGCGCGGGCGGGCGGATTCCGGGTGCTCGGCACCGCAGTCAGTCATGAGCTCCGCTCGGGGTGCAGCGCATGGGTGTGCTCGGCGTGCGTCAGCGCGATGTCCAGCAACACCCGGACGTGGGCGTCATCGAGCCTGTAGTACATCAGGCGGCCCTGCCTCCTTGGCGCCGAGACGATGCGGTGCGCCCGCAGCCAGCGCAGGGCGTGGCTCGCCGCCGACTCGGTCATCCCGGCCGTAGCGGCGAGGTCGCAGACGCACATGTCACCGCCCTCAAGCAAGGCCACCAGGAGCCGGACCCGGTTCGGATCGCCGAGCAGCGCGAAGACGTCCGCCACCTGCTCGACCTGGTCCGCTGCAGGCATGGCAGCCTGCACGGCAGCGACCCGGTCCCGGTCCACGACGCGGGCAAGGGTGGCCGCCATGGCGGCTCCATCGGAACGATCGTTCATATGTCCAAGTGTACGTCACGCACCGGGGGTCGCCTCTTGGCCTCGGGCCCCGGGCCGTTAGCCCGGCTACGTCGGCAAGCCGCCGGCTTTGTCGGCCAGCCGCCGGCTGCCTCGGCAAGCCGCCGGCTGCCCGGTCGCGCAGGCCAGTTAACTCCAGTCCCGCCAGCACGAGGAGACCCGCTGGTCCCACCGGTTCCGGTCCAGGAACTGTGCCAGGTCATGAGTGTGAAGTTGCCATGGCAAACTCGGGCCTAAACGCCGCCGCAGCCATGGCAACTTCACACTCATGCGCAAGCCGGTGCGGGGCGCGCCTTGGCAAGCTGGTGCGGAGCGCGTCTTGGCGAGCCGGTGCGGGGCGCGCCGGATTTGTCGGTGTTAGCGGCCGCGTTACTCGCCGGCAGACATGGCCGACGCTGGTCAGCCGCGGCCGAAAAGGCTTCGGGTGCCTACCTCATCGGCGCGGGCCAGGAGTTCGGCCGGATCGGCGTACACCCGGTAGGCCCCGGCCCGTTCCAGTTCCTCACGCCCGTACCCGCCCGACATCAGGCCGATACCCAGAGCACGCGCCCGGCGTGCGGCCAGCAGGTCCCACACGCTATCGCCCACCACCCAGGCGGCCGCGGGGTCGACGCCGATAAGGGCGGCCGCGGCCAGGAACAAGTCAGGGTCTGGCTTGGCGTGCCTGACCATGTCGCGGGTTACCATCGGCGCGTCGTCTGGCAGCCCGAGCAGGGGAAGTGCCAGCCGGGCCACCGCGGCGCGGCCGCTGGTGGCGATCGCCCACGGCACCTTCTGCTCGGTGAGGGCCGCCAGCAGTTCCCGCGCGCCCGGCAGGGCCCGGACTGACCCGATTTGGGCGAGATACTCGGCTGCGTGGTCTTCCATGAGCGAGTCGATCTCCTGGTCCGACAAGAACCGGCCGGTCTCCCTCAGCAGCGCCGATACGAACAAACCGCCGCTCATGCCGATCCGGCGGTGGATCCGCCAGACCGATAGGTCGATGTCCAGCCGGGCCAGGGCGTTGCGCCAGGCGATGACGTTCTGGTAGACGCTGTCGATGAGCGTGCCGTCCAGGTCGAACAGGAACGCTGGCCCTGGAGGCTCGCGATAATCAGCTACGGCACTCACGCACGTCACGGTAGCGCCCGCCTGGCCCTGCGCGGTGGCCGGCGGGAGCTACCGCGAGCGCTTCGCTCGCAGCAGCCGGACCAGGACCTCAGCCTGGCTGCGCTCAAGGTCATGCGTGGCAGTTAGGAGCGTGACCGGGCCCTCTTTGACCTCGGCAGCCAGGTGGCGGAGGGCTTCTGCCCGCGCTGGCTCTTTGAGTTCGGCCTTGTACCGGCTTTCGAATTCGGGGAACTTCTGCGCGTCATGGCCGTACCAGCGGCGAAGCTCGTCCGACGGCGCGACGTCCTTGAGCCATTCGTCCAGGTCGGCCTTCTCCTTCGACAGCCCGCGCGGCCAGAGGCGGTCAACCAGCACTCGCCTGCCGTCGGCAGCATCGGGCTCCTCATACACGCGACGCGCACGGACTTCCTCCATCGTGGCCTCCCCAGGCATACCTCTGTGCCCGCCGCGGCGGCAGCCGTCTTCTCATTCTCCGCTTGATACCCCGCTCCGCGACCAGCATCAGATGTCAGAGGGCTGCGTTACTGTGACGGCATGCTGGACTCGTTCCATCCGGCTGTTCGAACGTGGTTCGAGCGGCGGTTTCCGGCCGGCCCGACGGCACCGCAGGCCGAGGGCTGGGTCCGGATCGCCGCCGGTGAGCACACGCTCATCGCGGCGCCAACCGGGTCGGGCAAGACGCTGGCCGCCTTCTTGGTGTGCATCGACCGGGCCTACCGGGCGCACGAGGCCGGTGCCAGCCAGGCCGGTGGTGGCGAGGCCGGGGCGGCGGATGGCGCCGGGCCGCGCGTCGTCTACGTGTCACCGCTGAAGGCGCTGGCAGTGGACATCTGGCAGAACCTCGAGCAGCCGCTGAAGGAGATCGCCGCCGTCGCTGTCGAGCTCGGGATGACCGCCCCGGACATCCGCGTGTCCGTGCGGACTGGCGATACCGCGGCGGCCGAGCGCGCCGCGATGCTCAAGCGCCCGCCTGACTTCCTGATCACCACCCCCGAGTCGCTGTTCCTGTT
>JASHUG010000416.1 GCA_030040155.1 Streptosporangiaceae bacterium | reverse complement strand
CGGCCTCGCCTATCTGGCTTATCGTGGTGCTATCTCCGCCGCGCAGGCATACGGCGTCGTGCTCGCCAGCGTTATCGACCTCGACCGGTTCCGGCTGTACGACGCCCTGCACGTCGCCAGGCCGCGAAGCACGGTCGAGGAAAGGGAGCATCTGAACCCGCAACTGATGTTCTTGCTTGCCGGCGAGAAGATCGACGGCGAGTTCACATCGATGCGGTACGGGCCGCGAGAGCGGTAGGTCCGGCTGACAAGGCAGGGCGCTCCCGCCACCTGAACTTAACGGCGAGGCCATTCCCGCTCAATCGGCGGTCAAGCCGGCCGACACATCTGCCCCCTACTGTCGGTGCAATTTCGACCGTAAAGGAGCGATGTGCATGAATGGTCTACGCTGCCGGACGTGGCGCTATAAGACTGCCATCGCCGCGTGCGGGGCAATCGCGGGTGTCGTCGCGCTGGCCGGAACGGCCAGCGCGACAGCGGCGCCGAGCGCGGCGAAGCTGCCCAAGCCCGGCGCAAGCCTGATCACCAACGGGAACTTCGAGCAGCCGGGGGCCGCCACGCACGAGGGCGTGGCGCCGACCGGATGGAAACTGATCGACCTCGGCGCCGAGAAGAAGCCATACGACGCGTCGATCGGCGCCTGGAACGCCAAGGGCGAGTACCCGCCGCCGGCGGGGAACCCCAACAAGCTGGACGTCGCGGTCGAGGCCTTTTACGAGGCCGGCTCGGCCACCGGCCTGGAGGGAATCGGCGGCCAGCAGACGGTCAAGCCGGGCGCCATCTCGCAGGCCAACAACCCGCAGATCACCTTCGCTGACGTGGCCAACTCCGCCCCCGAAGCGTCGGTCGCGAACTGGGCGGGCAGCGGCATCGAGATCGTCTTCACTAGCGGCAAGCGCACCGGCACGCTGATCTACCTGAACCCGTGGACCGCTTACGAGAGCAAGTTCAGCGGCAAGCCCGTCGACACGGCCTCGGTCAAGTACGTCCTCGGGCCGACG
The DNA here is from genome assembly GCA_030040155.1 of Streptosporangiaceae bacterium. Lineage (GTDB taxonomy): Bacteria > Actinomycetota > Actinomycetes > Streptosporangiales > Streptosporangiaceae > JAJYUU01. The sequence continues at coordinate 25,584 of JASHUG010000416.1, read as the reverse complement.
CTGAAGGCGAAGACCTGGTACACGTGGAAGGCGCGCAGCATCAACTCGGACATGCTGAAGCAGTTCAAGCTGCGGTCGTACACGATCAGGGAAGTGCGCTTCGTCGACTGGGAAGACACCACCAGCTCGGCCAAGCCCTACCCGAACATGGACGGTTACTTCGCGAACCTGGCGATCACCGAGGGCCGGGCGGCGAAGAAGAGCTAGCCATTCCGGCTAGGCAGGGCCGAGCAGGTCCCACCGGTTGCCCGCAACGTCGAGAAAGACGACGACGCGGCCGTAAGGCTCAAGTCGCGGCGGTCCCTCGAACGTGACGCCCGCCCGCGACATCCGGTCGTGGGCCTCGTCGAAGTCCTCGACCTGGAGGAAGAACCCCACCCGCCCGGCGACCTGGCGGCCGACGGCAGCGGCTTGCTCGCTGCCGTCGGCCCTGGCCAGCAGCAGCCCTGTCTCAGCGCCGGGCGGCCGGACCACTACCCATCGCTTGGGCTGACCGCCAGCCGACGTCAGGGCGGGCGAGTCCTCGACCAGCTCGAAGCCGAGAGACTCCACGAAGAACGCGATGGCCTTGTCGTAGTCGTCCACCACGATCGCGGCGAGAGCGAGATGCATGGCGCCAGCTTCACACGGCGCGGGCCACCCAGCCGATCCATTTATTCCGCGACCGGTCACGGCCGGTTAACGCTCGCAGCAGCCGCGACCCTACTCCGCGCCGTCTTCAGCGGCCGTACCGCAGCACGTACGCCGTCGGGTATGCGAAGGCCACGCGGAAGTTGGTGATGAGCGCATAACCGGATGTCAGTCCTTCTATAAGGAAGGCCGGGGCGTGCGGTTCCGGCAGCTGGACCCGGTGCATGTGGCCGGCCGAGTACTCATAGAGCGAGTCGTTGCCGCCAGCACCGGCCCCGATTTCCAGCCAGAGCGCCCGACTGCCGTCGCGGGCGATCGCTTGCGCCGTCCCGTACGAGCCGGTCAGCGCTGCCCGCGCCCAGTGACGGCCGTTGTAATGCAGGAGCAGCAGCGGACCGCCAGAGTCCTGACAGTTACCCGACGCAGTGACCCAGACATTCGTCGCCGAGATCGCCTGAACTCCCGTCAGCCCGTAGTCGCACAGATTCGGGTTCCGCGGCAGCAAGTCCGCCAGGCTGGTTCGCTTCCAGGTCCGCCCATTCCAGTGGGCCACGTCTGGCTTGCCGATGCGCTCGACTGCCCAGATGCTGTCTGGGCTGAGCTCGCTGGCCGAAGTCAGGCCGTTGCCGCTGGCTTGCCGCGCCCAGCCTGATGGCCCGTAGTGCCAGGTGCCGTTCTCGGCGAACACGAGCACGTTAGCCGGGCCGATGGGAAGTACGGAGAAGAGGTAGTCGGACTGCCCGAAGGTATGCATGACCCGCCACACCGAGCCATCCCAGGCGAATACCCGGTAGGTACTGACCGCCCACACGTTATGCGGAGCCGATGCGGCCGCATCGGTGATGAGCTCGCCGTGCTTGCCGGGAAACGGGAACTGCTTCAGCGAGTCGCCCGTCAGCAGGCGAGCAGTCGGCGCCGGAGAACTGCCGGTCCCAGCCGAGGCGAAGACCCAGGCGCTGGTGGGGCTGACGGGGGCAAGCGCGAGCCCCTGCTGGTTGCGCAGTGTGCTTGCGACTCGCCAGGAAACCGCTGGCGCCGTAGCACGCGAAATCGCGGCGGTCGCAGCCGAAGCCGCTGCAACCGCGACCGCGACGGCGACGACCGCACACGTCGTCGAAGCGCCAAGCAGGAGGCGTCGGAATGAAACGCGTGCCGTCATAGCCATCTCCTCGTCAGGCCAGCCCGTAGGGATTTAAGCAGAAATATCAGAACGCCGACAGGGTTGATGCTGAGCGCAGTCAGCTCACGGCGCGCACGTCAGCCCCGCGGACCGAGATCGACGATCGCGGCCACCGGCCCGCCGCCGTCCGGGCCCTGATGTGCCGCCGACACCGACACGAACACGGCCGGGTCGCCGGTGACGGCGGCCGCGACGCCGCCGACGCAGGCCTTGATCTGGCGGTGCCAGTGCACGTCGGAGTCGTCCAGCATCGCGTTGCGCCAGCCCCTCACCATGCCGTCCTGGCTGGCCTCGCACTTGAGGAACACGTTAACCAGCCGGCCATCCAGGTCGGCAGGATGCGGGCGATCCGGCAGGTCCAGGCCCGCGTTCCTGATCGCGGCCCAGATCCCGTCCGCGTCCAGGGCGTCCCGCATTACCGCGTGGCCGATCCGGTACCGCCCGCCGATGCCGCGCACATTCCCGGCCACCACCACCTGGGCCCGGTCGAGCTCAACTCCGGAGGAGCATGAAGCCACCGACGAGCACAGCGTCCGGTCGTGCATGATGTCGGCGTCGGACGGCATGTCAATCTCACCGAGCGCTACCGCGATCCCGAGCGCGGCGGTGCCGTTGGACACGTCCATCGACTCGCCGGTGTTCTCTGTCCACACTGTGTGCCCGCGGCTCTTAGCGTCGGAGATCGTGTGGATCGTCAGCAGCGGGGTCTTGGTCTGCACGTAATGGACGTCGGACGGGTCGGTGATGCCTGCCTCGGCCATCGCTGACCTGACCGCGGCCGCAACCTTGGTCACCATCGCGGTCCGGCCGATGTCCTCGGGCAGCAGCGGCTCGCTCATCGCGAACCCGACCGACAGCCGGGGCTCCGGCGTCGCCTCCGCCTGCGGCGAAGCCGCGGTTGCGAACACGGTGGCGTGCGGGCTGATCACCCCGTCGGTGCCGCCCGACCACACGATGGGGACCTCGGCGACCTCGGCGGCGCTGCGCTTGCCCGCGGCGACGAGGGCCTCGCGGAACGCGCGGTCGGCCAGGATGCGGGTGTAGTCGTTGACGCCGCCGTTCCCCTCGGTCTTACCGATGATCGCGATGACGCTGTCGGCGTCGAGCGCGCCCGCGTCGATCAGCCGGGTGAGCTCGCTGGCGTCGGATACATGGTGCAGGGGTACCTTGCGGACTTCGATCGGATCGGGCACGTGCCTAGCCTGCCGGCTCAATCACCACCTTGTCCACTGCGGTCACACCCAGTCCACCTCGGCCGAGGGCTCACCGCCGGCGAGCACCGCGTAGCCGGGACCACGGTCGAAGAACGGGCGGTCGGCAGGCCTGCCGGCGCGTAGCCGGCTCCGCTGCTGCCCGGTCGCGGCCACGTCCGGCACCGGGTCGTCGTCCGGGCCGGTGATCACGACCCCGTAGTCGGACGCGGCGCACGCGCGCGACACCTTGCCCCAGCGGACGTCGCGTGCGACCAGCGACGGATTGCGCGCGAGCGGATCGCCCCAGCCGCCACCGCCGGTCGTCCGGATTCTGATCAGGGTGCCTGCGGGAACGAAGTCACCATCCGCCAGCGCGTCGACTTCCCGCTCGTGCGGTCCGCCCGGATCGATGGTCACCTGGAACGGTCGCCCGGCACGGCCGCCGTTCACGCCCCAGCAGGCGAGTATCGAGCGGTCGGCGATCGACATGAAGTAGCCGTCCTCCCGCATCCGCAGGACCTTCTCATATCCGAGTCCGCCGCGGAACTCGCCCGGCCCGCCGGAGTCAACGGCGAGACCGAGGCGCTCGACCACCAGCGGGAACCGGGCCTCGGTGAACTCGGCGGGCAGGTTCCGCGAGTCGGGCACGACGTGGATGGTGTCCTCGCCGTCCGCGTAGTACCGTCCGCCCGAGCCGCCGCCCAGCACCTCGCGCATCAGGTACGGCTCGCCCGCCGCGGTCCGCCCGTACACGCCGGTGTAGCGGATCGTTTCCTGGTCGGCGGGCATGTGCCCGCCGACGGCCTTGGCCAGGACGCCGGCGAACACGCCGAGCAGGCGGAGGATCACGAACGTGCGCGCGTTGGTCGGCGCGGGGAACACCGGCGTCAGCAGCGTGCCCGGCGGCGGGAAGCGGAGCTCGAGCAGGTCGACGACGCCCTCATTCACGTCCAGTTCCGCGGCCCGCTGCGGTGTGTCGGCCAGGTTGCGCAGGATCGGGGCCAGCCACTTGGCCAGGAAGTTGCCGTCGGCGTAGTTAGCGCAGTGGTTGATCGGGCCCTTCGCCTGCGGCCCGGTCCCGGTGAAGTCGAGGATCAGCCGCGGATCGTCGCCGTCGGTCCTGGTCAGCGTGATGCGCTGGGTGTGCAGCCGCGGCTCGTCCACGCCGTCGTGCTCGGCATAGTCTTCCCAGGTCCAGGTGCCGGGCGGGATCTTGGCCAGAATCTCCTGCCGGTACGTGCGGGTCGTCGCGGCCACGATCTCGTCGAAGCAGGCCTCCACCGCGGCACTGCCGTAGCGGCTGAAAAGCCCGGCCAGGCGCCGGGCGCCGAGCAGGCACGCCGAGCATTCCGCGTCCAGGTCCGCGGCCAGCGACTCGGGCATCCTCGAATTGCGGGTCATGATGGTCAGCGCGGCCCGGTTAGGCACCCCCGCATCCCAGAGCCGGATCGGCGGCACCATCAGGCCTTCCTCGAAGACACTGGTGGCGTGGCTCGGCATGGAGCCTGGCACGGCGCCGCCGATGTCGTCGTGGTGACCGAACGCCTGAACGAACGCGACGACCTCGGGTTGGGCGCCGCCCGCGGGAGTGTGGAAGACGGGTACGGTGACGCACAGGTCAGGCAGGTGGCCGATCCCGCCCTCGGACAGGTACACGTCGTTGTGGAAGAACACGTCGCCAGGCCGCATGGTCGCCGCTGGGTAGTCGCGCACGATCGGGTGAACCAGGGCACTGTAGGAGCGCCCGGTCAGCTTGCGCAGCAGCCGGTCATGGATCCCCGCCCTGAAGTCGTGCGCGTCCCTGATCATGGGGGACCTGGAGGTCCGGGCGATCGCCGTCTCGACCTCCTTCTCAATCGAGGCCAGGCTGCCGGCGATGATCTCCAGGAGTACGGGGTCGACCGGCGCTGAGCCGGCGAGATTCGCGGTCATCGCCGCATCGCCACCAGCAGGTTGCCGAACTTGTCGACCTCGGCTTCGTAGCCGGGATGGACCGGCACGGTCGCGCCGTACTCCTCGATGATCGCCGGACCGGCGAGCACGTCCCCGGCCCGCAGCAGAGGACGCCAGTACACCGCAGTCTCGGTCGCCGGCGCGGTGCTGCCTCGGGGGGACGACCCCCCGGAACCCCCCGCGGTGCTGTCTTCGGGGGGCGACCCCCCGGAACCCCCCGCAGTGCTGCCTCGGGGGGGCGACCCCCCCGAACCCCCCGCAGAGCGGCCGAAGACCACATTCCGCCGCCCGGTCAGTGCTCGCGCCGGGTCGCCGTCGCCTGCGGCCAGCCGGGCCAGCCGGGGGCGCGGGATCGGCCCGGTGCCGGTGACCCGCAGGTTTACCCACTCGACCCGCTGACGCGGATCGCCTCGGAAGTCGTAGCCATAGAGCGCGCGATGTTGCCGGTGGAACTCCTCGGCGGCCGCGTCGGCGACTGCCAGACCGAAGACCTCGGCGCCGACCGGCACGCGGACCTCGAACGCCTGGCCGTAGTAGCGCAGGTCCGCGGTCCTGGTCAGCTGATGCTGGTCGGCTCGGAAGCCCTGCGCGCTGAGGGCGGCTCGGGCCTGGCTAGCCAGCGCGATGAAGATCGCATCCATACCGCCGTAGTCCAGGTTGTCGTGCCGCGCCACGCAGGTCCGTACGTAGTCGGCCCGGACGTCGACCGTCAGGAGCCCGAACGCCGACACGTTGCCCGGGCTGGGCGGCACCAGCACCCCGCGCACCCCAAGGATCTCCACCAGCGGGCAGAGGAGGAGCGAACCCGAGCCGCCGAACGTGACCAGGGTGAAGTCACGCACGTCCAGGCCGCGCTTGACCGTGATCTGGCGAACCGCGTTGGCCTGATTCCAGGCGGAGATCTCCAGGATTCCCGCGGCGCAATCCTCGGCCGTCATGCCCAGCCGCGCCGCCAGCGCCTCGAGCCCGGCCTGCGCGGCGGAGCGGTCAAGCTGGATCTCGCCGCCGAGCAAGTGCGGGGGGATCCGTCCCAGCACCAGATGAGCGTCGGTGACGGTGACCTCGCGGCCTCCCGCGCCGTAGCACAGCGGCCCGGGATCGGCGCCCGCCGAGCGCGGACCGACCTTGAGCACTCCCTCGGGCGACACCCAGGCGACCGACCCGCCGCCCGCGCCCACGGTGACGACATCGACCATCGGGATCTTCGCTGGGTACGTCCCGACGCTGCCCTCCGTGGTGAGCGCGGGCTCGCCCCCGACGACGACCGCGACGTCGGTCGACGTGCCACCGCCGTCGCATGTGAGCACCTGCGAGATGCCGGCTGCCTGCGCGATCACCGCCGCGCCGACCGCGCCCGCGGCGGGACCGCTCAGCACCGTGCCGATCGGCCGGCCGGCCACCTCGGCCGCCGTGGCCACCCCCCCGCTTGAGGTCATCACGTGCAGCGGGACGCCGCCCGGCCGCAGCCCGTCGAGCTGGGACGCGATCGAGGCCAGGTAGCGCGACACCCGGGGCTTGACCGCCGCGTCGACAAGCGTGGTCATCGCCCGCTCGTACTCGCGGTATTCGGGCAGCACGCGGGACGAGAGCGACACCATGGACCGCGGGTGCTCGCGCGCCAGCACGGCTGCCATCCGGTCCTCGTGCGCGGGGTTGGCGTAGGAGTGCAGGAAGCACACGCCGACCGTGTCGATGCCGCGGTCCCTGAACCATCGCGCCGCCGCGACGGCCTGGGCCTCGTCGAACGGCCGCAGCTCCGCGCCGGTGTGGTCAAGTCGCCCGCCAACCGCCCGCACCCGGTCCGGCGGGACGATCCGGCTCGGCTTGACCCAGAAGTAGGAGTTCCCATAGCCGTCAGGCACCGACTGGCGAGCGATCTCGAGCATGAACTCAAAGCCCTCGGTGGTGACGAAGCCCAGCTCGCCGACGTCGGACTCCAGCAGCTGGTTCGTCGCAATCGTCGTGCCGTGACTGATGCTGGCAACCGCCACGGTGTCCGCGCCGAGTAGCCCGAGCACCTTCGCCAGGCCGGCCATGAAGCCCACGGCCGGATCCGCGGGCGTCGACGGCGTCTTCGTGACCGTCAGCTCGCCGGTGACCTCATCCACCGCCACGACGTCGGTGAAGGTGCCGCCGGTATCGATACCGATTCTCAGCCGCGGCGTGCTCATGATCCGGTGGCCGGCCAGGCCCAGCCGGCCGGGGTGGTCCCGGCCAGCACGTTGTCGACCCTGGTGAAGAAGCGGCCGACCAGCCGCCTGGCGATGGCACCGAGCAGGCTGGGCCCGACCGTCGCGATGAGGCCGCCGACCTCGCCATCGGCGTCATAGGTCAGCTCGGTGAGCCCATCGGAACGCGAAGCCAGCCGGATGTGCACGCTGGTCGATGCGCTGCCCGGAATCCCCGCACCGGTGGCGGAAAGCACGAACGAGCTGGGCTCGTGCTGCTCGCTCAGCTTGATATTGCCGGCGTACCTGCCCCGGATCCAGGCCACGCCCACGCAGAGCGCGAACTGATAGGTGCCAGGGCCGGTCGGCTCGAGCCGCTCGCAGCCGGGGATCGCCACGGCGAGCACCTCCGGGTCCTGGAGCGCCGCCCAGACCCGGCTGGCCGGCGCGTGCATAGTTGCGGCGCCACTGATTTTCACGAAGCACGCGCCTTCGTGACGCGGCTCGTCACGCGGTCTCCTCATGACTGACCCGCCGGAGCTCGAACAGGTCCGACGGAGACAGTGGCATCGAGCGGACCGGGATGTCCTCGGCATCCTCGATCGCGGCAGCGAGCACGGCCGCGCCGGGGATCACGCCCGCCTCCCCGGCGCCCTTGATGCCGAGCGGGTTGAGCGGCGAGGGCGTCTCCAGGTGATCGATCTCGATGCGCCGCGGCACCTCGCTGACGTATGGCATGAGGAAATCCATGAACGAGGCGTTCAGAAGCTGACCCGTCTCGTCATAGGCCATCCGCTCGTAGAGGGCCCCGCCGACTCCCTGGGCGACCCCCCCGTGGATCTGGCCCTCAACGATCTGCGGATTGATCAGGCGGCCGCAGTCGTGCACCACGCAGTAGCGCAGGATCGTGACCTCGGCGGTGTCCGGGTCGGTCTCCACGATCGCGGCGTGCATGCCCGCCGCGAAGGTCGAGCGCACCGGGGAGAAGAACGCCCGCCCCTCGATGCCGGGCTCGTCGCCCTCGGCCACCGGCGGCCTGTTCATGTCACCGCCGCCGGCAAACTGCGTAGCGGCCTTCGCCGCCTCGTCGAAGGCGTATCGCAGCGGATTGGACAGCACCGCCACCGTGCCGATCCCGATGCCGCTGTCCGGGTCGCCTTTGACGTGCACCAGCCCGTCGGTGATCACGAGGTCGTCGGCGGACACCTCGAGCGCGCCCGCCGCGACTCGCAGCGCCTTCTCCCTGGCCTTGCGCGCAGCTAGCGTGACCGCCGAGCCACTCATGACCGCCGTCCTGGACGCGAACGTGCCCACCGCGTACCCGAACCTGCGCGTGTCGCCGGTGACGACCTCGACGTCGGTGATCGGCACGCCTAGCTCATCGGCCACCAGCTGCGCGAGCACCGTCTGGTGGCCCTGGCCCTGGCTGGTCAGGCCGGTAGCGACCTTGACCTTGCCCGAGGTCTCGACGATGACGTGGCCACCCTCGTACGGGCCGACGCCAGTGCCCTCCACGTAGCAGGCGAGCCCGATCCCAAGGCGCCGGCCTTCCCTCGCCGCCGCCTGCCGGACTGCGGGGAACTGATCCCAGCCGATCAGGTCCTTGAGCTTCGCGAGCAGCGCAGGATAGTCGCCGGAATCGTAGATGAGCGGACGGCCGTCCTGGAAGATCAGGCCCTGATCGTAGGGCATCTCCTCAGGCTGAATGAAGTTGCGCTCCCGGACGAGGGTCCGGTCAAGCCCCCGTTCCGCGGCGATCGCGTCGATGGTGCGCTCCATGACAAAGCAGCCATGCGGCCGGCCGGCTCCGCGGTACGGCGTGACCAGAACCGTGTTCGTGTAGAGCGAGTCGAACTCGACCTTGTACGCGCCCGGCTTGTACGGGCCGAGCAGCTGAGTCGAGGTGACGATCGGCACTATGAGTCCGTACGGCACGTAGGCGCCATTGTCGTGCCAGAAACGCACGTCGAGGCCGAGGATCCGGCCGTCGTCGTCGTAACCGACGGTGACGTGGTGCTCCTGGGCCCGCTCGTGCGCGCTGGCGATGAAGTGCTCGCGGCGGTCCTCGGTGAACTTGACCGGGCGGAGCAGCCGCCGCGCTGCCCAGGGCACGAGGACCTCCTCCGGCCAGGGATGGACGATCTTGACCCCGAATCCGCCGCCCACGTCCGGAGTGATCACGTCAACGTTCGCCAGGTCGATGCCGAGCTTGGCCGCGACCGCCGCCCGCACGCCGGTCGAGGTCTGGGTGGAGGTCCACAGCTGGAGCCTGCGCGCCTGCGGGTCCCAGCGGGCCAGCACGCCGCGACCCTCGAGCGGCGTCGACGCCGACCGCTCGATGTGGAGGTCGAGCTCGAGCACGTGCGGTGCGGCTGCGATCGCCGCCGTGGTGTCGCCGTGCTCCTGCGCGGCCCTGGCGGCCAGGTTGCCTGGCACGTCCGCGTGCACCAGATGCTCGGCCCTGCGCGCACTGTCGATGCCGACGACCGCGGGCAGCGGCTCGTAGCTGACGTCGATCAGCTCTTCGGCGTCTTCGGCCACGTAGCGGTCCCTGGCGACGATCATCGCGACCGCCTCGCCCACGTGGTTGACCTCACCGTTCGCAAGCGGATACGGCGTTCTCCCGTGGCTGAGGGCGGGGTGGGGGATCAGCAGCGGCAGTGGCTCGGCCAGCCGCTGCGGCAGATCCCGGTAGGTGTAGATCGCGACTACGCCGTCGACGGCGAGCGCAGCGCTGATATCGATGCCGGTGATGCGGGCATGCGCGTGCGGGCTGCGCACGAACGCGGCGGCGAGCGCGTCCTCGCCGAGGTCATCGAGGTAGGCCCCGCTGCCGCGCAGCAACCGGTCGTCCTCGACGCGCTGCACCCTGGCGCCGAACAGCGAGCTCATCGGACGTCTCCGGGTCCCGGCCGGCGCGGGACGGCGGCCGCGCCCTCGTGCTCCCGCCGCAACTCGGCGGCCCGGTGCACGGCCGCCACGATGTTCTGGTAGCCCGTGCACCGGCACAGGTTCCCGCCGACCATCTCGCGCGCCTGCTCGTCGGTCGGCTCCGGAGCGGCCTGCAGCCCGGCCGTGATCGTCGTCAGGAAGCCGGGCGTGCAGAAGCCGCACTGCAGCCCGTGGCATTCGGCGAACGCCTGCTGGACCGGAGAGAGCCTCCCGTCCGGTCCGGCCAGGCCCTCCACCGTCGTGATGTCAGCGCCGTCGACGCTTACCGCGAGCAGCAGGCAGGACCGTACCGGCGCGCCGTTCAGCAGCACCGTGCAGGCGCCGCACACGCCGTGCTCGCAGCCAACGTGGGTACCGGTCAGGTGCAGGTCGTGGCGGATGCAATCGGAGAGCAGCCGGCGCGCGGGCACGCTCGCGGTGCGGGCCGCGCCGTTGACGGTCAGTCGCACCTCATGCACCTGCTCGGCCTCGTTCATGGCGCGTTGCCCGCGGGTTGCCGGCCAAAGTCCGCTGACCCCCGGTCTCGCGCCTCGGCCAGGGCCTCCAGCAGGGCGCGTTCGGTGAGCACCCCGGCCAGATGCCGCCGGTACTCGGCGGTCGCGTGAATGTCACCTTCCGGGTGGATCAGCTCGCGCGCCATGGCGGCCGCGGCTGGCAGGCGGTCGCTGTCAGCGGGAGCGCCGGCCAGTGCCTCGGTCAGGTCCAGTACGCGGGGGCACGGCCCCACGGACAAGTACGCCGCCCTGGCCTGCTCGATCTCCTGGCGATCATTCAGCGCGATAAGCGCGGCGACTCCGCAGACCGCGTAATCACCGCGGCGCCTGCTGACCTCGGCGAACCCGGTCCCGGCGCCGGCCGGCAGGACAGGGAAGCGCACCTCGGTGACAAGCTCGCCGGGCTGGACGTCCGACTCAAGCACGCCGAGAAAGAAGTCACGGGCGCCGACCAGCCGCTCGCCGCCCGCAGTCAGCACGCGGACCGTGCCGCCGAGCAGGGCCAGCACGGCGGGCATCTCGGCGGCGGGGTCGGCGTGCACGATGCTGCCCACCGTCGTACCCCGGTTGCGGATGGCTGGGTGGGCGACGAACCGCAGCGCCTTGGCCAGCAGCGGCTGCGCGGCTGGTACGAGGGAGCTGGCGAGCACCTCGGCGTGCCGGGCGAGCGCGCCGACCAGTACCTGTCCGTCGGCCCTGGTGACGTAGGCAAGGTCGGCCAGCCGATTGATGTCGACCAGGTGCATGGGCTCGGCCAGGCGCATGGACAGCAGGGGCACCAACGACTGCCCGCCCGCCAGCACCTTTCCGTCCGGCCCGAGGTCAGCGAGCGTTCGCAGCGCGTCGGTCAGGGACTCGGGCCGTGAGTAATCCAGCGGCGGTGGCTTCACCGCGCCGCGCCGTGCCGGTCAGCCACGCGGGCGCCGCCCTCCTGGTGGCCGAGTCCGGCCGGGAACTCCATAGCGCGACGCTACGCTGCCGGAGCCTGGACTGAAATCCTCTTCTCCCACAAGATCCGATCTGCCCGGCCTTACAGTGGCGTGGATTTCCGTTCCCGGACCGGAAGAAGCGAGCATGAGAGCAATGGCTGCCGCGAGCACTGCCGTGCAGTCCGTGCTCGCAGGTCCTCCGCAAAGTGCGGGCTGGCTCGGGGCGAGCACATCCGCGCTCTACCTGCGCACCGAAGGCCGTCCAGGGGTTCTGGCGGTTCTCGCACACGACGCCGTCCGGCTGCCATGCGGGCTTGTGCTGCCGCGCACGAGCGCCGAGATGCCGCTGACCTGGCTGTTGCCGCCCGGATCGGCCGGCGCGGCGTGCATGGTCGGCGCCGGCGCCGTGACCTGGACCGGACCGGCTGGGCCGGTTGAGATCAAGCCGGTAAGGCAGTGGGCTCCGGCGCGCGTGGCGCGGAGCGCCGTCGTCCCGGCTGCATTCGCGACAGTTCTGGCGGCCATGCCCGACCCGCCGTCGGTCGGCGTCGACGACGCCTCGCTCCGCGAGATAGGCGAAGCCGACCCGGCGAGTCTGGTGCGGCGGCTACTTGGCTGCGGCCCTGGGCTCACCCCGAGCGGCGACGACGTGCTGGCCGGGTTCCTGATCGGGTCGCGCGCATTCGGCCTGCCCGTCGCCGGGCTGCGGCGCGAGGTATTGCGGCGCGCGCCGGGCTCAACCACCGCCCTGTCCGCGGCGCTGCTGTGGCACGCGGACCGGGGCGAGTGCATCGACCAGGTCGCCGGGCTAGCCGCGGCGCTGTCGGGGCGCAGCCTGCCCGAGCGAGCCGTGAACAACCTGCTTGCGGTCGGCCACACGTCCGGGGCTGCGCTCGCCTGGGGCCTGACCGCCGCCGCCGGGCTGGCCGCGCGGAAGTCCGGCGTCTAACCTGGCCTGCGTGCACGTGCCAACGGCCTCGCGGATGTGGTGCCTGCGCCACGGCGAGTCCGAGAACGTCGCCGCGGGCATGGCCGGGGCCGTGCCGTCAGCGGCGCTGACCGAGCGCGGCCGCGACCAGGCCATCCAGGCGGCTCAGGGTCTCGTCGGCGAGCCGATCACCTGCGTCTACTCCAGTACCGCACTGCGCGCCCGGCAGACCGCGCAGTTGCTCGCCGCCGAACTCGGTCTTGAGGTCTCGGCCCGGCCAGAATTGGTCGAGGCCGGGGTCGGCCGATACGAAGGCAGGGTCGGCCCGGCCGTCCGCAAACGGACCGGCGAGGTGCTTCGCGCCTGGGTTGTCGACCAGGACCTGCAGCAACGAGTCGCCGATGGCGAGACCGGCCAGCAGGTCCTCGACCGCATGACCGCCGCCTTCCGCCAAATCGCTAGCGCTCATCCGGGCGAGACCGTCGCGGTCGTCGGCCATACCGCCAGCCTCACCCTGGCGCTGAGCCGACTCTGCGCGCTCGGCCCGAGGGCGTGGGGCAATGCCCTGCTCCACGCCCAGCCCTTCCTGGTGGAGTCGGATGGCCAAACCTGGCACTGCCGAACATGGCCATCTGCACCGGAGTCGGCCAATGGACCGCAGTGAGGGTGAGACCGCGTGAGCGTTGAGCGGGTCGAGGCCAGGGCCGGGGCCTATGCCGACTCGGTCACTTTGATGCAGGTCAGTGCCGACGCCCGCAGGGCCGATGGGGTCGAGGCGGCGGTCATCGCGATGGCGACCGACCTCAACGTCTCGATGGCAGTCGCGATGGGCTTCAGGCCGCCGCCGGGTGCCAGCCAGAACGACCTGCTCATCGCGATCCGCGCTCATGACGGCAGGGCCCTGGCGGCGGCTGCGGCCGAGGTCGACGCCGCGCTCGCCGGGCGACCGGGCCGAGCCGCGGCCGGCGGCGGGACCGCGCCTTTCGAGTCACCCCGGACGACGGGATCCGCGATCCGCACCGACGGGCAGGGGCTCGTCCTGATCTCGGTACCCGGGCGGTACGCGTTCGCCGAGGCGATAGACGCGCTCGACGCCGGCTGCGATGTGATGATCTTCTCGGACAACATGCCGATCGAGCAGGAAGTGCGCCTCAAGGACCTGGCCGCCGAGCGCGGCCTGCTTGTGCTCGGACCTGACTGCGGCACGGCGATCGTCGGCGGTGTCGGGCTCGGCTTCTCCCACACCGTGGAGCCGGGACCCGTCGGGCTGGTCGCTGCCTCGGGCACCGGCGCGCAGCAGGTTCTGTGCCTGCTGGCGCACGCGGGCGTCGGCGTCAGCGCCACCCTCGGCGTCGGCGGGCGTGACCTGTCGGCCGAGGTCGGCGGGCGGTCGGCCCTGGCGGCGCTGGCCGCGCTTGACGACGACCCGGCCACCGACCTGATCCTCGTGATCTCCAAGCCACCCGCGCCACTGGTCGCCCGCCAACTGCGCGAGCTGGCCGCCACGCTCGCGACCCCGGTCGAGTTCGCGTTGGTCGGCCGGGGCGAGCCCGACCTCACGGCCGCGACCGAGCGGGCGCTGCGCACGCTCGGGCGGGCCGTCCCCGCCTGGCCGCGCTGGCCAGCGCACCGGGATGGGCCGCGAAACGGTCTGCTGCGCGGCCTGTTCGCGGGCGGCACGCTGTGCGATGAGGCGATGGTGATCGCTAGTCAGCGTCTCGGGCGGGTCGAGTCGAACATTCCGCTTGACCCGGCCTGGCACCTGGACCCGCACGCAGTTGCCAGCACGCACGCGATGATTGACTTCGGCGACGATCAGCTGACCGCCGGGCGGGCGCACCCGATGATTGATCAGTCCCTCCGCCTGGAACGACTGGCCGCGCAAGCGCGCGATCCGGCCACCGCCATCATCCTGCTCGACGTGGTGCTCGGGCACGGCGCGCATCCAGATCCGGCCGCGGAGCTAGCGCCCGCCATTGCCGCGGCGCGCGGGCGCTCCGACCCGCTGGTAGTCGTGTCGCTGATCGGCACCGAGTCTGATCCCCAGGATCTTCGCCGCCAGGCCCGGGCCCTGCAGGCCGTTGGTGCGCACGTGTTCGCCTCCAACGCGCAAGCCACCCGGTTCGCGTGCGACCACATCACGAGGGCGCCGTGACCGACCTGCTGCGCCGTGAGCCGCACGTGATCAGCGCCGGCCTGGAGTTGCTCGCCGGCGCGGCGGAAGGCCAGGCCGCGCGCGTCACCAGGGTGGACTGGAAGCCCCCGATGCCGGGCACCGAGTCCGACCTGGTTAGGGTGCTGGCCGACCGGCGGCGGGCCGCCGCGAACGCGCTCGCGATCCGGCGGATGCTGGCCGCGCGGGCCCAGCTTGTCGACCTGCTGCCAGCGCGGGACGCACTCGGACTGCGACCGGGCGAGTTCCTGCACGCCGGTCCGCCGACCAGCTGGGAACGCGCGGCTGGGCCACTGCGCGGAGCGTTGATGGGCGCGGCCGTGTTCGAAGGGCTCGCCGCCGATCCGCAGGCGGCCGCGGCAGTGGCGGAGCGTGGCGGCTTCGCGCTTGATCCATGCCACGCGCACCACGCGGTTGGCCCGATGGCCGGCGTGATCTCCCCGTCCATGTGGCTGTTCGTCCTGGAGGACCCGGCCTCAGGCCGCCGCGCGTACTGCTCGCTTAACGAGGGCCTCGGCAAGGTGCTGCGGTACGGCGCGTACTCGCCAGAGGTGATTGACCGGCTGCGCTGGATGGCGTCCGTCCTCGGGCCGCTGCTCCAGGCGGCCGTCCGCGCGGGCGGTCCCGTCGATGTGACCGCGATCCTGGCCCAGATGGTCCAGATGGGCGACGAGGCCCACAACCGCAACCGGACCGGCACCCTGATGCTGCTCCGTGACGTACTACCGTCGCTGGTCGCGACTTCGTTCCCGGCATCGGATGTGTCAAGGACGGTCAGCTTCATCGGAGGCAATGACCACTTCTTCCTCAACCTGGCGATGCCGGCCTGCAAGCTCGCTCTCGACGCGGCCCGCGACGTGCGCGGATCGACCATGGTCGTGGCGATGGCCAGGAACGGAACCGACTTCGGCATCCAGGTCGCGGGCACCGGCGACCAGTGGTTCACTGCGCCCGCGCTCACGCCGCGCGGCCTGTTCCTCGGCGACTACGGACCGGCGGACGCGAATCCGGACATCGGCGACTCGGCGATCACCGAGACGGCGGGGCTCGGCGGGTTCGCGATGGCGGCTGCTCCGGCGATCGTCCGGCTCGTCGGCGGGTCGGTTGCCGATGCGCTCGCCGCCACCCGGCGGATGTACGAGATCACGCTGGCCGAGCACCCGCTGTTCCAGGTGCCAGCGCTCGATTTCCGCGGCACCCCCGCCGGCATTGATGTGACGCTAGTGGCGCGCACGGGGATCCTGCCGCAGATCAACACCGGGATGGCCGGGAAGGTCGCCGGGACCGGCCAGGTCGGGGCCGGCCTGGTGACCCCGCCGGCGGAGGTGTTCCCGGCGGCGCTCAGGGCTCTGGCCGAAGCGGCGGCAGCGCCCGCGGAGCCGGCCTAACCGGCGAGCATCTGGCTCACCGGGCGGGAGTGGCAATGTTCACCTGGCGGCCACGCTCTGGTGGCAGACGCGCGAGTTAGCATCAGGCAGCGTGATCGACTACCACGTGCACCTGTGGCGTCACGCGCCAAACCTGTCGCTGCAGGCAACCGTCGACCAGCTCGCCGCCTACTGCGAGCAGGCGGCGAACCTGGGCGTCACCGAAATCGCGGTCACCGAGCACACGTCGCGGTTCGCCCAGGTCGACGCCCTCGTGCATGGCTGGTGGAACCGCGATCCGAGCCCGGCCCGCCGGGCCGAGGCGCTGGCCTACTGGGACGGCGAACTCGGCGCCGATCTCGACCAGTACGTGGAGACCGCACTGGCGGCGAGGAGGGCCGGGCTGCCGGTCGTGATTGGCCTGGAAGTCGACTACATCCCCGGACGCATGGACAAGGTCGCCGCGCTCCTTGACGGTTATCCGTTCGATGTCCTGCTCGGCAGCGTGCACTGGATCGGCGCCTGGCTCATCAACGCAGTGGACTGGGCGGACGCGCAGGAGCAGTGGACCGGCCGGGGCGTCGACCGGGTCTGGGGCGAGTACACCAGGTCAGTGGAGGAACTCGCGGCCACCCGTACCGTCGACGTCCTCGCCCATCCGGATCTAGCGAAGGTGGCGGGTCACCGGCCGGACGTGCCCGCGGAGTTCCACGAGCGGATCGCGGAGGCAGCGAGCGCCTGCGGCCTGGCCGCGGAGCTGAACTCCTCGGGCTGGCGCAGGCCCTGCGCAGAGGCCTATCCGGCCCCTGACCTGCTCAGCCGCTTCCGGCGGCACGGGGTGCCGATCACTACCGCCTCCGACGGGCACCGGCTGGCCGACGTGTCGTGGCGCATCAGCGACGTGACGGCGATGGCCATGCGGGCCGGCTATCGGGAGCTCAGCGTGTTCCGCGGCCGTCGCCGAGCGCCGTGGCCGATCGCGCCGGCAGCCGGCCGTCCCAGCCCGGCCAGGGCTGAGGAGCCCGGCTGGCCCTAGGCTGGTGCGCACCATTTGGGAAGTCGCGAAGCTACGCAGAGGTCCGGCGCTCGGCGGGGCCGGCGGGAGGCTGGGATGGAATTCGACCGGTGGGCGGTCGTCGGGCTCGACAGCGGCGGCACCACGATCAATGCCACGGTGCTCGATGCCGACGGCAGGTTCCTCATCGAGGAGATGGCCGAGTCGCCCAGCTGCGTCCTTGAGGGCCCGGACAAGGCCATCGACGCGCTCACCCAGGCGCTGGACGATGCGCTGAAACTGACCGGCATCCCGCCCGCTGCGATCCGGGCCGTCGGGCTCGATACTCCGGGACCGGTCACGGCCGACGGCGTGATCTCGTCGCGGGGCGCGACCAACTTCGCCAGCCCTCAGTGGCGCGGCTTCGACGTGCGCAGCGCGCTGGAGGCCCGGATCGGCATCCCTGTGGTGTTCAACAACGACGCGAACGCCGCCGCGCTGTACGCGCATTACGCGCACTTCGGCCCGACCGAGGCGCTGCTGAGGTCGTCGGTCTCGGTTGTGGTCGGCACCGGCCTCGGGGGCGGCGTGGTGGAAGCGGGCCAGGTCATCCGGGGCGCCGCGGGGATGGCGGGCGAACTGGGCCATATCTGGCTGCCGCTGGACGGACTGCTGGAGCCGGACCAGCCCGTGCCGGTGTGCAACTGCGGGCTGCCCGGCGACGCCGAGAGCGTGGCCTCGTTGACCGGCATCCAGAAGAACCTCCTTCCGTACTGGCTGAGCCGCTTCCCCGGCCACGAACTGGCGGACGAGCCCGCAAACGTCGCCGCGAAGCTGGTCCGCGGCTACGGCGAGGCCGGCGACCCGCTCGCACTGAAGATCTTCGAGCAGCAGGCGATGGCGCTTGGGAGGCTGCTGACGATCGCCGCCAACTTCACCGACCCGCATGTGTACCTGCTCGGCGGGGGAGTTGTGGAGGCCGCGCCGCGCTTCAGGGACTGGTTCCTGGACCAGGTCCGCCGGCACACGGTGCTGCGGGAGGAGCAGGCTCGCGTCGAGTCGATCGCCCTGGTGCCCGACCTGGACATGGCCGGAGCGAGGGGGTCGGCCATCGCGGCCCGCGCTGCGGTGATCGCAGGTGCCGGGATCGTGGCGAGCACGCCGCGCGCCGGTCAGGTCCCGCGTGAATAGGTGACCTCCGCGGGCCGGACGGCCGCGCGTCAGCTCCTGCTCGAGTGCGCCGTGACCTCGTCGGCGGCCGTCGTCGTCAGCTCGGAGCTGTGGTAAGCGGCCCTTGCCGCCAGCTCGCCGCTGTACCGGGCGATGATTTGCCGGACCCGGTGCGCGGCGAGCGGTCCGAGCAGGTCGTATGTCGCGATGAACAGGTCACGCGCGGCTGCGCGGGGCCAGGCTTGCGGCAGCAGTTCGGCCGGCAGGTCGGGATCCAGGCCTGGGAACGCCCGCCACTCATCCATCAGGCGCGTCCTGGCGACGAGCGCCTCGACCGGAGACATTCGCCCGGCCAGCGCCTGGTCATGCAGGCGCCTGGCAAATTCGATGAACTCCTCGTACCTGGCGCACACGTCGTCCAGGTCCCAGGCGCGCTGCGGCAGCCCGTCGGGTCCGATGCCGGGGGCCACGGTCGCGCGGAACGTCGTCGCCGTCGTGACGTCCAGGTCCGCCAGCAGCGCGACGACCTCGCTGATCTGATCACGGGGGGCGAGCCAGAGCCCGTCGTAGAGCGGCGCGAAGCCGAGCCAGCGCAGCTGCTTGCGCAGCGCATCGCGGACGGAACGGTTGTGCTCGGGAATGGAGAACGCCAGCAGGCTCCAAGTCCCGTCCCAGCACCGCGAGGCTCGCCCGAACGAGAAAATGTGTCGCGCGCCCTCATCGAGTATCTGCGCGGCGCGATCGCTAAGGCTTACGAACGTCCGCCGGCCGCGGCGAGAGGTCACGAGCAACTTGTTCCGCGTCAGCCGGCTGAGCGCGGCGCGGGCCGCCGAGTCGCTGACGCCGAACTCCGCTAGCAACGCGACCAGAGCGGCTGACGGCAGCGGCTCGGTACGCTGCCACCAGTAGTCGCCTAGCAGCGTCAGCAACAACCGCGGTGGACGCTGCGCCCCGCCCCGCGCGCGTGACCCTGCGCCGTCATCAACGTCGACCCCGAGGTCAGCGTAGGCGTGCGACACCGTCACGGTCAGAGCTTAGCGAACGGTCGCGCGCTCAGTGTCTGTCTATAGGACGAGATACTCATCACGACCGACGCAGGTTTTGTCATATATTGGCGTCGGTGTTCCGGCGCGTTCAGGCATCCAAGGGAGAGCTGATCGTGGAGATCTCACTCGACGGCAAGGTCGCGCTCGTCACCGGCTGCGGGCCCAACATTGGCAGCGGCGTCGCGCTCGCGCTCGCTCGCTATGGCGCGAAAGTGGCCTGCAATGACGTCGAGGAGCCGGCGATCAAGGCGTGCATCGCCCGCATCGAGCGCAACGGCGGCGAGGCGATGGCGGCTCCCGGTGACGTGACCGACGAGCAGGCTGTCCAGGCCTACCTCGCGGCGGTGCTCGAGCGCTGGGGCCGGATCGACATCCTGGTGAACAACGCCGCCCTGCTTGGCGGCCGGGGCGTCCTGGACGAGTCGGCGGCGGACTTCGAGCGGGCGGTGCGCGTGTCGGCCCTCGGCTACTTCCTCAACACCAAGCACGCAGGCCGGGCCATGGCCGAGCGCGGCATCAGGGGATCGATCGTCTGCATCTCGTCCTCCAACGCCTGGTCGGGCACCGCGGGGATCATCGCGTACGCCTTCCATAAGGGCGGGGTGAACAACTTCGTCCGGGCGGCCGCGATGGACCTGGCGCCGTACGGGATACGGATCAACAGCTTCACCCCCACCGCGCCCAATCCGGATAACCCCGAACTGCTCGCGGAGATGGCCAGGGCCGGGATGGGGCCGGGCGGAGTGCTGACGCACGGCCGTCCGGGCGGGCTCGGCGGCCCGACCGGCGACGAGCCATGGCGCAGGCCGAGCCGGTGGGCCGGCCAGCGGCCGCCGATGGTTCCGATGGGCACGACGGGCACGCCGAGCGACATCGGCCACGCCGTCGCGTGGCTGTGCTCGGACTACGCCCGGCTGATCACCGGCACCGACCTGGTCGTCGACGGCGGCGCCCGGGCGAAGAACTTCGCCTACATGCCGGCCCCGGCCGGCGAACTCGCCGGGCCCGTGCCGCTGATCGAACTGGACGAGACGCCGCGAGCAGGACCCGGGACCGGCTAGCCCTACATTTTGCGGGCCGGCAGATCTTCTTGCTCGCGGGCTAGCGGTACCTGGGCAAGCCCGAGCAGCCAGCCGACGGCGTGCACCTCGTCGGAGCGCAGGCGGTGCGCGTCGCGTCTGTTAACGCATCGCATTCGGCCGGTTCGCAGCTCCACTATCAGGTTCGCTTTACCGTCCAGAAGCGCCTGCCATTCCCGCTGACCCGCGATCATCATCGCGACCGGCTCGTCGGCCCGGCCGTTCGCTGACGATGGCTGCCCGCCATCGACCGCGTCGGTCGTGGCGGGATCGTCAGGTGCGCCGCCGCGTCCGGCCGCTTGCGGGCACGTCCAGCTCAGCTCGCTGACCTGCCCGTCATCGGCTACCACCAGCGTGATTGTCTGGCCGGCCAGCTCGGGCCAGAGACCGGCGGGCTCGTCGGCGCCGGCCGACGAGCGCGACCTGATTCGTTCTCGGAGCGCCTCGACGACTGGCGGCTGCGCCGATGCGCGTTCCGGTTGCGCGGCGGCGAGGCGCGATCGACCATTCGCTTCCGGGTGGGGTTCGACGCCCAGCGTGACGCTTCCCGGCTCCCGCGGGTCACATGGTCCCGGTGAGTTGTTCCATTCCTCGTCGACGATCCGGTAATCGAGCTTGGTCAGCAGGTCGTTGATCTTGCCGCGCAGCGTCTGCGGGAGCGCAGCCGCCGGAACGGCGACTCCGCGTCCGACGGTCTCGGTGCCAACCTTGGTAGTGAACCAGATCTTCTCGTCGCCGGGGCCGTCACTGTCGTGCGGCGCCTCGAAGCACTTCGCGGTAATTCCCGGCGCCGGCGCGGCACCCAGAAAGTCCAGCAGGTCGGCAGTGACCTCCTCGGGCGCCGTGGCGAGGTCCTCGTAGCGGATCCGGTGTGTGCGCTCTGGCTGCCTTTCCTCGAAGTCCAGCATCATCTTGGCGGTATCAGCCCAGTAGCTGCCGATCGCGGCAACGGTGTTGCCAGGGCTCTGAGCCACGTAGGGATCGAATCCGAAGCGGCTCACCCCCCATGGGCAAGCCTCTATACCGGAGGCGATCACGTCCATGCAGTGGCGGTAGAGGCAGATGAACCGCGCCTGCGGGAAGAGCTGCTCGAGCAGCTCGGCGTTAATGATGCTGTCCAGGGACTTGTCACACCAGCGCGGCTTGCCGCGGCGCGAGAGATAGCGGGCAAAGAGCCGGTCCACCGTCTCGCGGACGGTGTCCGCCGCCTCGGCGGGCAGCCGGGCTGATTCCGTAACCAGCCGCTGCCGGCCGGTGCCGGCGTTCTCCAGGATGTCCCAGCTGCGCAACAGGGCGACGCACGCAGCCGTAATCATGGTCTCTGGCGGGCACGCGATCTCCGGGTGGGTATCGAGGATGAACCGCAGGAGCGTGGAGCCCGACCGGCTCCCCGTCAGGATGAAGACCGGATCACGGCATACGCGTATTTCGTCGAGTAGGTCAGCCATACACCGCAGGTTGCCACCGCCGTCATGCCGGCGGAAGTGGCTCAATGTGCTTGTCACGGCCTCGGTAGCGGCGGGGTAGGTCGACGGGGAGCGGCATCGCCAGCGCGCTGGGAGCAGCGCGGCAGCGCACCGGGGAACGCATCGGAAAGGGCAACGGCAGCAATCCTTGCCACAATCCCTAACGCTGACCCTGAAAGCTCTCTGGAGGAACCGATGAGAGGTCTGTCAACACTGCTGTCGACACGAGTAGAAAGCCTGCTTCCCCGCGCCGACGCCGCGGCGTGCGTCCCTGCGAGCCCCTGGTGCTCGGAGACGGGCGTGACCTGCTCCCCGGGTGGCGGCGACTGCCATGGCGGGAAGCACCGCGAGTGCCACCTGAGCTGTCACGGTAAGGCAGTCTGCGGGAGCTATGTTCACGGTCCGTGCTAGTGCCTGTGGCCGCTGAATGACCGCTCGGCGTGCGAGGTACCCGGTCGAGCCCTCTGACCGGGTACCCGGCCCGCCTGACGCTCGTGCCGGGAGTAGCAAGAATGACTTTGGCTTACGACGTTTCGCTGGCCTGCCGGGTGCTGGTCGCGACTGTGTTCGCCGTGTCGTCGATCACCAAGGTGCGCAATCGCTCTGCGTGGCGGTCGTTCTCCTCCTGGCTCGCCGGATTGCCCGTGCCGGCGCTCAGCGCGGCCGGCGCACCCGCGATCCTGACCGCGGCGGAGGCCGCCGTGGTGGTGCTGGTGGTATCGCCGGGCCTGGCGCAAGCTGGCCTTGCGCTGGATACGGCTCGGTTCGGCCTCGCCGCGGCCACTGCACTGTGCCTTGCGCTGCTGGCCGGCCTGTCCCTCGCGGTGCGGCGGGGAGCGCGCGAGCCGTGCCACTGTTTCGGCGCGTCATCCGAGCCGCTCGGCTTTCAGCACATCATCCGCAACGCGCTGCTGGTGCTGGTCGCGGCTGCGGGTTCGGTCTGCGCCGCGGTCGGCGGCAATGCCGCCAGCGGAGCGCAAGCCGGCCTTACGGTGATCGGCGGGTTCTGCGCGGCCTTGCTGCTGGTCTTTTGGGTTGATATCTCGGCCCTGGTCATTCCGCCTGTGGGTCAGGTCATACCGCCAGCAGGCGCGCAGCCAGGTGGCGCCAGGATCCGGCATCAGGGGTGATGATGTCAGCAGGATTGCTCTTTGTCGCAGTGCTCGGCCTGGTCGACCTGCTGCTCACGCTGCTCGTTGCCCGTCGGCTCCGCCAGGTCGCGGAGGCGTCCCGGCCGGCTAGCCTGCCGTGGCTGGCGCCGGGGACCAGGATCCCGGACTTCGAGACGAGCACGGTGGACGGCGATCTGGTGTCCATGGACATGTTGCGCGGACGGCGGAGCCTGGTGGGGATCTTCACGCCCAGCTGCGAGCCATGCAAGGTACAGGTGCCAGCCTTTGCCCGGCTCGCCGACGATGCATTCGGCCCTGACCAGGCACTGGCGGTCGTAATCGGCGCCGCGGAAGAGGCGGACGGGTTCCTCGCCATGCTGGCTGGTCACGCTCTCCTGGTCCGCGAACCATCGCACGGCCCGGTAGCCCATGCTTTCTCGGCGCGCGCGTATCCCGCGATCTACCTGCTAGATCCTGACGGCAAGGTCATTCTGGGCAGCTCGTCAGCTGAGGCCACGGCCGATCGCCTGCTTGATGTCAGTGTTGCTCGTTCGTGATCCGCCCAGATGAGCTCGCGCCGACCGCAGGCTGGCGCTATTGGCTGAGGGCTGCCAGCGCCGCCACCCTCGTCGTGTGGTCGGCGGGTTCGCGGCTTGTCGGCGGTCTGGTAGTTATCTCCCTGGCGGCCGGCCTGATCATGCCCGCGACCGCATGGCTGCAGCGCGATGTCCTGGACTCGCTGGCTCAGCCAGGCGGCCCGGAGCGGCATGCTGGGCTCGGCGACCACGGACTGCTGCTCCTGGTGCTCGGCCTCGGGATCGCCGGCGTTGCCGCAACGGTGCTGCCGCAAATACAGCAGTACGCACAGTCCGTCCAGCGCCAAGCCGTTGCGGTCGCCCTCTACGACCGGGCCTACCGGGCCGTCGAGTCCTGGCCGGGCGTAGCGCGGTTCGAGTCGCCGGTCTTCGCCGACAAGCTGCAGCTGACCGGACAGCTGGCCCAGGGCAGCGCGGGCAGCCTGGTCAACTCGGTCCTGGGCGTCTGCCAGGCTCTGCTGACGACCGTCGCCCTGGTGGTCACCCTCGTCCTGATCAGCCCGCTGCTTGCCCTGGTGACCCTCGCCGTCCAGCTGCTTGCGGTCGCGGCGAGCATGGCGAACGCGAGGCGCCAGGCGCAGTTGCAGGTGGATACCGGCCACCGCGTGCGCCGACAGCAGTCGTACGGGTCGCTGCTCCGTAGCGACGTGGCCGCCAAGGAGGTTCGGATCTTCGGGCTCGGCGGCTTCCTGCGCGGGCGGATGCTCGCTGAGCTCAGGTTCGTCAACGACGCGGAACGTGCCCTCAACCGCCGCATCATGCGAGCGGAGTCACTCGCCGGGGCGCTTAGTGCCGCCGTGATCGCCTTCGGCCTGCTCTGGACCGTGGCTCGCGTTGCCGACGGGCGGCTCCCAGTGGGAGACGTCAGCTTGTTCGTCATGGCGGCGCAGGGTATGCAGGGCGCGATGTATCAGATCGCCTCGGCGCTGGGGACTGTCATCCAGTCGGTGGTGCTGTTCGGTGCGTACACGGATGTGGTCTCCGCGCCACCTGATCTGCCAATTGCAGATCCGCCAGTCGCGGTGCCGCCGTTGCGCCGCGGGGTCACCGTGCAGGACGTGTGGTTCCGGTACGACGAGTCTCATCCGTGGGTGCTGCGCGGGGTCAGCTTGTTCATCCCGGCAGGCACGCGCCTCGGCCTGGTGGGCCTGAACGGATCTGGCAAGACCACGCTGGTGAAACTTCTCTGCCGGATGTATGACCCGCAGCGTGGCACCATCCAGTGGGACGGCGTGGACATCCGGGAACTTGACCCGTCGGCGCTCAGATGCCGGATTGCCGCTGTCTTCCAGGACTACATGTCTTATGACCTGACGGCGGCGGAGAACATCGGCGTCGGCGACCTGGATGCCATCGGCGACACGGATGCGATCCGCCGGGCCGCCATGCTGGCCGGTGCCGACCGCTATATCGCCCGGCTCCCCGAGGGATACGACACGTTGCTGTCTCGCGTCTTCTCGTCGCGCACGAGCAGGAACAGCACCACGGCGGGGGTGATGGTCTCCGGCGGCCAGAAGCAGCGGATCGCGCTGGCGCGGGCCTTCATGCGCGGCGGCCGCGATTTGCTCATCGCCGACGAGCCGATGTCAAGCCTGGATGCCGAAGCCGAGCATGCCATTAACAGCAAGCTTGCCGACGCACAAGATGGGAGCACATGCGTGCTGATCTCACACCGGCTGGCCTCAGTGCGTGCGGCCGACAACATCGCCGTCATGAGCGACGGAACGGTCGTCGAAGAGGGCACGCACGACGAGCTCATGTGCGCGGGCGGTCTCTATGCACGCCTGTTCTCGCTCCAAGCGGCGGGCTACGGCGACACCGGCTCGGCCGGTCCCGGCGAGCCGGCCGCAACGAGTGTCAAGGCAACTCGGTGATCTGGATCGCCGCCGCGCTGCCAGCTCTAGCACTGCCAGCTCTAGCACTGCCAGCTCTGGCGCTGTCACTCGCGGCGGTCCGCTGGCGCTACTCGGTTGTCACGGTGCGCGGGCCGAGCATGGAGCCCGAGCTGTCTGACGGCGACACGCTGCTTGCGCGTCGCTGCGGGATCCGGCGCGTGCGCCGTGGTCAGCTTGTGATCTTCCGTGAACCAGGGCTGCCGGGCAGTCGGCGTCCAGTCTGGCTGACTGGGGCAGGTCAGGACCGGTGGGTGGTGAA
>JASHUG010000415.1 GCA_030040155.1 Streptosporangiaceae bacterium | reverse complement strand
CTGCCGGGCGAAGCAGCGTCCGCCAGCCTCATCGCCTGCCATCTGGCCGACCTCGACCAGTCAGCACTGCTGGCGCCCAGCGAGCCCTCCCGGCGGGGAGCCTCATGACGGCCGGGGCGGCGGGATCGGGATCTGCGGACGGCGGGCCACGCTCACTAGCCAGGCCGCCAGCGTTGCGGCCGGGAGACCGGGTGGCGGTGCTGTCCGCGAGCAGCCCGGCCAATCAGGCTGAGCTCGCAGTCGGCCTGGACACGCTGCGGTTCGCGGGCCTGGAACCGGTGGTCTATGCAAGCGCCACCGACGAGGGCAGCACGCGCAGCTATCTGGCCGGCGACGACAAGCTGCGCTCCAGTGACCTGTCCGCGGCGCTCACTGATCCGGCCATCGCCGGGATCATCTTTGCCACCGGCGGTTACGGCGCGCAGCGCACCCTGGCCGCACTGGACTGGGACACCCTGGCCGGCCTGCCGCCGAAGGTGCTGGCCGGCTACTCGGACGTGACCGCGATCCTGGAGGCGTTTGCGGCCAGGCTCGGCTGGGCCAGCCTGCACAGCCCGATGGTCACCTCCTCGGGTGACGCCGCGCATTATTCGTTCGGGTCGCTGCTGCGCGCGCTCATGCGTCCCGATCAGGCCCTGATCACGCAGTACCCGGGCGCGGTCACGCTGGCTGGCGGCGTCGCCCGCGGGATCACGCTGGGCGGCAACCTGACGTTGCTCGCGTCGTCGGTCGGCACCGACACCTCGCTGCCCGCGCGCGGCGGCGTCCTGCTGGTGGAGGAGGAGCACGAGGATCCGTACCGGGTCGACCGCATGCTCACCCAGTTGCGACGCAGCGGCTATCTGGACGGGGTGGCCGGGATCATCGGCGGGACGTTCACCGGCTGCGGCGAGCCCGCGCTGATCGAGGACATCCTCGCCGAGCGACTCGGTGACCTCGCAGTACCGCTCGTCGCCTGGGCGAACGTCGGCCACGGCGGGCACCAGCAGGCCTACCCCATCGGCATCGCCGCCGAACTGGACGCCGGCGCCCGTACCCTGCGCCTGCTTGACCCGCCGCTACGCATGGGCAGCTAGGTGGCGAGGGCTGGCTGTGGTACGCGGCGGCCGAGCCGGCCGGCGAGCCGACTGCCGAGGCGCTGCATGGGCAGCTCGATCAGGTGATAGGCCGTTGCGGCGCACGCGAGGAGCACCAGCACGAACAGCACGGCCATGCCGGCCTGCTCCCACGGCTCGTCGTGATAGCTCTGCGGGAACGGGATCTTGTCGTACGCGTCCAGCAGCAGGGTTCCTGCCCGCCCAGCATTTTTCCTCGCCCCGCTCTGCAACCTCCTGACCGGCTCGGGCGCTGTATCCGGTTGAGAGTGAGGAGACGGCGATCTGCCCGGCCGCCAGGAGAGAGGTGTCAACGCGCATGACGCCCGCTGATCGAGAGGAATTCGCCAGCTTCGCGACGGCCGTCGCGCCCCGGCTGCGGCGTACCGCCTACCTCATGTGCGGGAACTGGCACACCGCGGAGGACCTGACCCAGACCACGCTGACCAAGCTGTTCGCCTCGTGGGACCGGATCAGACGGCATGAAGCACTCAGCAACTACGCCCTGCGCACCCTGCTCAACACCTACCTGGCAGAAAAGCGCCGACGGCGGTCGCGCGAGCTGCCAACCGCCGAGCTACCCGACCAGGTCGCGTGCACCGACTCGCCCGAGCAGCGGATGGACATCATGGCGGCCCTCGCCAAGCTGTCGCCCAGGGCGAGGATGATCGTCGTGCTTCGGTACTGGTCCGACCACAGCATCGAGCAGGTGGCCGATCTGCTGGCCTGCTCACCTGGAAACGTCAAGAGCCAGAGCGCCAGAGCCCTGCAGCGGCTGCGGCTCCTCCTCGGCGAAGACCTGACCGAGCTGGGCACACGCACCAATGTCCGCAGTGATGCGATCACGGGGATCAGTCATGAATGAGACGAGGCTTACCCAGCTACTCGACGACGCCACCCGGCCGGAGCCGCCGATGGGACCAGTGGTCACCGCCTCCATGCGGGCCGGCGACCGGCTGCGCCGGCGGCAGCGGATCTCGGCCATCGCGATAACCGCGGCCGTCACGGCGTTCGCCGTCACCGCGTTCGCCGTTGCCCTGAGTTACCGGCCCGCGCCAGCCGCACCCGCGACGGTCCATCGCACCGGGGTGGCCTTCATCGAAAGCCCGCCGCAATCGGTGGTCGCGGTCGACCTGAGTAATGGCCGGGCAAGCCGGCCCATCCGCGTGCCGATCAGCACGGGCCTTCTGCTGTACGCGTCTTCAATGGCGAGCGCGCCGGACGGCCTGACCGTCTGGGTTGTCGGCAACACCGAGCTGACCCCGATTAACACCCGGACAGACCGGCCTGGCCCGAGCATCCACCTGAACGCCCGGGGCGCCACGACCGCAGTCATCGGGGCGGACGGCACCCGCGCCTACGTGGCGCTGCAGGCCGGCGACGTCCTGGTGGTCGACCTCACGACCGGGAAAGTGCTGACGAAAATCAAGACATCGGCCTGCTACTACATGGCAGTGAGCCCCGACGGCAAGCTGGTCTATGCCTACGCCTACGGAAAGATCATGATCATCGGCACGGCCGCGAACAGCGTGCTGCGCACCGTTCCTCTTCTCGCCCCCCCGTACAAGATCTCGGTAGCCCCGGACAGCACGACGGCCTACGCGTTCGTGGAACACTCGGCGTCATTTGTGCACTCGCGGGTAGACGGGTGGGTCACGGAAGTGGAGCGCATTAACGCTGCAACCGGCGCGACGAAGACATTCACGATCCGGAATTCCGGCGCTGCCGCGCTGGCCCCAGATGCTGCACTGCTGTACGCCGCAGGCCAGGGCGCGCTTTACGCGGTCAGTCCGGTCACCGGCAAGACGGTCGGACGCTGGTCGCTGCCGCTCAAAAGCGTATCGGCGCTAGCTATTAGTCACGACGGGTCCGCCGCGTTCGCGTTGGGGTATGCGCCGGGACGGACGCCGAAGGCTGTCCTTGTGATCGTGAGCCTGCATTCCGGGCACGCTGAGCGACCGGTTCATCTCCCGTACCTGATCGCAGGTCCGTTCTTCATGGCCGGCCACCCATATGAAGCGATCTCGACCACAGTGCAGGATATGCAGGTCAGCCCGGATGGCCAGACCGCATATGTCGAGCTCATAAGCGCCAGCCGAACAATGTACTACGCTCTGGCAGTTGCAGTCCGCTCTGGCGCCATCATCGCCTCCACGGCGGGGGCGGCGGGTCTAGGCGGTGAAGTTGCGTTCGGCCGGTAGCCCGCCGCGCCGATTCGCCCCGAAATCCGATCGCCCGCCGTCGACGCGG
Organism: Streptosporangiaceae bacterium; assembly: GCA_030040155.1. Lineage (GTDB taxonomy): Bacteria > Actinomycetota > Actinomycetes > Streptosporangiales > Streptosporangiaceae > JAJYUU01. Next base: position 34,565 of record JASHUG010000415.1, on the reverse strand, counting down.
TGCGCTATACAGGCGCGATGCAGCAGTCATGCGAGCTTCGCGCTGTAACTGAGGACGAGTTTCCGGCCTGGGCCCGGGCGATCGCCAACAGCTATGGCGAGGACCTCACGGACGCGCAGCTCGCGGACGAGCGCGCCGCCATCGAACTGGACCGCATGATCGGCGCTTTCGATGACGGCGAGCCCGTAGGCGGCACCGCCGCGTACACCCGGCGGCTGGCCGTGCCCGGCGCGGTGCTGCCGGTTGCGGGGGTCACCTGGGTCGGGGTCGCGCCCACGCACCGCCGCCGGGGCATCCTGACCGCAATGATGCGCATGCAGCTCACCGACCTGCACGAGCGGGGCGCCGAGCCTATCGCCGCGCTCCGCCCCTCCGAGGCAGCCATTTACGGCCGGTACGGCTATGGTCCCGCGTCCCGCGGGGCCCAGCTGCGGGGCGAGAAGCGCTTGATGGCATTCCGGCCTGGCACTGATTTTGGCACCGGCACGGTCCGGCTGGTGGCGTGCGATCGCGCCCGGCCGCACCTTGAGCGAATCTACGAACGGGTGTGGCCGGGCGCCGTCGGCTGGCCGGACCGTGCCCAGCGATTCTGGACGAGCCGACTGCGTGACGAGCCGCATAATCGAGGCGGCGGCACCGCGCTCCGGTGCGCGGTCCATACCGAAGGCGACGGGACCGCGTCCGGGTATGTGCTCTACCGGTTCAGGGACGAAAGGGACCCTGTCGGCGCCACCGGCAGCACGGTGCACATCGTCGAGCTCGCCGCAGTCCCAGGGCCGGCTTACGCGGCCTTGTGGCGCTTCCTGGCCGGAATCGACCTGGCGCGATGGATCGACTACGAGGCGGCCGTGGACGAGCCGCTCGCCCATCTGCTGACCGAGCGGCGGGCGCTGCACTCAACCGAGGCCGACCGGCTCTGGGTGCGGCTGGTCGAGGTCGGCCCGGCGCTGGGCGGGCGCCGCTACGCGACGCCCCTGGACGTGGTCCTGGAGATCGATGACGAGTTCTGCCCGTGGAACGCCGGCCGCTTCCGCCTGCAGGCGGACGGGGATGCAGCGAGCTGCGAGCGGACAACCGATCCTGCCGACCTGCAGCTCAGTGCCGCTGAGCTCGGCGCGGCGTTCCTGGGCGGCACCACGCTGGCCTCGCTCGCCGCCGCCAGGCTGGTCCGGGAGCTGCGGCCGGGTGCACTGACGCGGGCGAGCACGGCGTTCCGCGGGGAGCGCGAGCCGTTCTATCCCGGCGGGCCTGCCTTCCCTGAGTTCTGAGTCGCCACTGCCGGAACATTCGTACACTGCCGGCCTGCGGCCGGCTGGGCCTTGTGTCACCGGAAGTCGCGGCTGCGGGCGGCGGCGACCACCTTGATCCGCTGGAGCCGGCTAGCGAGCAGGCTGACCGCCCCGTCCAGCCGCTCGATCTTGCCGTGGATCAGCAGTGCGCTCGCGTCGACGCCGATCTTGCGGTAGCGCTGCCACACCGATGGCGGGCAGATGATGTTGCACATCCCGGTCTCGTCTTCCAGGCTCAGGAACACCACCCCGCGCGCTGTCCCCGGCTGCTGCCGGTGGGTGACCAGCCCGCCGACCGTGACCATCTGGCCGTTCCGCGTGGTCACCAGGCTCGCGGCCGGCAGCACTCCGTCGGCCGCCAGCAGGTCCCTGATGTGCTCGATCGGGTGCGTGCCGTACGTTCCGGTCGCCCACAGGTCGGCGAACGTCTCCTCTGCCGCGGTCATGGCCGGCAGCGCGGGGGCGGTCATCCCCAGCGTGGTGCCAGGCAGCTGGCCGGGCCGGATCGTCGCGACCGCACCCGCCGCCCACAGCGCCTCCCGCCTGCTCACCCCGAAGCAGCCGAACGCGCCGCCCATCGCCAGCGCCTCAAGCGCCGCGGCCGACACCGTGGTGCGCCGGGCGAAGTCCTCCAGGTCGGCGTACGGCTGCCCGGCGACGATCTTCTCCGCCGGGGCAGTGCCGAGGTTGCGCACCTCGGACAGCCCGAGCCTGATGACCGGCTGGCCGGGAACGGGGACTCCCCCGGCCGGCTCGGGTACCGCATCGGCATCGTGGTCACGGGTGGGCAGCGGACCCGGCCCGTTCCCCCGGTCTTCGGCTTTTTCGAGAGTGGCCAGGACCGCGCTGGCGTTGATGTCGACGCCGCGCACCTGCACGCCATGCCGGCGCACGTCGCTGATCAGGCTGGCAGGCGCGTAAAAGCCCATCGGCTGCGCACGCAGCAGCGCCGCGGTGAACGCGGCCGGGTAGTAGCACTTGAGCCAGGCGCTGGCGTAAACGAGGTAGGCGAAGCTGATCGCGTGTGATTCGGGGAAGCCGTAGCTGGAGAACGCCAGGATCTTGATGTAGATGTCCTCCGCGACTTCCACCGGAATATCCCGCTCGGCCATCCCGGTCATCAGCCGCTCGCGCAGTTCCTCGATCCGCTCGGGCGCGCGCTTGGAACTCATCGCCTGCCGCAGCCGGTCCGCCTCGGTCGGGCTGAACCCGGCGCAGTCCATGGCGATCTGCATCATCTGCTCCTGGAACAGCGGCACCCCGAGGGTCTTGCCCAGCGCGTGCTCCATCAGCGGATGCGGCAGGTCGGGTTTCTCGTCGCCGTGCCGGCGGCGCATGTAGGGGTGCACCGAGCCGCCCTGGATCGGGCCCGGCCGGATCAGCGCGACCTCGACGACCAGGTCGTAGAAATTCTCCGGCCGCAGCCGGGGCAGCGTCGCCATCTGCGCCCGCGACTCCACCTGGAACACCCCGACGGTGTCGGCCTTCTGCAGCATCGCGTAGACGCCGGGATCCTCCTGCGGGATCGTGTGCAGATCCCAGCGGACGCCGTGCGCCTGCTCGACCAGGTCGAAGCAGTCCCGTAGCGCGGTCAGCATGCCCAGGCCCAGCAGGTCGAACTTGACCAGCCCCGCGTAGGCGCAGTCGTCCTTATCCCACTGCAGCACGCTGCGGCTGCGCATCCGGGCCCACTCGACCGGGCACACCTCCCCAACCGGCCGGTCGCAGATCACCATTCCGCCCGAGTGGATGCCCAGGTGCCTGGGCAGCTTCTGCATCCGCTCGGCCAGCTCGACGACCGCCTCGGGCACGCCGGCGTCGGGCGGGACCGGCTGGCCGGGCCCGTAGCTGCGCGGACCGACCTGCTTGGACCACTCGTTCTGCTGCTCGGGCGCATAGCCGAGGGCGCGGCCCGCATCCCGGATCGCCATCCGCGGCCGGTAGCTGATCACGTTCGCGACCTGCGCGGCGTTTTCCCTGCCGTACTTGCCGTAGACGTACTGGATGACGTCTTCCCGGCGCTGGTGCTCGATGTCCAGGTCGATATCCGGCGGCCCGTCCCGGCCCGACGACAGGAACCGCTCGAACAGCAACCGGTGCCGGACCGGGTCGACGCTCGTAATGCCGAGCGCGTAGCAGACCGCCGAGTTCGCCGCCGAGCCGCGCCCCTGGCACAGGATGTGCTTGTCCTCGCAGAACCGCACGATGTCGTGCACGATCAGGAAGTAGCCGGGGAAGCCAAGCTGGCCGATGACATCCAGCTCGCGGTCGATCTGCGCGTACGCGCCCGGCTGCCGCTCCGCCTCCCGCGGGCCGTAGCGTCCCGGTGCCTTGGTTTCGGTCAGCGCGCGCAGCCAGGTCTCCTCTGAGTGCCCGAAGGGAACGGGGAAGTCCGGCAGCCTCGGGGCTATCACATGGAAGTCGAACGAGCAGTCAGACGCCAGTTCTACGGTCTGCTCGCGCACGCCCGGATAGCGGACCAGCCGGGCTGCCATCTCGGTCCCGGAGCGCAGGTAGCCGCCGCCGGAGGCGGGCAGCCAGCCATCGATGTCGTCCAGGCTGGACCTGGCCCTGATCGCTGCCAGTGCCTGCGCGAGCCTGGCGTCCTGCGGCGCCGCGTAATGCACGTTGCTGCTGGCGATCACGCCGACGCCGTGACCGTGCTGCGCGGCGGCGATCTCAGCCAGCGCGTCGTTGCGCTCGTCGTCGGCCGGGCCGTTTCCGAAGGCCAGCTCGACCTTCACGTTGTCCGGGCCGAAGGCGGCGGTAAGCCGGGCGAGCTCCCTGGCCGCGGCCTTGGGACCGCCGCTGGCGAGCGCGGCGGGCACGGCGCTCTTGCAGCAGCCGGTGAGGATCACCCAGTGACCACCGTGTGCGGCGGCCAGCGCCTCCTCGTCGTAGACGGGCCGGCCCTTCTCTCCCCCGGCCAGCTGGGCGGTGCTGATGACCTGGCACAGCCTGCGGTAGCCCTCCGGGTCGCGGGCGAGCACGAGCAGGTGCTGTCCGGCCGGGTCGGGAGGACCGGCCCGTGAGGTACCGCGGGCCAGGCCGAGGTTGAGCTCCGCGCCGAACACCGTGCCGAGGCCCGTCCCGCTGTCGCGCAGGCGCGCCGCGGCCTGGGCGAATTGCGGTACTCCGTACATGCCGTCGTGATCGGTGATGGCCAGCGCGGACAGGCCCCGCTCTGCTGCCTCCTGCACCAGCTCGGCCGGGCTCGATGCCCCGTCCAGGAAGCTGTAGGACGAGTGGCAGTGCAGCTCGGCCCAGGCCGGCACCTGGCTGGCCGGAAGTCGGGTGACGACCCGGCGCGCTTCGTCCTGGCCATCAGGGCGGCCGGCGGCCGGCGGCGCTGCGCCGGCGGCGTTCGCTGTCCCCCAGGACAGCTGCCGCTCAAGCTCCCGCCACGGGATCGGCGGGTTATTCCAGCCCATCTGCCGCCTTTGATCGCGCCTGACTCTTCTTCGATCAGCATAACGATGGCTACTGACATTAGAGAGGGGTAGTCGAATACATGTTCCCTTTATCGGCTCCCCTTATCCGCGCGAAGCGGGCAAGCCGGCCGAGTTCGGGTCAGTCGCCAAGCGCGGCGGCCAGGAGTTCGCGTGCGCCGTCCAGGTACCGGGCGGGATAGCGGTGTGCCATGCACAGCGCCCAGACCGCCGCCTCGAGCTGACGCGCGCGGGTGAATGGCACCAGCGATCCGGGCGACGGCAGCGCGCAGCCCGCCGTGTCGGCGTAACCGCGCAGGGCCGCTTCGGCCCCGTCACCTGACTGCCCGGCCAGCACCGCAAGGTCCCACTCGACCGGGCCGCGGCAGGTCTCCTCCAGGTCGACCCAGCACCAGCCGCCATCGGCCGCCAGGAGGTTGCCAGGATGCGCGTCACCATGCAGGACGATCGAGCGTCCCGATTCAGGCAGCTCGGCCAGGATCCGCGCATGCCGGGTCCGCAGCGCATCGAGGGTCGCGGGTTCGAGGACGTCGTCGCGCTCCAGGGCGGCCAGGCCGTCACTGATCTGCTCCCGCGCGGGCGTCAGGTAACCCAGCTCGGCGCGGCACCCAGCGGCAGTGTGATGCAACCGCGCCAGGGCCGCGCCCGCCTCGGCAGGCTTGGGCCGCAGCGGCGATGGCGGCACGTAGTCCCACAACGTAACGGCCAGGCCGTCCTGCCAGTACGGGCCGGGCAGGACCATCGAGGTCGGCGACACGGCCGGGCCGCCACGGGCAGCCACGTACCCGGCCACCGATGCCTCCCTCGCGAGCCAGGCCGCGGGCTCGCGCCTGCTCTGGGCGGTCAGTGTCGCCATCCTCGCCACGACCGGCGCCGGGCATAGCCGGACCAGCAGGTTTCCCCTGCTCGACAGCACCTGCGGATCCGCGTCGGGCAGGCCAAGCTGCCGGGCCAGCGCGATCGCCGCCGCGACGCCGGCCCGGTTGACCCGGTCAATCTCGGCTGTCTCGTCGGTGGCCGGCACCCGCACAGTATGGCCAAGCGCGGGCCTGTCGGCGAATCGCTCTTGCGCGCTGGGCCGCGCAGACCTCGTATCCTCTCGCCGCGGCCGGCTGATCAGCTCGGCCGCCTCGACCGGGTCAGCACCCGGGCAGCCGTGACCGGAGCTGCTCACGCGTCACCCTGGCCGAAACTCAGGTGAATTTGCCCCGCGCCCGGGGCTACCGTCGGGGTCATGCAGACCATGGTGCCCGTCGGGGCCGACAAAGTCTGGGCCGAGGACTCGGACGGATCAGGCCCGGTGCTCGTCCTGCTGCACGAGGGTGTCGGCGACTCCCGGATGTGGGATCCGATCTGGCCGGCCCTGGCCGGCCGGTTCCGCGCGATCCGCTATGACGTCCGCGGCTACGGCCGCTCGCCCGCTCCGACTGAGCAGTACGTCCTTCGCGACGACCTGCGCGCGGTGCTCGCGCATTTCGGGGTCGCCGAAGCGCACCTCGCCGGCTGCAGCATGGGCGGCGCGACTGCAGTCGACTTCGCCCTCGACGAGCCGGACCGGGTCACGTCGCTCGTCCTGCTATCCACAGGCATCAGCGGTTACCCGTGGCCCGAGAACCCGCAGACCCATGCGCGGTACACGGCGCTGGAGCAGGCCGCCGACGAGGATGGCCTGGTCGAGCTCTGCCTGGAGATGTGGGGCGCGGCCGGTCCGGATCCTTTCGTAGCCGACCTGGCCAGATCGGCCGTTCGCGCGTGGGCCTACGACGAGTTCGAGCAGGAGGGCGAGCCCGCCTTCGACCGGCTCAGCGACCTCCGGCCGCGCACGGTGCTCCTGGTCGGTGACAAGGACAACCCGGCACTGATCGCGTGCGTCGAGCAGGCCGCCGCGCGCATTCCCGGCTGCGAGCTGATCAGGATGCCCGGCGTTGACCATTACCCGACTGTCCGGAACCCGCGACTTGTGCTCGAGACGATCGTGCGGCACTGCGCCGGTCAATCGTGAATCGGCCCTACATGTCCTGCTTGCTGATCAGCGCGATCCAGTTGCCGTCGGGGTCGGTCACGTAGGCGCGGCGGTGCCCGTAGCCGTTGCAGGGCTCGATCAGTACCGGCGTGCCCGCGGTGCGCAGGGCCGCGATCATGTCGTCGGCGGAGTCGCATTCGATGGTCAGTTCCATCGGATGGCCGGCTGTAGGCGACGGCAGTCCGAGCCGGACGACCGCGTCGCGGTGGGAGAGGGCAATCGTGGTGTCGCCGAGGCGGAGTTCTACGTGCTCGGCCGGCCCGGTGGCGGGGACGCTGAAGGTCTGGGTACCGCCGAGCAGGTCACGGTAGAAGGTGACGGCGCGCTCGACGTCGGCCGTGTACAGATGCGGCATCACGGACTTGACCGTCATCGGTTCTCTTCCCATCTAGTGATGTGCCTGCTGGACCATGCCTGACGACGCCAGGGAGCTGATGTGGCGGGCGAAGGCGCCGAGCGGGCCGCCGCCTTTTTCCTCGAGGATCCGGTGCATCCGGTCGGCCTGCGGACCGTAGCGCTCGAGATGGCGGTGGCTGAAATGGACGCGGGTTGCGTCCGGGCCATCGGGGGTGAAGGTGACCTCGATCTGCGCAGCGCGGCCCGGGTCCGGCTCGTAGCTCCACCGCGGGCTTACCTGCCAGGTCAGCAGCAGCCGGCAAGGGGGCTGCCAGGCCAGGACGGTGCCCCAGTCGGTTTCTGTGCCGTCGGGTGCTCGCTCGTACCACCGGCCACCGCGAAATGGCTCGAGCACGACCTCGCTGCCGGGCGACCCGGCCAGGTTGTGGGTGTCGACAGGCCACCACTGCTGTTCGATGAAGACCTCGAACGCGACCGCGAGCGGGGCGTTCACGCGCACGGTCTTCTCGATGATGATCTCCGGCTGGTCTGCCATGCCGTGCTCCCTTGCCCGTGCTTCGGCGGCCCGCTGATAGGCCGCCAGCGCCCGCTCCCAGTACCAGTCGAGGTGATCTCGCAGCTGCCGCAGTGCGTCCGGCTCGAGGTGGTAGACGCGGCGGTTACCGTCAGCTTGGTCGGCAACCAGGCCCGCTGCCTTGAGTACCCGCAGGTGCATTGACACGGCTGTGCGGCCGACGGGCATCCCGGCCGACAGCCGCGCGACGTCGGCCGGACCGGCGGCCAGCCGGCCGAGGATCCGGCGGCGGTTCGGATCGCCGAGCGCGTCCAGCGCGGCATCTATGTCAGTTTTCATTGACCGTCAATGTATAGTGGCCAAGCTGGAGTCGTCAATCGCGCGGAAGCTGCGGCTACGGTGCTGTGGTGACCTCCGCCGCAGGCTCAGATTGGCTCATCACCTCGGGCGAGCAGGATCCGGGCACGGTCCGGCGCCTGCTTGGGATGCTGCCCGGCTGGTTCGGCATCGAGAAGTCGAACGCCGCCTACATCGAGGCCGCGTGCGAGCTGCCCACCTACCGGGCCTGGGCTGGCGGCCGGCCGGACCGCGGCGAGCCGGCCGGCGTGCTGCTCACCCGCCGGCACTTCCCGCAGTCGGCCGAGATCCACCTGCTGGCCGTGGATCCTGCCTTGCACCGCCGCGGCGCGGGCCGCGCGCTCGTGCGGGCGCTCGAGGCCGACCTCGTGGCCGACGGTGTCGAGTACCTGCAGGTGAAAACGCTTGGCCCGGGCAACCCCGACGCCGGTTACGAGCTGACCAGGCGGTTCTACCTGAGTCTGGGCTTCCGGCCGCTGGAGGAACTTGACGGTCTGTGGGATCCGGGCAACCCGTGCCTGATCATGGTCAAGGCGCTGCCGGGCTGATCGTCCGGAACCCGGCCGTCAGTCATACCGCGCCTCGATCAGCCACTGGCCGTCTTGCAAGACCGTCAGCCAAGCGTTCCCGTCATCAGTGATCAGCTGGAACCTGGCCTGCCTGCGGGCTCCAGCCGGATCCCACCACCGCTCGGTGACAGGCCACGGGCCGGCCCAGCGAGTGACGGCTCGGGCAGGGCCGCCGTCTACCGACAGCCAGGCGGGCGGCGCAGACAGCTGCGCGCGCCCGCTGACCGACACGGCCGCGCCTGCGTCGTCGGCAACGCTGGCGGCGCGTGGCTCCGGGTACACGGTGGCGGGCGCGGGCGCCGGGATCTGCCCTGGCCATGGCTGATCCGCCGGGCGCCGCGGCGTCCCTGAGTCACCGAACGGGATCAGCAGCACCTGCTCGGCCGGGATGCGCCCGCCGGAGAGCACGGGCCGGGTCACCGCCTCCTGCCCGAGCAGGGCCTGCACCCGGATGGCGGCCCTGGCCACCCGGTCGCTGACCACCGCCTCACCCCACAGGCTGAGCTGATGCCCGGTCGCCCTGACTAGCTGGTCGGGGACCAGCCGCAGCAATGTGATGCCGCCCGTTCCGATCCCGTCGTCCCGCTCCTGGCCGGCCCGCCAGCCTTCGAGCTGCCAGCGCACCCGCTCGGCAACGGCCAGTGCCGACAACAGCCCGTCGTGCCGCCACAGCCGGGTGAGCTCCTGCCCGTCCGCGCAGAGCACCTGCACCTGCACGCGCACGCAGGCCAGGCCGCGGGCGGACAGCCTGGCGTGCATCTGGTCGGCCAGCGCCTTGGCCGTGAATATCACCGGGTCTGACTGCTCGGCGGGCGGGTCAAAGACCTGCTGCACCGACAGGTCAAGCCGGGGCGGCTGCGGCGCCAGCGGCCGCGGATCGAGACCGCGGGCCAGCCGGTGCGCGATGGTGCCCTGCGCGCCGAACCGGCTGCCTGCCTCGGCAGCGGGCAGCGCAGCGAACTCACCCAGCGTGCGGATGCCGAGCTTGGGCAGCAGGTCGGTCAGCTCGGGGATTCTTAGTGCCGCCACCGGGACCCCGGACAGGAACTGCGGTGTCTCGCCCGGCGGCACCAGCAGCCCGCCGGGCCCGGACTGCGCAGCCAGATCAGCGGCGAACAGGCCGTCCGCGACCCCGACCTGGCAGGGGTACCCGCGCAGGCAGACGGACTCGGCCAGCTTCGATGCCAGGGCGGCCTCGCCGCCGAAATAGCGTGCCGGTCCGCGCGCGGCGATAGCGGCAAGACCAGGCCGCAGGACCTCGGCCTGCGGGCAGAACTGCTCGATGATGGCGACGACCGGCTCGAATGCGCGCGCCGCCTCCCCAGGAACGTCCGGCTCTTCCTCGGCGAGCCAGTCCGGGCAGCGCAGGACGAGTACCCGCCTGGGTCCCTCGGCGGGACGATCCCCCGTATCCCCCGCCGCGGCCGTCCGGCTCACCCGCTGCTCACCAGTGGCTCGGCCGCATCCCCTGCCGCCAGCCAGGGCTCCGCCGCGGTCACGGTGCCGTCCGGTCCCGGCAGCCACAGCCAGCGGAAGCGCGGCCGCTCGCCCGCCCCCCGGCCAGACGCGGCCACCCGGACCTTGCGGGCACGCAGCCGCCCGTACCCGGCACCGATCCCGGTCCACTCCTCTTCCGACACGACCAGCCGCGTCTGCGCGCCCGGCCATTCCCCCGCCACCAGGAGCACGCTCGCATGCCGGCGCGCCGCGGCCTCCAGCTTGCGGCGCAGCTGGGCTGGCGGCTGACCCGCAGGGCGCAGCAGTACGATGTCGAACCCGTCAAGCAGTGACGCCACCACCTGCGGCCAGTTCTGGCCCGGATCGGGGATCAGGACCAGTCGGCCGGGGTCCAGCCCGGCGTCGGCCGCGGCCCGCACGCCGAGGGCCGGCACCCCGGTGACGGCGCACCAGGCCCCGGTCGCCGATGCCCCCGCCGCCAGGGCCAGGCTGAGCAGTCCCCAGTCCCCCGAGGTCACCACCGACCCGCGCTGCAGCCCGCCTGCGGGCAGCAGGTCCGACAGCGCGGGGAGTACCGGAAGGATGCCCGCGCCGGGCAGCACGTCGTCGCGGTGACGCATCGGGGACAGGGCGACGACCCTGGCTACGTCCGGAGGTCTCTCGAGAATCAAACCCGCTGCCACTACATCACTATCGAACAGTTATTCGATGACTGTCAAGCCCGCCCTGCGCCGGATCGAGCCCGCACAACCGGCCCCTGTGTCACCGGCTCAGCGTGTCACTACTGGTGGCCGGCGGCGACCGGTTAATGCCGGGCTACGCTGAGTGCATGCCAGGCTCGGCCACCGGTCCGGACTCGGCCGCGGGCCCTGACTCGGCAGCGCCTGCGCGTCCGGCTGCCCCGCACCCAGCTGCCCTGCGGCCTTACTCCCGGCTCTGGCCGGGATTCCGGCCATATGCCGTGGCATGGACTTACCTGGCCGCCTTCTGCATCGCCGGGATCGTCTACGAGCTGCTGCCCAGCGGCGACCGGGCCGCAGTGCTGCGCTGGGCCAGCACCAACGTGCACAACCTGGCACACGATCCGGTTGGCTGCCTCGTCGCGTCAGCCTTCTTCGCCGTCGGGGGCCTCAGCTTCTGGCCCGGCCTCATCGCGCTGACCATGTTCGGGGCCAACGGAGCGCTCGGCAACTGGCGTACCGCTGTTACCTGCGCGGCAGGCAACATCATCGGCAGCCTGGTGAGCGAGGGCATACTCGGGTACCGGATCGCGCATGGAACGATGCCGGCCCGCGACCGCTTCATCCTCGACGTCGGGCCGTCCTACGTTGTGGTCGCCGCCATCGCCGTCGCCCTGATCTGGGGCAGCTGGCTGGCCCGCGGTGCTGCCGCGATCGTGTTCGTGTTGCTGGTCTTTGTCGGGAGCATCTTCAGCGGGCTCACCCACCTGCAGGTCACGCCGGTGGGCCATGCGACGGCCCTGTTCGTCGGCGCCACGCTAGGCAGCTTCCTGGCCTGGCAACGGCACCGGGCACGGGGCGTCCCGGCCGCTTAAGACGCCGCCGCATTCCCGTCGGCCGCGCCTGGCAACTCCGGATCGCGCAGCGAGGTTGCGGAGATGAACGGCCCGAGCGGGGCGTCGTCGACGATATGCGGAAGCCGCCGGGCCATTCCGGCGAGAAGGTCGGCGACCTGGACGCGCGGATCGTCTCGGGAGTCGACCATCAGCAGCCCGGACAGGGGCGAGATCCTGGTCGCCGCCGAACCGGTCTCGTCGGCGCCGGGCGATGTGCCGGCACCGTCGGCCAGTACCTGCTGCAGGCGCCTCAGCCGGCCGGCGGTGAGGGCGCTCTGCTCGTCATGGATCACGAGCACCTGTCGCTTGTCGCGGCCGCTCCAGAACAACACGGTCTCGGCTAGCGCGGGCAGCATGGGCTCCAGCGGTGGCGGGATCGATGGGTCGTCAGCGAACAGCCGGGCCAGCACGGCCCGTACCCGCGTACGGCTAAGCCGGGCGAGGACATCCGCTGGTTGTGCGGCGAGCTGGTCTCGTAGCAGCGCGTCTCGGGCCTGGAAGAACCGTTTCAAGGCCAGCGGATCCGGCCAACGCTGCCGCTTGACCCGCAATAGCTCGACGAATGCGGCAAGGAAGAGGCGCCAGTTCCGGCTGGCCGAGTGCGCGCCGCGGTAGAGGGTGAGGGCGTCGGGACGCTGCTGCTGGGTCAGGCTGGTACCAGCCGCATACGAGGGCTCGGCCAGCAGGAGGTCAACGATCCGGGTGACGAGGAAGTATTCCTTGTCGATCAGATGCACGTGCGCCCGGCCGTGCAGTTTTGCCAGGAACCACTCCAGGGCCTGACCCCTTGCGGGGTTGCGGAGGAACTGCCCGGACTTGAATTCATGCGGCGAGAACCGAAACTCCGACCTCAGCGTCGTGATCAGCTCGACTGCCTCGCCGATGCGCAGGTCGACACTCGCATGCGCGAGCACTGGGCTCGTCCGATCGAGCAGGTTGGTGCCGGAGAAACCTGACTCATCACACGCGATCTCCACCAGAGCGCCGGCCACCAAGCCCGCCGGTGCCAGCCCACCCTGAAGCGGGGACCTCATACCCGAATCCTTACCACGTCGAAGCGGCGGCCGTCGCCATCAATATGGCGGCGCCGCAGCCAATGCCCCGCCACCGCCGTGATTGCCCAGGCGACGGATTGGGCAGGCTCGTCTGACGGCCCGCTAAGTTCAGTTCCTGGACGACGCCTCACGACAGGATGGTTGCGAATGCGCATTGGCGCGGGACTTGACAGCCGTCTCGGCCTGACGTTCGGAGAACTCCGGCAGGCCGGGCGGGACGCGGGCATTCTCGGATTCGAGAGCCTCTGGACCCCGGCGCTCGGCGTGCCGGACCCGTTTCACGTCTGCGCTGCCTGGGCGCAGGAAACCCCGTTGCTGACGGGCATCTCGGTGGTGCCTGCCCCGCGGCTGTGGCGGCCGCTCGCGCTGGCGATGCAAGCCGCGACCGTAGGCCAGATCTCCGACGGCCGCTTCATCCTCGGCATCGGAACCGGCGGCTACGGGCCAGCCTTCTGGGCGTCAGCCGGCTTGCCTGACCGGCCCGTGGCGGTGATGCGCGACTATGTCACCGTGGTGCGCGGGCTGCTCGCGGGCAAGACCGTCACCCACGAGGGACCGGCGCTAAGCGTGCACGGCGAGTCCCTCGGCACGGCCGCCCTGCCCCGGGTACCGCTCTACCTTGCGGCACTCGGGCCGCAGATGCTCCGGCTGGCAGGCGAGCTTGCTGACGGCGCGCTGCTCAACTGGGCGACACCAGGGCGTATCGCCCAGAGCCGCTCGATCGTGGCCGAGGGCGCGGCACGGGCCGGACGCGATCCCGAGCACATCGCGCTGACCATGTACGTGCGGGTCTGCGTGGACGACGACGTCGCCGCGGCACGGCTCGCGCTGGGCCGCCAGGTCCTCGGCTATGCCATGGCGATGCCCGGAACGCCACCCCACACGGGCTATCGCGGCCTGTTCACCTCGATGGGATTCGGGGCGACCCTGGCCGAACTCGAGGAGCGCCGCAGCAACGGCGAGGATCTCGACGCGGTTGTGGCTGCCGCCCCCGACGAGCTGCTGACGTCGGTCGGTTACTACGGCCCGGCGGACGGGGCGCCGCAGGCCTATGCCAGCCTCTCGGCGGGCCTGGACGAGACGATCGTCCGGGTCGTTACGACCCGGCCAGGCCTGGATAAGGTGCTGGCGACCCTCGAGGCGCTCTCGCCCGATCGGATCAGGGCAGCCGCCGAGGACATCGGGTAACGAGTATCGCGCCGTGTCCGGTCATGTGCCGGGGTCCTGCGTCGCGTGCGCCAGGTAGGCGGCCGTGGCCCGCTCGCTGTCCGCGACGTGCCGAGCGGCTGCACGGAGACGCAGCTCCTGATAACGGCCCAGTGCGGCCGGTATCCCGGCGGGCGAGGCGGTTGCCATCAGCACCTGGGTCAGCGCGGCCACGTCGTACAGCCCTTGCCGGAATCCGCCGCCCACCATCGGGCTGGCCGCGTGCGCGGCGTCGCCGGCCAGTGCCGCCCGGCCGCGAGCCATGCGCATCGGCTCGTAGTGGACGATCGGCGTTCCGAACACCTTCCCGTCACGCAGCGCCAGCTCCAGGGCCTCGCGCCAGGGTGAAGGCCAGTTCGCTGCGGCGAACTGCGCCAGGCGTTCGCGGACCGGATCTGGAAGCGTCCCCGGTGCCAGGCTGCCGTGGATTGTCTCGCCCTCCAGCAAGCCCCTGTCGCGGAGCAGTTCGCGCTGCTGCGGGTCGTACCAGACCATGTTGAGGCGGCGGCGGCCGACATCGGTCTCGCCTGCAGCACCGGGAACCAGGTAGGTAACCAGGCGGTAAGGCCCTGCGTAGACTTCGCGGGACGGCTCGCCTGCGGCAGGGAGCGCAACTCCCGCGGGCAGAGCGTCCTCGTCGACCATGCTGCGCCACAACAAGACCCCGGCGTAGCGGGCACTGGGATGCTCCGGGTCCACGGCGCCGCGGACGGTGCTCCGCGCACCATCAGCTCCGATCACCAAGTCAGCGCGATGCGAGCGGCCGCCTGCCGTCACGACGGACGCCGACTCGGCGTGCCCTGGGGTCACGGAAGTTGCCGGCGTTCTGCGGTGCAACGTCACGCCGGCGCGGCGCACCGCATGCGCTTCCAGCCATCCTTGCAGCAGGTGCCAGGCCGTCGTGTCGCGATCGACACCGTGCAGGACCGGCGGCTGGTCGGTTATGCCAGTAACCTGGCCGAGCAAGGCGACGTCCACACCCAGGCCGCCACCGCCCTCCTCGGCGCGGGCCGGGCTTCGCTCGAGGACGGTCACATCGATCCCGAGCCGGGACAACGCGATCGCCGCGGACAAGCCAACCAGACTGCCGCCGACGACAACGCACTGCACCGTACCTTCCTCCTCAGAGCGCATACGCCGACTGATGCCCGGCATGACTCCACCTCACCCGCCGGTCACCAGTCAGGACAGGGCCCGTTCGAGGAACGGGCGGACGAGCCCCACAGTCGTGTCGAGCTGGCTTTCGAGCAGGAAATGGCCGCCGTCGAGCAGGTGGATCTCAGCCCGATGTGCGTCCCTGGCGAACGCGCGAGCGCCGTACGGGCCGAGAATCTCATCATTGCGCCCCCAGACCGCAAGCAGTGGCACCCGGCTGTCGCGCAGATAGGCGTGCAGATACGGGTAGAGCGGGATATTGGTGGCGTAGTCCGCGATCAGCTTCAGCTGAATGCGGTCGTTGCCCGGACGCGACACGAGGTCGTAGTCGTGATGCCAGGTGTCCGGGCTGACCAGGCTCTCGTCCGTGACGCCGTGCAGGTATCGCCTGCGGATGGCGTCCAGCGTGAGGGCAAGGCGAACAGCCTGCTCAGTCTGAGGACTCTGCTCGTGCCAGTATTCGCGCACCGGCTTCCAGAAAGTCTCGGTGAGGCCCTCCTCGTAGCCATTACCGTTCTGGGTCACGATCGCCATCACGGCTGCCGGGTCGGCGAGGGCGAGGCGCCACCCGATCGGCGCGCCGTAGTCATGCACGTACATCGCATACCGGGTGACCCCCAGCCGGCCAAGCAGTCCCGCGGTAAGGCCGGCAAGCGAGTCGAAGCTATAGCTGAACTGGTCGGCGGGCGGCGCGTCAGACAGGCCGAAGCCGAGGTGATCAGGCGCGATCACGCGATACCGCGCCGCCAGTGCGGGGATCAGGTTGCGGAACATGAACGAGCTGGCCGGGAAGCCGTGCAGGAGCACGACGGCCGGCGCTCCGGGCGGTCCGGCGTCTCGGTAGAACAACTGCCGTCCGTCGACTGCGGCGTAACGGTGGTGGATGGTGGTCACGGGTGGCTCCCGATCGGGGTTTTGACCGTGTCCGTACTGGCGGCCTGGTTCTAGCCTGCGGCTCGGGGGCAGTGATCGAATCCCCCGCTGGGTAGTCGTCCCGCGTAGCCCGCCGGTCTTCGTGGCCCGCTCGGCCCAGTGCACTGCGCGGTTCGTCTCACGCAGCGAGAACGATGCGCTCAGGCACCGCCGTCCCGGCTCGTGAGATCGTCGCTCCCACGCCCTTCGGGAAGGACCCGGTCGAGCTGGCTGCGCGCGGTGATTCCGAGCTTGGCGAAGATCTTGCGCAGGTGATACTGAACCGTGTGCGGGCTGATGTAGAGCCTGGCTCCGATCTCCGGGTTGGACAGGCCCTCGCGTGCCAGCCGGGCAATCTCACTTTCCTGCGACGTTAGCTGGTCGTTCCGTGAGCCGATGGGATGCTTGCGGATGGTTTCGCCGGTCGCCGCCAGTTCGCGCCGGGCACGCTCGGCGAATGCCGCGACTCCCATGGATTCCAGCATGGCGAAAGCTGTGCGCAACTGCTCGCGCGCGTCGCTGCGGCGGCGCTCGCGGCGCAGCCACTCCCCGTACAGCAGATGGGCTCGGGCAAGGCAGATGCGCATTCCGGTCCGCTGTAGCCGGTCGATTGCGTCGCGATAGTGGCGGTCGGCCTCGACACCCTCGCTCAGCTGGGCGTGAGCCCGCGCCTGATGCCCGAGCGCCCAGTCGCTGGCGCTGGCGTCGGTCATCTCGGCAAATCGCTCGTAGGCATCGGCAGCTAGATCGGTCTTGCCCGTCCGGACAGCCGCCTCAATGAGCTCGGCGATAGCCCACGGGGGCGTGCCAATGGTTCCGGGACTCGCGGTGGCCAGCTGCGCGGCCGGCACTGCTTCCTGGTAGCGGCCCAGGCCGAGGAAGAGCAGCGCGTTGGCCATGCCGACGGCGGTCATCCCGGCTCCCTCGCCGCGCTCAGCCACCTCGGGAGCGACCGTATCGACCAGCGCGGTGACCGCGCTTTCGTCGCCCTTCAGGGCCGCGAGGGCGAGCGCACCGTAGGGCGCGTGCGTACCGCCGACGGCCTCGGAAGCAGCTTGCGCCTGGACGGCCAGAGATTCCGAGGCGGCCAGCTGGCCACCCAGCAGCAGCCGCTGAGCTCGCATGCTCAGCGCCAGCGCGTGCTCTCCGAGTGCCCCCGACTGCCGGACGAGCGCCAGGTACCTGGCAGACAACCGGTCCCAGGCATCGTCATCCCACACGTGCACCGCGGTGACACACGCGAGCCAGAGCCAGCGGAGCTCTTCGTCGATGGACAGGCCGGCCCCGAAAGCGTCCAGCGCTCTGCGCAGGATCGGCACACCGGCCCCGTATCCGTCGGTGTAGTAAGCGGCCAGCCCATCGAGAAGGAGATCGGGGGCGCGCGATGCACCGCGCGGCGGAGGCGCCGTCAAAGCCGCGCGTGCCACCTCCCACAGCCCGCTTCCAGGGCTGGCGAGCTGCCCGGCGAAGATTCCAGCCGACAGCGCCTCCAGATACGTCGAGCGGGCAAGCCCAGGGTCAACGGACTCGAGCCGCCTTGCCGCGGAAAGCAGCAAGGTCGGCGCCGCGCTACCGCGGCTCGCGGCAAACTCGATCCGGGCCCGGAGCAATTCGACATGCGCCTTTTGAGCCTCGTCGCCCGGCCCTGCTTCCGCCATGGCCAGCAGGTCGCGTCCCGCGGTTAGGTCTCCGGCCTGCAGCTTGGCATCGGCGGCGGCCAGCGCGCGCGTCGCCCGCTGGGCCGGAGCTAGCGTCAGGATTGCCGATCGTTCCAGGAACGCAGCTGCCGCCGCGGCGCCGCCGCGGGAGCGTGCGCGTTCGGCTGACTCCTGCAGTTCGTTAGCTATCTCCGCATCCGGCCCGCTAGCTGCCTGCGCCCGGTGCCACGCATGACGATCGGGGTCGAGCCTCCGATCAGTTGCCTCGGCCAGGGCGCCGTGCGCCCGCCGCCTGTCACCCACAGTCCCCGATCGGTACGCTGCCGACCGAACGAGCGGATGACGGAACCGAACCCTGGGCCCGAACTCGGCCAGGTCAGCGTCGGCGGCTGGAATGGCTGCCTCGGCGGCGATGCCCAGCCGGGCAGATGCGCGCCACACCAGCGCTGCATCACCGGTCGGGTCGGCCGACGCAAGTACCAGCAACTCGCGGGTCGGGCCAGGGAGCGCCTGGACGCGCCGCAGGAAGCTTTCCTCCATGCTGCCCGCGAGCCCTGTCGCGCCGGGAAGCCCGAACCCTCCGGCCAGCTGCGTGAGGTTCAGTCCTCGCGGCAGCTCGAGCAGAGCCAGCGGGTTGCCGCGGGCCTCGGCAATGATCTGGTCACGGACCTGGGGATCCACGGGACCGGCGAGCGCCGTGTCGAGCAGCGCCTTGGCGTCCTCATCTCGCAGGCCATCAACGATCAGGTCCGGCAGGCCCGCCAGCTCGCGCGAAGGCGCGCTCGCGGAGAAGACCAGGCCGACTGACTCTGCCCCTAGCCGCCTGGCAGCGAACGCGAGCACCTGTGCGGAGGCCCGGTCCAGCCATTGCGCGTCGTCGACCAGGCAGAGCAGCGGTTTTTCCTGGGCAACGTCGGACAGCAAGCTGAGCACGGCGAGCCCCACGTGAAAACGATCAGGAGCTGACCCGGCGCTCAGGCCCAGCGCAGCCTCAAGCGCGTCACGCTGGGGCCCGAGCACGCTGCCGAGATGTCCCAGCATCGGCGCGCAGAGCTGGTGCAGACCGGCGAAGGCGAGTTCCAGCTCCGACTCAACGGCAGTGACGCGGTCCACCCGGCAGCCCGCGGCGTGCGCGGCCAGGTAGTCGAAGAGCGCCGTCTTCCCGATCCCGTGCTCGCCGCGCAAGACCAGCGCCCGGCTCTGACCATCCCCGATTGCCGCGGCGAGCTGGTCGAGCTTCCGGCAATGGGCGTCGCGCCCAATCAGGTCCTCAAGATACCGGACGCTTGCCGAGCTTCTGGGCACAAGCGGAGGTACCGTCGCGTAGCGATCAGCTTCCGATCCCATGACGGCCCTCCCCGTGCCCAGCCCGCACTTGGTTACCTCGCCAGGCTCGCCCACGGTGATGCCCAAGTCACACCGTGCGCGAAGAACGTCGGCTTTGCGCGGCCTCGGCGCCTAGCTGTGACTGCTGCAGTTTAGCGCGCGCACGCCGTGTGCAGGCGACCGGCAGCCAGCGGCCTCTTGCTGCTCAGCCAGGCCGCCGGCGGGAGCTGGTGTGTCAGCTGAACCGCGGAGTCGACCGTTCCCGTGTCCCCCTACTAGGTCGTCGCGACATCACGCACGGCTGCAAGGATGATGTCGACGACCTCTGCGGCCGCGGTGACCATTGGCACGTGATCGACCGGGCGAACACGGACGCGGGCGCCCATCCGCTCGGCTGTGAAGTGCTGTGTTTCCGGGTTGATCATCCGGTCCTCGTCGGCGACGAGCACCCAGCTCGGCTTGTCCCTCCAGATGGGGCGTTCGACCGGCACGCCGACGCAGGCCATGGCCAGGGGCCGCTGCACTGCCGCGAGGACTTCCTGCTCCTCGGGAGTTGCGTTTTGCGCGAACGCATCAGCGAACGCGTTGCGGGGTAGCCACACCGTGCCGTGCTCGTCAGGCTCGAACTTCGGCGCCTTGGGGTGCGGCTGGCCACGAAGGAAGACGTCGGCGACCGTTTCGCCTTCGTCGGGCGCGAGGCCAGCGACATAGACCAGCGAGGCTGCCTTTGGGTCGCGTGTCGCCGCGATCACGGCGCCCGCGTATGCGTGTCCGGCGAGCACGGCCGGGCCATCGATGTGCTCGAGCACACGGTCAAGCGCCCTGACATCATCTGCTAGCGAAGTCAGCGGCAATGGCGCGGCGACCACAGTTGCGCCGGCCGCCGCCAGCGGGCCGATCACCTTGCTCCAGCTCGATCCGTCGGCCCATGCGCCGTGGACGAGCACGACGTTGACGCGGTTGTCAGGCATGTTCCCTCCTGCGGGACACGCGGGGCGCTGCGGACAGTCAGCTTTCTCCAGCCTGCGCCTGGCCGGGCCCTGATCGAATCCCCACGATGGGTAGTCAGTCGGCAGGCCCGCCAGATGGCCACCGTCGCTGGCTCGCTCACTACCCGTTGTGACCACCGACCGGGGGATTCGATCACGACCGCTCGTGGCGCAAGCTATGAGGACGGGGCAGCCGGCTGCCCGACCCGCACCGGGATCAAGGTGACGAAAGGAGCAGGTCAATGGGCCTAGCCTGGCAGCAAGGACCGCTCGCTCCAGGTGCGATCGGCCGATTCCTTGTTCCCGGCCGGCTACCCGAGCGGCTGCTGTTCGCCGAGCCGCTGCGGCGGCGCATGCGCGTGCGGTTCGCAGATACGTGGGTCGTCGACAGCGAGGACGTCACGCTGCTGCACGAGCCAGGCCGCTACCCGGTCGCTTACTTCCCGCTCGGCGACGTCTCCCCCGGCATTCTGGAACTCAGCGACCACACGACCCAGCACCGGGACTTCGGTACGACGGCCTGGTACACCGTCCGGGCGGGTTCGGACAGCAAGCCGCGAGCGGCCTGGCAGCATACCGAACTGCCTGGTTACGCCGGCGAACTGACGGGACGGATAGCGTTCGCGTGGCGGGCCATGGACGCCTTCTACGAGGAAGACCAGCGCCTCGTGGGCCACGCCGCGGACCCCTACCACCGGATCGACATCCGCAAGACGAGCCGTCACCTAGTCGTCCGCGATGGCGGTCAGGTGATCGCGGACACGAAGCAGCCGCTGGCACTGTACGAATCCGGGTTCGCGCCCCGCTGGTACGTGCCGCGCGCCGACGTAGACGAATCCGCACTCACTCCGGTGGAGTTCCAGACGTTGTGTCCATACAAGGGGGTATGCAGTTATTACGACATCGGGGACGCCCGCCGGGCTGCCTGGTCGTACCTGGATGCCTGGCCCGAGGTCGCAGCCGTCACCGGCTTTGTCTCCTTCGAGCCGGACCTGGTCGAGGTGACCCGAGACGGCAGCCGGCAGCGACTGGAGCCTGGCCAGGGCGTGATCCCGCACGGCATCGACCGCAACCTCAGCCTCGATGAAGCACGACCGGGCTGGCGGCCGTGACAGTTTCCGGTGCACCCGCATCTGCAGCCGGGACCACGGATCGAGGCTCTCCGGTGCCTGTTCTGGTATCGGTGAACGTGGGCATGCCAAGGGACGTGCCCTGGCAGGGCAAGACCGTGCACACGGGCAGCTGGAAATACCCGGTGTCCGGGCCGCGGATGGTGCGCCACCTGAACATCGACGGCGACGGTCAGGGCGATCTGGCCGGGCACGGTGGCGAGCAACGTGCAGTACTGGTTTACCAGCTCGGTTCCTACCGGCACTGGCAGCAGCATTTCGGCTGGGACAGCTTCAGCTACGGCCAGTTCGGCGAGAACCTCACGGTCGACGGCATGGCCGACGACCAGGTCTGCATAGGCGACCGGTACCGGATCGGCGAGGCGGAATTCGAGGTGACCCAGCCGCGGGTCACCTGCTATCGCGTCGGCCTGCGGCTGGGCGAGCCGCAGATGGCCGCGCTGCTGGTCAGCCACCATCGCCCCGGCTTTTACATGCGGGTTATCGCCGAGGGGCAAGTCCGGGCCGGCGACGAGATCACCAAGACGCAGGCCGGCCCGCACGGGCTGAGCGTGGCCGACACCGATGCACTGCTCTACCTCCCCGGCAAAGACCCGGCCAAGCTGCGGCTTGCCGTGCAGGTCCCCGCCCTCAGCCCCGGCTGGCAGCAGTCATTCCGCGACCTGATGGCCGAGGATGACAACGGGGTCGGCACCACGTCGCAAAACGCCGGGCCGGCCTGGTCTGCGTTCCGGAAGCTGCGGGTTGCCCGGATCGTCGGGGAGAGCAGCGGCGTTTGCTCCATCTACCTCGTCGCGGCGGACGGCAGCGCTGTGCCGGCGGCGCGCGCCGGCCAGTACTTGACGCTGCGGATCAGCGGCGCGGGCACGCCCGCGCCGGTGCGGAGCTACTCGCTGTCCTCGGCACCAGACGCTGGCACCTACCGGATCAGCGTGAAACAAGAACCCCACGGCGTCGCCAGCAGCTACCTCAGTCGCAAGGTGCGACAGGGAGCAGTCCTGGACGTCGCCGCGCCGCGCGGAGACTTTGTCCTGGACAGCAGGACCGGCCCGGTCCTGCTCATGTCGGCCGGCATCGGCGTCACGCCGGTCCTGTCCATGCTGTACCAGCTCGCCGCATCCCGCAGCGACCGGGATATCTGGTGGCTGCATGGCGCACGCGGGCCGCACGAGCATCCATTCGCGGCCGAGGCACACGACCTCCTGGCATCCCTGCCGCATGCTCATGAGCACGTGTTCTACAGCGCCGCCACGCCAGCCGAACGCAAGCGCGCGCACGCCGCCCGCGGGCGAATCACTCAAGAGGCGCTGGCCAGGCTCGCCATCCCGACGAGCGGGGCCGCATACATCTGCGGGCCGACCTCCTTCATGGCCGACGTTCGCGACGCCCTTACCGCGCTCGGCGTCGACCCAGCCGACATTCACGCTGAGCTGTTCGGGGCGCTGGCTTCCATCAACCCGGGACTGACCGGGCAGGCCCGCCATTCACCGCACCAGCCGCCCGGTGCCAGCGCAACCGGCCCGCTGGTCACCTTCGCCCGCAGCGGCATCGCGACGCGCTTCGGCGCTGACCGGCGCAGTGTGCTCGATCTAGCCGACGCCTGCGATGTGCCCACCCGGTGGAGCTGCCGCACCGGCGTCTGCCACACGTGCATCACTGCGCTGCTGTCCGGTGACATCACCTACAAACCGGATCCGCTGGAGCCTCCCGCCCACGGCGAAGTGCTCATCTGCTGCGCCCGGCCCAGCACCGACATCGTCCTGGACATGTAGGCGAGAGGCCATGGCGGGGCAAGCCTGCAGGCGGCGGACGACAGCAACAGCGCGCGGGAGGCGCCCGCACGGGCTGCCGAGCCCTATCCAGCAAGGTTCGCTGCCAGCCCCGCGGCGGGCGGGCACCGATCGGAAGTCAACCAGACACACCAGGGGGTCGTCGTCATGACACCAGTTACCTACCGCAGCACCGAGGTGAACGGCCTGAAGGTCTTCTACCGTGAGTCGGGCCCTGCCGACGCTCCCAAGGTGCTGCTGCTGCACGGCTATCCAAGCGCCAGCCACATGTTCCGCGAACTGATCCCGCAGCTGGCGGACCGCTATCACGTCGTCGCGCCCGACCTGATCAGCTTCGGGCAGTCCGCCATGCCGAGCCGGGATAGCTTCACCTACACGTTTGAGGCACTGACGGACGTGCTGGAGGGCTTCGCCGACGCGGTGGGTTTCGACCGCTGCGCGCTCTACGTCTTCGACTATGGCGCCCCCACCGGGTTCCGCCTGGCCGTCAGGCGACCCGAACGAGTCACAGCGATCATCTCCCAGAACGGGAACGCTTACGAGGAGGGGCTCAGTGACGGGTGGAACCCGATCCGGGCGTACTGGAAGGAACCGACGCAGGCCAACCGGGACGCGATCCGCACCCTGGTCCAGCCAGAGACAACGGTATGGCAGTACACGCACGGCGTAGCCGACGCGTCCCTGGTCTCGCCCGACGGTTACACCCTCGATAACCACTACCTGGCCCGGCCGGGAGCGCACGAGATCCAGCTGGACCTCTTCCTGGACTACGCAAGCAACGTCGATCTCTATCCCAGGTTCCAGGAGTACTTCCGGAGCAGTCAGCCGCCGCTGCTGGCTATCTGGGGCCGCAACGACCCGTTCTTCCTGCCGGCCGGAGCCGAAGCCTTCAAGCGCGACATCCCCGGAGCAGATGTCCGACTGCTGGATACAGGCCACTTCGCGCTCGAGACGCACGCGGGAGAGATTGCCACGGCCATCCGCGACTTCCTCGTCGCCTCAGCCTGACTGCTGGCCGACACCCTCTGACGCCGGAGACTCTGCGGTCATCCCCGCTTCTGACCGCACCCACTGGGCTGCTGCCGATTCGCTGTGCGATATCCAGAGGATCACGTCCAGGATCCGCAGCAGACTGGCGTCCGCGGCAGCGGCTGGACGGAGCGCTTCCACCTGGGCGCGCGACGCTGGATCCCGAAGGAGGCAGCGCAGCACATCCCAGGTCCTGCCCGGTACCCGCACCGCCTTGACGACCACGCTGTCGCTTATCGGGCAGAGCCGGGGACGTTTGCGAGCTAGCAGCTTGGTCGCACTGGCCGTACCAATGCCGTCGATCGCCATGAGCGCATTCCAGAGGACATCTATCCGCTCCGACACCTCGTCGTCTGCATCCCAGAGGTCCAGGTCGCCGGGAATGGCCGCCAGCATGCTCGAGAGTTCTCCGTGCTGGCTGCCGAGCAGGATGCGGACAACATGCGGCCGCCAGATGATGTCCAGCAGGGTCACCGCCAGCAGGTCGTCAGGCGTGATCTCGTCCGGCGGGTTGCGGCCGAGGTTGCTGAAGGTCATGCCCGCGAACGCCGGAGCGGTGAAGTACACCTCGACGGCCCTGCCCAGTCCGTCTGCCGCGAGATCAGCCCGGAGCCGAAAGGCGGCGGCGCGGACCGCATCGTCGGAAGGTAAGAGACGCATAGCGACAGTATGACCATGATGTGCGAGTTTCACGGTCGATAAGGCCAAGTACCGTCGTGTGGCAGGCTGCCATACGGCCATCTGCCGACTCGCCGAAGCGGCAGAATGACGGCGCCTGGCGGGGCGGAAACTGTCACTGGCGGCTGTCACACTGTGCGCCATGACGATCTGGGACCAGAAGACCGACCTTCGCAAGTACCTCCAGCAGGCCAGGGACGCCATGCTCTGGAAGCTCGACGGGCTGACCGAGTATGACGTCCGCCGGCCGCTCACCCCGACCGGCACGAACCTGCTGGGCCTGGTCAAGCACCTCGCCGGGTGCGAGATCGGGTACTTCGGCGCCACCTTCGGGCGGCCCATGAGCGACCCGCCTCCATGGTGCGACGACGAGCTGCTTGAGCGTGAGCCCCAGGCGGACATGTGGGCGACGGCCGAGGAATCACGCGATTACGTCACTGGCTGGTATCGCAAGGCCTGGGCCCACGCGGACGAGACGTTCGACGCCCTCGACATCGATGCGGTCGGACGGGTGCCATGGTGGCCGGGCGAGCACGGCGTGGTGACCCTGCACCGCATCCTGGCCCACATGACCGCCGAGACGCACCGGCACGCCGGGCAGGCCGACATCGTGCGGGAATTCATCGACGGCCAAGTCGGCTTGCGGCCGGATAACTCCAATCTCCCGGATCTCGACGCGGGGGGATGGGCGGCCTACCGGGACCGGCTCGAGCAGACAGCGCGGAGCGTCGCGGCCACGGTCTGACAGCGGCCGGAAGGTACTGCCACGCCCGTTGATGATCCCTGGCACCGGCCAGCACGAGTTGGCGCAATCATTACTCTCAGGAAATCTCCAGGTTACGTGTATTTACCTGCGAGGTCGCCGCCTTTAACATTGCGGCCAGAAGGGTCACAAGATGGTAAACGGGCACTGACAGGGCGGTTCCGGGGGCAGCCGGCCCAACTGAGAGGGGCGGTATGCGCCGGGCGAAGCACGGGTGCCCAGCGTGGGGCGGGACCACTGACGGCTGCGGCCGCGGCTCACGCGGGCCGGCCGCACCCACGGCGACTTGCTGATCAAGCTGGTGACGGCAGCGGCCGTGGTGATTGCCGCTGTCGTCGGCGCCGGCCTCATGATCCTCACCGCCCCCGCCGTAGGTGCGCCCACGTTGACGGCCACTCCGGGCCAGGCTCAGACCGTCGGTGCCCTCTTCACGCTGACCCCCACCGGCGCGCTCGGCAGTCACTTCTGCACAGCCAGCGTCGTCGACAGCCCAACCGGGAACCTCCTGGTCACGGCGGCCCACTGCGTGAGCGCCCGCTCGGCAGGCGAAGTCGCCTTCGTCCCCGACTACGCCGACGGGCGGATGCCCTACGGCATCTGGATGGTTACTCGCGTCTTCGTCGACCAGGCCTGGAGCTCATCAGCCGACCCCGATGACGATTTCGCGTTCCTGGTCGTCAGCCAGCGCGGCTCCAAGGCGAATATTCAGCAGTTCACCGGGGGCGAGGCAATCGAGACTGGCACGCCAGCAGGTCAGAAGGTGAAGGTGGCGGGGTATCCGGACGGCGCCGGCACGGTGATCGCCTGCGTTAACACGGCCATGGCCTACAGTCCCACCCAGTTCGTGTTCGATTGCGGCGGCTTTGCGGACGGAACGAGTGGCAGCCCGCTGCTGGTCGGCATTACGGCCCCGGGCAGCCCTGGCACCGTGATCGGCGTGATCGGCGGCTTCCAGCAGGGCGGCGACACGCCGTCAGTGTCGTACGCGGCCCGGTTCAGCACCGACATGGCCGCCCTGTACAGGACGGCGGTCGCCGAGGCCGGCTCGTGACCGATGGCTAGGGCCACACGACGCTGATCTCCGCCGAGTCGGTGAGCCTCAGCTTGCGGCGCGCCCGCTGGTAGAAGGTGGTGCGGCCGAGCCGCACGACATGTGCGGCAGCCGGGCGGGGTTCCACCGCTATCCGGTCCCCCTGGCTCACGTTCGCCGCGGCCTGGCCGTCGACCTCGACCGCGAGCTGCCCGCAGCCGGGCAGCAGGTCAAGCTCCAGGCTGTCATGCACCGACAGGATCAGGCCGCGGTTGTAAGCCGAGTGCGGCGCCGCCGGCGTGACCAGCAGTGCCTCCACGGCCGGGCTCACGATCGGCCCGCCCGCCGAGAAGCTGTACGCGGTTGAGCCCGTCGGAGTCGCGACGACCACCGCGTCCGCCGCATAGCTCACGAACGGCTGGCCGCCCGCCCGCACCGCCACCTGCGCTATCGGCTGTCCTGGGTAGCGGACCAGGGCAATGTCGTTGAAGGCGGTCACCACCTGGCCGTCGATGACAGCGTCGACCGCCAGCCGCGGTTCGACCGTGAACTCCTTCGCGTCGATGGCCGACAGCGCGTCCGGCAGGTCGGGCACGTCGACCTCGGCCAGGAAGCCGAGCTTGCCCAGGTTCACCCCGAGCACCGGAGCCTGCTGCCGGTCCGCTATCCGCATCGCCCGCAGCATCGTCCCGTCCCCGCCCAGGCTGACGACCAGGTCGGACCGGCGGCCCAGCTCGCTGGCCGAGACCGCGACGGCGGCGCAGTTCAGCCGCCCGACCTCGGCATCGATCCCGAGCACCTCAATCTGCCGTCGCGCCGCCCATTGGAGGACGGCATTGACCGCATCGGCCGAGTCGCGCTCGGGGTGCAGCACCATGCCGACGACATGCATCTCAGCCCTCGCTCGCGGTTCGCGGGCCGGCGCGCGGCGGGCAGTACCAGTTGCTCACTCCACCATGATCTCGCCGACCGGCAGACGAGTCACGCTGCCGGCTGCTCACAGCACACGGCCCGCTGCCACTCGATCCCGGCCCGATCAGCTCTGGTTCGCACCAGTGCTAGCCTGACGTGCGGGTTTGCTGTGCGGCAGCCCGAAATGCTGGCTTCGGGGCGGGAGGGTCACACGGGAATGCCGTCGATCGGATCATTCGTGGCGCTCGGCGACAGCTTCACCGAGGGCGTCGGCGACCTCTACCCGGACGGGACCTGCCAGGGCTGGGCCGACCGGTTCGCGCGGCGGCTCGCCGCCGAGTCTCCCGGACTGCGGTATGCGAATCTAGCGATCCGCGGCAAGCTCCTTCGCCAGGTGGTCAGCGATCAACTGCCGGCCGCTCTCGGCCTGGCGCCTGATCTGGTCAGCATCGCTGCCGGCGGCAATGACCTGCTCCGTCCCAAAGCTGATCCGGCTGCGCTGGCGGCCTCGTTCGAGCAGGCAGTGGCCGCCCTTCGCGCGGCGGGCACTCAGATCCTGCTGTTCACCGGCTTCGATCCAGGCGGATTCCCGCTGATCCGGCTGGTGCGCGACAAGGCAGCCGCCTATAACGACGGGCTCCGCGAGATCGCCAGGCGGCACGACTGCCTGCAGGTCGACCTGTGGACGATGTCAGTCCTGGCCGACCGGCGCGAGTGGTGCGCGGACCGGCTGCACCTGGCAGCGGACGGGCACCGGCGGGTCGCGCTGCGGGCCTGCGAGGTCGTCGGCGTGCCGGTCAGCGAGGACTGGCGTGAGCCGCTGGCAGCCGGGCCGGACAAGCCACACTGGCTTGCGGCCCGCCGCGACGACCTGCACTGGGCCAGGACCTACGCCGCGCCGTGGCTGCAGCGACGGCTGCGCGGCATCTCCAGCGGCGACGGCATGCTGCCCAAACGCCCTGACCTGCTCCCGCTTGAGCCAATGGGTGCCTGAGCCGTCGCTGCTACCCTGACCCGATGACGCGATCGGCGCCAGTCACCCTCGTCCTGGCATCGGGCTCGGCCGGGCGTCTGGAACTCCTGCGGCACGCCGGCATCGAGCCGCAGGTCGTGGTCAGCGGCGTCGACGAGACCTGTGACGAGCGCCTGGAGACCGCGGCGATGGTCGCGATCCTCGCCGACCGCAAAGCGTCGGCGGTGGCCAGCCTCCACCCGTCCGCGCTGGTGCTCGGCTGCGACTCGCTGCTCGACTTCGAGGGACAGCCGCTCGGCAAGCCCGCGACGCCGGACCAGGCCGCCGCCGGGTGGCGCAAGATCGCCGGCCGGGAGGGCACTCTCTGCACGGGGCACTGCCTCATCGATGGCCCGACCGGTCGGCGCGTTCGTGACGTGGCGGCAACGCTCGTGCGATTCGGCACGCCCACCGAGGCCGAGCTGGCCGCCTACGTGGCTACGGGCGAGCCGTGCTCCCTGGCCGGCGGGTTCAGCATCGACGGACGGGGAGCACCGTTCGTCGAGGGCATCGACGGCGATCCGGGCACCGTCATCGGCCTGTCGCTGCCACTGCTGCGCCAGATGCTGGCTGAGCTCGGGATCGCCATCACTGATCTCTGGGCGGACACTGAGTGACCGGCCGCGGGCGGCTTGTTCGCCCGTGGATGACGGAGCCGCCGGGCGTGATCTGGACTGGCAGAGTTGGGAGATGGCCGTATTCGTGCTGGTCCACAGTCCCTCGGTCGGGCCCTCGACCTGGCAGCCGGTAACCGCACGGCTGACTGCGGCAGGCCATCAGGCCCTTGTACCGTCGCTGCTCGAGGTGGGCGACGGCGAGCCGCCGTTCTGGCCGCGCGTAGTCGCAGCGGTCCGCGCGGGCATGACCGGGCTGACCGGCGATCAGCCGGTCGCATTGGTCTTGCACAGCAACGCCGGGGTGTTCGCCCCGGTCCTGGTGGACGGACTGACCCAGCCCGTAGCGGCTTGCATCTTCGCCGACGCCACTGTCCCGTCGGCGACGGGCAGCACGCCGCTGGCCGAGGACGAGTTCCTGCCGTTCCTGCGCGACCTCGCCGGCCCCGACGGGCGGCTGCCGCGGTGGACGGACTGGTGGTCAGAGGAGGACGTCGCGCCGATGTTCTCCGACGATGAGGTCCGGCGCGTGGTGACCGCCGAGCAGCCCAGGCTGCCGCTCGCGTACTACCTGGAGCAGGTCCCTGCGCCGGCCGGCTGGGACGAGCATCCGGGCGGTTACCTCCTGTTCAGCCCGGCCTACGCAGGGCAGGCCGACCTGGCCCGCGCGCGGGGCTGGCCGGTCCGCACGACCGCGGGCGAGCACCTCCATCAAATCGTGGACCCGACCGCCGTCAGCCGGGCCCTGATTGATCTTGCGGATTCGGCGCGCTGAGGTTACTCGGGCCTGGGTTCCCAGCGCGCACCTGCGCACGATTCTCGGCTCCGCCGGGGATATCGAGGTGGTTGACCAGGCCCATGACGGAGCAGCCGGGGTCGAGGCCGTCGTGCGGGCCAAGCCGGACGTCGTGCTCATGGACTTGCGCATGCCGGGTGTCGACGGGATTACCGCGATCGAGCACATCGGCAAGCTGGCCAGCCCGCCGGTCATGGTCGTGCTCACCACGTTCGACGCCGATCAGTACGTGCTGCGCGCGCTGCGGGCCGGCGCGTCCGGCTTCCTGGTCAAGTCGACTCGGCCGGAAGACCTGATCGGCCTGGTGCGGGTGGCGGCGGAGGGGCACACGGTGCTGTCCCCGGCCGCGGCCCGGCGTCTGATCGCCGCGTCCGCCGACAGCCAGCCGGCGAAGGACAAGGCCCGCAAGCTGGTCAGCCAGCTAACCGAACGCGATACCGAGGTGCTCGCCTGCCTCGGCGAGGGCCTGTCGAACGCGCAGATCGCGGGGCGGCTGTACCTGTCCGAGGCGACGGTCAAGGGCTACGTGTCGCGGATGCTGGACAAGCTCGGCCTGGCCAACCGCACGCAGGCCGGCCTGCTCGCGCACGAAGCCGGCCTCGTCCAGCGGTAAAGCCGTCGCCCTGCCGACGGGGCGGAGTTGCGCCCAACTTGCTCTCCATCGTCAACCCTTGCCGCTGCTCCTTCGTTCTGGTCAGCAGGACGAGGAGGTAGCCAATGCCGGAGCCGGCGAACGGTGACCAGCTGGAGCGCCTGATGTCCGACCGCGGCGCGCAACTGCTGCGGTCAGCGGTGCTGCTTGCCGGGAGCCAGCAGGACGGCGAGGACCTGCTCCAGGCGGCGCTAGAGCGAGTGGTCAGGCAGCGCCGGGCGGTCGACGGCAGCCTGGAGGCATACCTGCGGCGGACGCTCTACAACCTGGCCGCCGATGGCTGGCGGCGGAGTAGCACGTGGCACCGCAAGTTGCCGCTGGTCCGAGCCGACCAGCCGAGCGCGGCACCGGACGTGGCCGCGGCCGTGGACCTGCGTGACGCCCTGATCGGGACGCTGCGTCAGCTGTCGCCGCAGCAGCGCGCCGTCATCGTGCTGCGGTACTGGGAGCAGTTCACCGAGGCCGAGACCGCCGAGGTGCTGGGCTGCACCGAGGGCACGGTCAAGGCCGCCGCGTCGCGCGGCCTTAAGCGCATGCGCGAACTCGCAGCATCCTGGCTGACCAGTGACGCCGAACTGGCCGGGCATGAGCACTGAAGCGGTGGAGGAAGACCATGGGCACAAGCTTTGAAGATCTCGTGACCGACAGCCTGCAGCGGCGAGCGGCGGCCGTCCGGCTCCCCGCGGAGCTGGCCGCCCTGGCTCGCCGGGCCCGCCGGCAGCATCGACGGCGCCAGTACGTCCTGCGCTCCGGGCTGACCGCCGTGACCGCCGCGGGCCTGGCTCTCGTCGTGCCGCTAGCGACTACCGCCGGGCCGCGGCAGCCGAGTTCGACCACGCTGCGAACGCAGACGGTCGCCGACGTAGTGCAGCACGCCGAGGACAGCGTCGCGGCCAGCGGCGCGACGAAAGTGGAGGTCGTGCATGGCGTCTACTACGGCATCGGGCAGCACTTCGCTGCCCCCGGCCACACGGTCACGGCCGACGCCACGACGACGTGGAGTTATCACGACAGCCAGCGAGAGACGGCCTATGCGGCCAACGACCGCCTGTTGCTTGACGAAGCCGTCGCCTATCCCGCGCTGTCGCGCGGAAGCGGAAAAGACGCCGTCGATACCGGAGTCGACTACATCACCAGGACCTGGTGGCGGGCGTCG
Organism: Streptosporangiaceae bacterium; assembly: GCA_030040155.1. Classification (GTDB taxonomy): domain Bacteria; phylum Actinomycetota; class Actinomycetes; order Streptosporangiales; family Streptosporangiaceae; genus JAJYUU01. The sequence continues at coordinate 3,110 of JASHUG010000415.1, read as the reverse complement.
ACCCCATCCATGCGCGCGGTGCTGTTCGCTCCGCCCGCGAGCTGCAGGCAGACGCTCCCGCCAGCGGCGGTTCTAGCGCCGCTGTTCTTGCCCGGGGGGCCGACGTCGGGCCCCTGGCTGCGCTATTACCTGCGGTGCGGTCTCCTCAGGCTGGCAGGCCGGCAGCGCGTAGCTGGAGTCGACGCGATTAAGATCATCTCCGTTGGCATGCCGACTCCGAGGCAGATCATCTGGGTAGACCCGGCGACCTACCTGCCCGTGCAGAGCCTCGTTTTCACCACGACCGGCAATCGATGGTCAGTCCTGGCCGACTATCGCTGGCTATTGGCGACACCGGGCAATCTCCACCAGTTCAGCGAGCCGATTCCGGCTGGCTTCCGGCTGGTCAAGTTCACTCCGCCGCCCGTCATCCAGTTCATTCAGCTGCCGCGGCGATCGTGATGGCCGGCGCTCGGCGGGTCCGGGATCCGCGCACGGCCGCGATTACCCGGCCGATCGCGTAGCACACGCCCCCGCCGACCCCGACGAAAAAGCCGATCGGCCAGTTGGTCTCGAACGCCGCCGCGATCGCGATCCAGACCGTGGCCAGGGCCAGCACCACCGACAGGCCGATCGCGAGTGCCGGGTTACTGGTCAGCGACCGGGCCGCGGCCGGCGGCCCGATCATCAAGCTGAAGATCAGCAGGGCGCCGACCACCGGCAGCGTCATGCTGGCGGCGACGCCGACGATGACCAGGAATGCCACCTCAAGCCAGCCCAGGCGGATGCCGCGCGCAGCCGCGGACTCGGGCGCGAGCGAGCTCAGCAGGAGCGGCCGGTATAGCACCCCGATCGCGAGTATGCACGCGATGCCGAGCAGCGCGATCGGCAGGATCTCGTTTGTGCTGACGCCCAGCACCTCACCGAACAGCAGCGAGAAGATCTCCGACGAGTATTCGACGGTGAAGCTAAGGAACAGCGCGCCCAGTCCGAGCATCATGACCAGGATCAGCGCAGTGGCGACATCACGCCTGCCGCGCCTGCTCAGCCAGCCGATGCCGAGGGACCCGGCGAGCGCGAACACGGCCAGCCCGATCAGTGTGTTGATGCCAAGCAGGCTGGCCCCCGCGGCACCGGCGAACGCGCCCTGCGGGACCGCGTCAGCGACGAATGCGGCACCGCGGAGAACGACGAAGAAACCGACGACGCCGGCAATGACCGCCACTATCGACGCCGAGATCCAGGCGTTGACCATGAACGGAGCGAACATCGGCGGTTATCCCTCCACCTGGCGGATCCGCCTGCGCCCAATCGGCTGCGCGACAAGGAAGGCGACGAAGATCAGCGCAACGATGAAGAAGCTCACCGGCCAGCCGTCGTGGCTCGGCGGCCAGGTGAAACTGTCGTAGGCCAGCAGCACGCCGAGCCACGTCGCCGCCACCCCGATCGCGGCCGCCGTTATTGTCGCGCTGCCCGGCGTACTAGTCACCTTCAGCGCGATCGCGGCGGGCCCGACCAGCAGCGCAGTCGACAGGATCGCGCCGACGGTCATCGCCGCCAGCGAGACGGCGAGCGCGATCGCGACCAGGCACGCGAGCCCGGCCAGCCGGACTCGCACTCCGCGAGCCGCGGCCAGGTCGGCGCTGACCGAGCTGAGCAGCAGCGGCCGGAACAGCAGCCCGATGATGAGCAGCGCTGGCACGGCGAACGCGGCCACCAGCGGAATGGAGCCGTTCCCGATCGTGAACATCGAGCCGAACAGGATGGTTATCGATGCGCCGGTCGTGCTCGAGCGCTGCGTATCCCAGTAAAGGAACAGCGCAGCGAGGCCAAGACCGGCGCCGCGCACGATGCCAGTCGCCAGGTCGCGCCCGCGCTGATTCCGCACGCCGATCATGTCCATCGTCCCTGCGGCCAGCACTCCCATCCCGGCGAACCCCCAGAGCGGGCTGATACTGGCCAGGAACGACGCCGATCCGCCGGTCACGGACAGGTCAGCCAGCGCGTGGCCGGCGTAGGACTGGCCGCGCTGAACCGTGAACGTGCCGACGACGCCGCACACCAGCGCTGAGATGCCGCCGATGACCAGCGCCACGTGCACCGGGGAGCTGCTGAAGAACCCCGGGTAGAAGAGCCACCTCACTTTTGCACGGCCGCGCTATCGGAGTGACCAGCATGACCGGGCGCCGCTGCGCTTTCGTCGCCGACCAGGATCTCGAACCGGTCGTCCGCGTGCCCGATCACCAGCAGCCGACCGTGCACGTTGAGCACGTCGATGTGATAGCCGTACAGCTTGCTCAGCACGTCCTCGCGGATCACCTCGTCCGTGGTGCCGCTAGCTGCGCGGCCGCCGGCCAGGTAGACGACGCGGTCCATCACCGGCAGCAGCGGGTTCATCTCGTGGGCCGAGATCAGCACAGAGACCTGCTGTTCCGTGGTGATGCGCGCCAGCAGCGCGATGACCTCGTTCGAGGCCCGGATGTCGAGGTTGGCGAGCGGCTCGTCCAGCAACAGCAGGCGGGGCTGGCTGATCAGCGCGTGCGCGATCATGATTCGCTGCTGCTCGCCGCCGGAGAGGTTGCCCACCCGCTGGTTGGCAAAAGCGCGGGCGTCGACCGCGTCGATCATCTCTTCCACGAGTAGCCGCCGACGGCGCGACGGCAGCGGGATACCTAGCCGGTTGCCGTCCAGGCCGAGGCCGACCAGGTCTCTGGCCCGGACCGGGATGTCCGGGTCGAGCTGGATCTTCTGCGGCACGTAACCGATAAGCCCGCGGCGGCCGGCGCTCACCGGCGTTCCGTTGACGAGCACGCGGCCGCCCGAAGTGGCCTGCAGTCCGAGGATGACCCGCAGCAGCGTGGTTTTGCCCGCGCCGTTAGCCCCGATCAAGCCCACCAGTTCGCCCGGCCCGATGGAGAACCGGACTTCGTCCAGTATCTGCCGGCCCCCAAGCCGGACGCTGACCCCGTCGACGGTCAGGATCTGGCTGTCGACGGGGCCGCTGGTGACCTCCGTTGGCGTCACGGCACGAGCTTTTCGGTCGAGGTCTTGTCAACGACCGCCTTGCGGAGAGCCGTGACCTCCGCCAGCATCCAGGACTGGTAGTCGTAGCCAGGTACGGGCATCGTCTC
>JASHUG010000046.1 GCA_030040155.1 Streptosporangiaceae bacterium | reverse complement strand
TCGGCGGCGAGGCTGGCATCGGCAAATCGCGGCTGGTCAGCGAGTTCGCCAATAGGGCCGCGCGGGCCGGCGAAGACGGGACGACTGGCCGGGTGCTGGCCGGAGCCTGCCTGGAACTCGGCGCGGCGGGGCTGCCGTTCGCGCCGTTCGCCGCCGTGCTCAGGCGGCTCATTCGTGATCTCGGCGCGGCCGCAGTGGCCGAGCTGCTGCCCGGCCAGGCATCCGGTGAGCTGGCGCGGTTGCTCCCCGAGCTCGGCGGGGCCGGGCGGAAAGACGACGAGGTCGACACGGGCGAGGCACGGGCGCGGCTCTTCGAGCAGCTGCTTGGGCTCTTCGGACGGCTGGCGGATACCGGACCGGTCGTCCTGGTAGTCGAGGACGTGCACTGGGCGGACCAGTCAACCAGGGACTTGCTGACGTTCCTCATCGGAAATCAGCGCACCCTCAGTGGCGTGATGATCGTTGTCACGTTCCGATCCGACGAGGTGCACCGTGCGCATCCGCTGTGCCCGTTCCTGGTCGAGCTTGACCGGATCGCCTGGGTGCAGCGCGTAGAGCTGCCCCGGCTGAGCAGGCAAGAGGCCGGCGCGCAGATCGCCGCGATCCTCGGTCGCGTTCCCGAGCCGGCCCTGGCCGAGCGGGTCTTCCGGCGCAGCGAGGGTAATCCGATGTTCGTCGAGCAGTTGCTCGGCGGTGACACCGACCTGCCCCGGTCGCTACGTGACCTGGTGCTCGCGAACGTGGACCGGCTGCCGGAGGAAACCAGTGAGCTATTGCGCACGGCCAGCGGTGGCGGCGAGCGGATCGAGGTGCGGCTACTGGCGGCCGTCAGCGGCCTCGGCGACGCGGAGATTGCCCGTGCGCTAAGACCGGCGGTGGCGGCCAACGTGCTGCTGGCGGACTCCGGCGGATACCAGTTCCGGCACGCCCTCATCCGCGAAGTCATGCACGACGACCTGCTGCCGGGCGAGCGCAACCGCCTGCACGGGCGGTATGCCGAAGCGATCTCAGCCGACCCTTCGCTGGTGCCGGCCGGCCGGGCCGCCATCGAGGAGGCCCATCACTGGTACTCCGCGCGCGATGTCAGCTGCGCGCTGATCAGCGCGTGGCGGGCAGCCGCCACGGCCAGGACGGCACTGGCTTATGCCGAGTACCAGGCCATGCTGAGCCGGGTACTCGAGCTCTGGGACGCCATCCCCGACGCAGCCGAGCGCATCGGGGTCGACCATGTCCGCGTTCTCGAGGAGGCCATGCGGGCGGCGCACGCCACTGGTGACGAGGCGCGCGGCATCGCCTTCGCCACGGCGGCTCTCAATGAACTCGACGCCGACCGCGAGCCCGCCAGGGCCGCAATGCTGCTTGAGCGCCGCAGCGCGCTGCGGGGATCGCAGCGAATTGAGTGCAGCATCGAGGACCTGCGGATGGCGCTCGACTTGGTCGCCGATGACGCTCACGAACGGGAGCGCGGCCGGGTTCTGGCCAGCCTGGCCAGGCAACAGCGCAAGACCGGTGACCCGCAGGCGCGGCATTCGGCCGAGGAAGCGCTTGCGATCGCCCACCGCGCTGGCGACCTGTGCACGCAGGCGGCGGCGCTCAACTGCCTGGCCATGCTGGAGACCGAGTCTGGCGCTGCTTCGCTGAGTCAGCGAACCGCCGCGCTGGAGCTGCTCGCGCTCGCACGTATCGTGGCCGGCAGCGCCCGTGACTGCCACGAGCTGCTGGAAGCGGCGATCAACGAGTCGCATCTGCTGGAAGGGATGGGCGAGCATGCCAGGGCGGCCCGGGCGGCGCGCAGCGGCCTCGAGGAAGCGCAGCGGTACGGGCTGAGCCGCACCTCTGGCTTGGTCCTGACGGTCAACCTGGTCGAGCCCCTGCTGATGATGGGTGAGTGGGACGAGGCCGCTTCCGTGCTGTCGCGGGCACTGACGTCGAACCAATACCACCGCTACTCGCTGCAGCGACTAGCGGGCGACCTGGCGCTATGGCGTGGTGATCTCGGCGGTGCCAGGGAGGCGCTGTCGGCCGCGCAGGACCTGCTGGCCAGTCGGTCCTTCCAGCCCGCGGCGCAGCTTCCTGTTGCCCGGCTGGAGATCGAGTTGCTTGCCGCCGAGGGCCAGATTCTGGCAGCGCTGAGCGCGGCTGCATCGACGCTTGGGTCGTACGACCTGCTGGCTGCCCCGCGTTACGGCTGGCCGCTGCTAGTGGTCGCGGCCAGGGCGGCCGCGGATCTGGCTTGGCTGCCTGCGGCGAATAGGACCGATGCCGACCTGAAGCAGGCTCAGTCGGTGCTCGCCGCTGCGCGCGAGCAGGAGGCCGGGCTCGCGGCCGAGGGCGCGGCGCAGGTCGCGGAGAAACTGACGTTCCAGGCCGAGGCCCGCCGAGCCGATACCCGGTTCCAGTCGGGCGCCGGCGGCGGTGATCTGCCGGCGTTCTGGCAGCAAGTGGCACTGGCCAGGGACGCGCTCGGCGAGCCGTACCGGCAGGCCGTCGCCCTGTACCGGCTGGGCGAGGCGGCGCTCGCCATGCACGGGGATCGCAAGATGGCGGGATCGGCCCTGGCTGGTGCTGCCGAAGCGGCCGGGCGTCTGCGGGCCAGGCCGCTGCTGGAGCAGGTCAGCCTCCTGGCTCAGCGCGGCCGCATCCGGCTGCCGGCCACGGCCCGGCCGGGTCCGGCTGGGCTCGGTCCGGCTGGGCTCGGCCTCACTCAGCGCGAGTCGGAGGTGCTGCGGCTCATCTGCGCGGGAATGACCAACGCCGCGATCGCGACGGATCTGCTCATCTCCGTCAAGACAGTGAGCGCGCACGTTTCGAACGTCCTCGCCAAGCTGGGCGCCGCGAGCCGCGGTGAGGCGGCGGCCATCGCAACCCGGCTCAGGTTGTTCGAGACGGTAGCTCCCGGCTAGCCGGCGGTGGCGGTCAGGCCCGGACGATGGCCTCGACCTGGTCGATAGCCCAGTCCAGGTCCTCCTCGCTGACGACCAGCGGCGGTGCGAGCCTGATGGTGGACCCGTGCGTGTCCTTGGCCAGCACACCGCGGTCAGCGAGTCTCTCGCACGCTTCGCGGCCAGGCAGGTCAGCGAACTCGATGCCCGCCCACAGGCCACGGCCGCGAACCTCGCGCACCTTGCTCTCCGGCAGCGCGTTGAGCCGGTCATGCATGTGCGCGCCCAGCTTGGCCGACCGCTCCTGGTACTCGCCGGTGGACAGCATCGCGATGACCTCGCGTGCGACCGCGCAGGCCAGGGGATTGCCGCCGAACGTGGACCCGTGCTGGCCCGGCTTGAACACGCCCAGCACGTCGCTGGAGGACACCACGGCGGAAACTGGCACGATGCCGCCGCCCAGCGCTTTGCCGAGGACGTACATGTCAGGGACGACGTCCTCGTGCTCGCAAGCGAACGTCGTCCCGGTCCGGCCGAGACCCGACTGGATCTCGTCGGCAACCAGCAGTGCCCCGTGCGCGGTGCACAGCTCACGGACCCCGGTCAAGAACCCGGACGGCGGCACCAGGACCCCGGCCTCGCCCTGGATGGGCTCGGCGAGGACCGCCACGACACGGTCGTCCATCGCCGCTGCCAGCGCCTCGATGTCGCCGTAGGGCAGGATCCGGAAGCCCGGCGTGTACGGCCCGAAGCCATCCCTGGCATCGGGGTCGGTCGAGAAGCTGACGATCGTGGTCGTCCGGCCATGGAAGTTGCCGTCAAAGACGATGATGACGGCCTCGCCGTCCGGCACGCCCTTGACCTCGTAACCCCACTTGCGCGCGGTCTTGATCGCGGTCTCGACAGCCTCGGCGCCGGTGTTCATCGGCAGGACCATCTCCATGCCGGCCAGCGCCGCCAGTTCGGCGCAGAACGGGCCGAACTGGTCGTGCTCGAAAGCGCGGCTGACAAGCGTGACACGCTCCAGCTGACGCTGGGCAGCCGCGACCAGGCGCGGATGGCGGTGCCCGAAGTTGATGGCCGAGTAGGCCGCCAGCATGTCCAGGTAACGGCGGCCGTCGACGTCGGTCACCCAAGCGCTCTCGGCTTCGCAGATCACCACCGGCAGGGGGTGATAGTTGTGCGCGCTGTGCGCCGCGGACTGCGCGCGAAGCGCAGCCGCCGTCCCGCTACCGCCGCTAGCTGACATCACACGCCTCCCGCAGCCCTTCGGCTGATCTGACTACCTGAGTTCCAGAGTGCAGCACTTGGGGCCGCCGCCTGCCTTGAGCAGCTCGGACAGGTTGACCGTGACCGGCTCGAACCCCGCCGACCTGAGCTGCGCGATCAGGCCGGCGGCCTGCTCGGGGACCACCACGTTGCGCCCGTCACTGATCGCGTTCAGGCCGAGTACCTCGGCATCCTCATCCTTGACCTCGATCAGCTCGGCGAAGTGGGTCGCCAGCGCGGCCTTGCCTGCGTCATCGAACGCGGCCGGATAGTAAGCGGCGGTGTCCGCGTCGAGCACGACGAGCGCGGTGTCGAGGTGGTAGAACCGCGGGTCGACGAGCCGCAGGCTGATGACGGGCAGCCCGAAGAATTCCGTCAGCTCATCGCGAACCGACTGCTCGCTGCGGAAGCCATAGCCGGCCAGGATCGCTCGCCGGGCGTAAACGATGTCGCCCTCACCCTCGTTCACTACGGCGGACTCGCGGATCTCGGAGTAACCGCGGCGTCGGAACCAGGTCAGGTAGGCCTCGGCCTCGGGCTGGCGCTCCTGGTGCCTGAACTTCGCACCGAGGACCTTTCGGTCGATTACGGTGGCCCCGTTGGCCGCGAACACCATGTCCGGCAGGCCGGGCTCAGGCGGGATCGTCTCCACCCGGTGGCCAAGGCTCCTGAACACCTCTCCCAGCCCTTGCCACTGCTGGTTGGCCAGCGCGACGTCAACCGGCCTGCCGGGATCCATCCACGGATTAATGGCATATTCCACCGTGAAGTACTCCGGCTGGCACATGAGGTACGTCCGCGCGTGCGTACAAACGCGGAGCTTGGTGTCCGTCATCGAGGCGGCTCCCGGTAGGCAGAAGATCGAGCTGGGCGAGACCAGCGTAGGATCTAGGCCAGGTGGTATGCGGTAGCCGATCATGCGCGTTAGTGTCGATCTGTTGCGTAGTCGGGTGCCACAGCACCGATCCGTTGCGTACAGCCTTCCGAGCAGCCTCCCGGCGCAAGCAATGCACCATCCGTCACGGATTACATCTGGTCCGTAGCGGCGTCCCCGCACATAAGGATGCCCGCGCGGTGAGGTGCCCACGCGGGCGGTACAAGGCCGGCGGCGAGGCTCAGCCAGGCTGGCGGCTCAGGGACCAGGTCTGGCCTTCTGGCGTGTCCGAGACCGACACGCCGAGGTCGGCGAGCTGGGCCCGCAGCCGGTCAGATGCGGCGAAATCAGTCGCCGCCCTGGCCACGACCCGCGCCTCGAGCAGTTCCGCGGCGCCATCGGGAAGCACCGGCGGGGCCGGCACGCGCCCGATGTCCCTGGCCAGCTCCAGCGCGAGCACCTGGTCCGCTGCAACGAACGTCTCGAATTTCGATCCCGCCGGTATCTTGCTGTCCTTGGCCAGCTCGCGCAGCGTCCGCATTGCGGCCGGGGTGTCGAGGTCGTCGTCTAGCGCGCCGAAGATCCGGGCCGCGTAGTCGGCGCACATCGGCTTGCTGGGCTCGTTCGCCCAGGTCGCCACCCGTTCCCGCCATCTGCGCAGCGTGCCGTCGGCCGCCTCCAGCGTCTGCCAGGTCAAGTTGAGCTGCTGCCGGTACCGATGGTCAAGGAACGCGAGCCGCACGGCCAGCGGATCGAGCCCGCGGTCGGCCAGGTCGGCAAGCAGCACGACGTTACCGGTCGACTTGGCCATCTTGCGGCCTTCGAACAGCACGTGCTCGCCGTGCACCCAGTGCCGGACGACGTCGCGCCCGGCGACCGAGTTGGACTGGGCCCGCTCGTCCTCATGGTGCGGGAAGCGCAGGTCGATGCCGCCGGTGTGGATGTCGATCACGTTGCCCAGGTACTCCAGGGACATCGCCGAGCACTCGGTGTGCCAGCCGGGGAAGCCGGTGCCCCACGGCGTCTCCCAGGTCAACTCGCGGCCGGTCGGCGCACCCTTCCACAGCGCCCAGTCGGCGTGGAATCGCTTGTGCTCGTCAACCTCGCCCTCGAAGCGGTGGCCGGGCCGCAGGCTATCCAGCCGGTTGCCGGAGATCGCGCCGTAGTCGGCAAAGCTACGCGCGTCGAAGTACACGGACCCGGTGTCGGCCGCGTACGCGTGCCGGCCGTCGATCAGCGTGGCGATGAGGTCCGTCATCAGCTCGATGGACTCCGAGGCCCTGGGCCCGAAGTCTGGCGGCGCAATGTTGAGCACCCGGCAGTCGGCCTTGAACGCCTCCTCGTAGAACCGGGCGATCTCCAGCGCCGACTTCCCCTCGGCCCTCGCCTCGGCCAGTATCTTGTCCTCGCCCTCGGGGTCGATCTGCTCGTCGTCGGCCAGGTGCCCCACGTCAGTGATGTTCTGGCAGACGATCACCGAGAGACCGTGCCGTTCCGCGTTCCGCCGGATGAGGTCGGACAGGAGATAGGAGCGCATGTTGCCGACGTGTGCGAAGCGGTACACGGTCGGCCCGCAGGTGTACATCCGCAGTTCGCCGCGGCGAGCGGGAACGACCTCGGTGACGCTCCGCATCCTGGTGTCGTAGAGGCTGAACACGGTCTCCAGCTTAGGAGTTCCGACCGGGAACGGGTTCGTCCCGGCCAATTGGCGTCTGGCGCGGCGCGTCGGGCGGATAAGTCCGACAAATCGCTGGGCGCTTGCTCGGCTGGGCGCCGCTGGTGCCGCTCCAACGACACCTCAGGCGCCCAGCCACCTCCGCGAGGGTGAGCTGTGCTCACTCAGCCACCTCCGCGCGGGTGATTTGTGGTGGTCTGCCGTTCCACGCGGTCGGCGTGGCGCCTGAGTGTGGCCGTACCGAGCCGCAGGAACTCGGCTATGAGCCGCAACTCGCCGTCCGAGTAACGCTCAAACGCCGTCATTTCCCCCGCGAGGGGACCGTAGATCTCGGCGGCTATCTGTCGTGCCTTGTCGGTGAGCTGGACGATTACCCGGCGCCGGTCGGATCGGTCGGGCCGTCGCTGCACCAGACCGGCCCGCTCCAGCCGGTCTAGCATCGCCGTAACCGCGCCGCTCGTCAGCCCGGTCTGCGCCGCGATCTCGCCCGGCGTCAGCTGGCCAGCCAGGTCGAGCACGTCCATGCAGCGCATTGCGGTCCGGTTTACGCCCACGTACGCGGCCGCGGCGTCCTCAAACCGGTCATACGCGGTCTGGTGGATCCGGGCCTCCAGCGCGGCATCGTTGATCAGTTGCTGGCGTGGGCTGACCGGGCCTGTTTGCTCATCAAGCCCGTTCGCCTGCCGCTGGTCTCCGGCTGCTGCCACGAACTGATCCTGCCACTGAGTAGGCCGTTGGTCCGGCCCTGTTCCCGGTGCGATGGAGGCGGTTGGCTAAATTCCGGGACTGGAAACGCGACCGGGACGAATCATCGTCAAGCAGGGCCTGTCCTGGCGCGTTGTAAACATCTGCGACGCTGCTGGCCAGTTCGAGCACGTCGCTCATCTGATCCTGGGTGAGCAGCTGGTGGGACTCCACGTTCTTGAACGCGCCGGTGTGGGTCAGCACGGCGGTCGCCGCTGCGGCAGTCTCCGGGTCGGGCATATCGGCAACCGCATACACCGCACGCGTGCTGACTTCCCAGAACATGCTATCGAGAGTCCCGCCGAGGGCTTCCACCAGCGACTTCCCCGCCTCGACGCGGTTGTCACTGATGCGGATCATGCGCGCCCACGAGCCTGACGAGTACGAGCAGATAAACAGGAACTTCGGCATAGAGTCCACCTCCTCCAGCCGGACAATTTCACGCTATCCAATCGTGGCGGGCCTCAGCAAGCTGGGGTTAACCCGCTCATTTGGTCTGATCTAACGAGGTCAGCGGGACGAACATCGAACGCAAAATCTGCTTTAAGTGAGCACACTGGCCGTTCGCTCTAGAGGTGGCGGCCTTGAATGGCGTGGAGGTCTCGCTTGCGCCACGCCTGGCCACGCGCTGATGCCGGTCGGCCGGCAAGCTGGCCGCGGCTAAGCACGTGCTGACGCGCCGGCCTCGCCGGACGCGCGGACGAGTTTGACGGCGGCGCTACTCGCGATATAACTTGTGTTCGATCTCTTAATTATAGAGATTCTTGATTTTCAACATACCTAGAGCGCCTGGGGCTGCGGCTGTGCGCTCGGCACATGAAAGGCGACCTCCATGGACCGGCCCGCAATCCGTACTGAGGGACTGACCAAGAGCTTCTGCGCCAAGCGCGTCCTGTCCGGTCTGGACCTAGAGATAGCCGCGGGGACCATCTTCGGACTGCTCGGGCCGAACGGCGCGGGGAAGACGACCGTGGTCAGAATCCTCGCCACGCTGGTGCGGCCCGATAGCGGCCGCGCCTACGTGCTCGGCCGCGACGTTGTCAGCCAGCCGCAGCGAGTTCGCGAAGTGATCGGCCTGACCGGCCAGTACGCAGCCGTCGATAACCAGATCTCGGCCAGGGAGAACCTCTACATGATCGGCAGGCTGCTCGGACTGCGGCCCAGAGCGGCGCGCGCTCGGAGTTCTCAGCTGCTGGATGCATTCGGGCTGGCCGATGCGGCCGCAAGTAAGGTCAAGGACTACTCGGGCGGCATGCGAAGGCGGCTCGACCTGGCCGCAAGCCTGGTCGGGGAGCCCGGCGTGCTGTTCCTGGACGAGCCGACTACCGGGCTCGACCTGGCCAGCCGCAACCAGCTCTGGGACATGATCCGCGACCTGGCGGCCGACGGCACCGCCGTGCTGCTGACCACGCAGTACCTGGAAGAGGCGGACCGGCTGGCCGGCCAGGTCATGGTGATCGACCACGGTGTCACGGTGGCGCAGGGCAGCCCGGCCGAGCTGAAGAGCCTGGCCGGTGGTCAGGTACTTGAGGTTCGGCCGCTGCGACCCGGCGACCTGGCGGCCGCGGCTTCCGTCCTCGGCAAGCTGGCCGGGACGAGCCGACCCATCCCCGAGGGCGGCCTGCTGACCGTCCAGGTTCCCGATGAGGCCGCCGTGACGGCTGCCGCCCGCAGCCTGGACTCTGCGGGCGTCCCCGTCAGCCACCTCGCAGTCAGGCTGCCGAGCCTGGACGAGGCCTTCCTGTCGATCACCGGTCACCATGCCGACGTCTGCGAGACCGGCGCCCCGCTGGAAGGGTCAGCCCGATGACGCTGAGCCAGACGGGGGTGATGGCCAGACGCAACTTGCTGCACGTCCTCTCAGACCCGCAGCAGATGATCGGCATGAGCGTGCAGCCCTTGATGTTCCTGCTGTTGTTCGTCTACGTGTTCGGCGGCGCCATCTCTGGCTCCACCCGGCAGTACCTGCAGTTCGTACTGCCGGGCCTGATCGTGCAGGGGATTGGCTTCGGCACCACGCAAACTGCGCTCGGCCTGAACGCTGACTTCCAGCGCGGGCTCATCGACCGGTTCAGGTCCCTGCCCATGGCGCGCTCGGCGGTGGTGGCCGGCCGGGTCACCGCCGACATCGCGCGGACGGCATGGAGTTCGCTGATCATCGTGGGCGCGGCCGCGGTTCTCGGCTTCCGCTTTCACGGCGGGCTGCCTGGCGCGCTCGGCGCCGCGGGCCTGGTGCTAGCGCTCGGCGTGGCCATGTGCTGGGTGATGGCCTTTCTTGGCGTCTGGCTGCGCAGTCCGGAATCCGTGCAGGCCGCGGGTTTCATGGTCATCATGCCGCTGACGTTCGCCAGTTCGGCACTGGTGCCAGCGGCGAGCATGCCTGGCTGGCTGCAGGCCTTCGTCAAGGTCAATCCGATCACGATCTTCGCCGACGCGATGCGCGGCCTGATGCTGGGCGGGCCCGTGGCCATTCCGGTCCTGCAGGCTGTCGCCTGGATCGTGGGGCTGTCAGCGCTGTTCGGCGCGCTAACGGTCAGCTGGTACCGCCGCCGGGCCTGATCGAGCCCGGTACCGCCGCCGGGCCTGACCGAGCCCGGAACCGCCGCCGGGCCTGACCGAGACCGGCGTCCGGCGGGATCATTCGTCCAGGCGGACGCGACCTGGCTAGCCCGCGGTTGCGGCCGGATCCAGGCCCCACGCTATCGCCGCGGTCACGCCGGCCTGGCCGGCTGGCGCCTGGAGCAGTGTTTGGGTCGCGCCGGTCAGTGGGTCGAGCCAGAACAGCGAAGAGCTGCCACGGCAGCTGGTCTGCGCCAGCACGAGCAGTCGGCTGCCCGAGCTGCCCACGACATCGCTGTAGTCGCCGGTACTGCCGGGAACTGTGAGCTGGCTCGCCGAGTCGGCATTGGTCACGTCCATGATCGCGAGCCCGCCGGGACCGCTGGGCGCGCCAGGGCACTCGGCGCTGCTTGTCGTCGTGGCGTACACGTGCCCGGCAGCCTGCCACGCGCCGGTGAAGAACCCGGCGCCCGCCTGACTGCCCGACGCGAGGGTAAGCGGCGTCGCGGTGGCACCGTCGTCGGGCACCAGCCAGAGCCGTAGCTGCAGGCCAACCGCGTCGGGTGCGCTGCAGTCGGCGAGGATCGTGGTCTGGTTCCACCAGCTGACGGGAGTGCAAGACGGCGGATTCCCGCTGCCGGGCACGTGCAGCCGGCGGATCACGCCGCCGGCGTTGCTCACCAGCTGCATCTCGTCCCCGCGCACTCCCCAGACCGCCATGATTCCGGTCGGCGAACTGAGGGCACCGCAGGCCGACGACGCGCAAGCGGCAGGCAGGGTGCCCTGGGCCGGCCTGCGCAGCATGGTCGCCAGCGTCTCCTGGAACTGACCGCTCAGGTTGTACCGCTGAAGCTTGTTCATGACCGGGCCCTGCCGCACCGCGAGGATGTTGAGGCCATCAGGCCGCGTGAATCCGGCGGGCGCAACTCCGGCAGGCAGCGTCAGCGGCACCACCTGCCCGCTGCCCGGCAACCCGTGCAGCGTCAGGAGCTGATAGCCGCCGCTGCCGACGAAGAGCGCGCTATCGGTTGAGCCCGACCAGGCCAGCAGCTGTGGGCTCGAGCCCGCGGGCCACTGGTAGATCTCGTACTTGCCGCCCTGCGGGTCCACGAGGAATGTCGTGGTGCTGCCGCCGGCCGGCTGGCCGCCGAGGTTCGGCTGCCCGGTCGAGAAGTCGGCGAGCGTCCAGCCCGAACGGACAATGGACCAGGGGACCGCGGCGAGGGTGCCCGTGTGGCCCGCGGGGAGCATGCGCGGGCCGGCCCGCCTGGAGACCGGCGCGGTCTGGCCGGCGCTGGCCGGCGGGCCGGCCTTGCCACCACGGCCGAACGCGAGATAGACGACACCACCGACCACTAGCAGCGCGATCACGGCGACGATCGCGATCAGCTGGCGGTTCTCGCCCGCCAGGCCTCGCCATGGTCGCCCGCCGGGCGCCGTGTCGCGGGGAAAGCCGGGGCCGCGCCTGCCTGGAGCTGGCTGCTCGGGCCAGGCCGGGTCGGCCCCGGCTGAGGTTGGCCACGTTGTTCCTGCGCCTGCTGCCGCGCCCGCCAGCGCCGCGGTTGGCTGCGCCGCCGGAGCCTGGTACGGGCTGCCTGGGTACGGGTTCTCTGGGCGGCCTCCGGCGCCGTTGCCGCGGCCGCTCGCGGTGGCTTCCATGTCTCCGGTCCGCGACCCCGCCCCGGCCCGCGGCCGGTACATCCCCGGCCAGGTCCCGCTGTCGGGCACCTGCGGTTCCCCGGCCGGCTGGGAACGCCGGCGCTCGAACGCCTCCCTGGCGGCGTCCAGTACCCAGGCTTCCGGATCGCGGTAGCCAGAGACCTCGTACCACTGCTGGTAGGCCCGCGCGTAGGCCTCACGGATCGCGTGATCGGCCTGGGGATCGCCGCCGGCGAGCGCGTGCATCTGGCTGGTGACGCTCGAGACGGTTCTGGCGTAGAAGGCGTCGAAGGTCTCAGGCTCCCGCATCCGCATCTCCCACCGCTCTGCCCGAGGCAGAAGCTTGCCAGGTCTTGCCCTGGAACTGCACACCATCGGCGAAAGCGATGCGGCACGCCCAGATCGTTACTTACCCGATGAATCTGCTGGATATAGCGAGCTCAGGCTATCGGTTTCAGGCCCGGGCGCCTGCGGGATTTGCTGAGACGCCGTGGATGAGGTCGGCCGGCCGCACGTCAGCTCAGGTCGTGCTCCACCCAGACGTTGGGCTCGACGTAGACGGCATGGTCGTGCTCGACGTCGCAGTGGACCGGCACCAGCGCCTCGGGCACAACGACGTCGCCCGTCCGGTCGAACGGCAGTCCGGTCCATTCGCGCCATTGCGCGAGCGAACCGACCATCACCATCGAGGCGGGCGCCGGGCGCAAAATGCGGCCGCCGGCCCGGACATGCACGCGCAGCCACGGGTCGACGGGCAGACCGTCGTGGCGTGTCATCGTGATGTATTCCGCCATCGGCAGGTGCGGGTACTGGTGCTTGGCGTTCGGCCGCACCGGAGCGACGAGTTTGTTCAGGCCGGCCGCGCGCACCGCGTCGCGCAGCGCTCCGAGCATGCGGTGTGACAGCCCGGAGCCCTGATGTGACCGGCCGATCGCGATCTCCACCGCGGAGGCGATGTCCGGTGCCTGGCCCTTGAGCTTGTCGTTGAAAGCCCAGATAGTGACCCGGTCGAGGCCGCCATCCGGCAGAGCGCCCCGGCGTGGCACGCCAAGCGCGAACGCGAGCGCCCGGCCCGTGGCCACCACCGCGTCGCTGTCGTCGGTTGCCACCGCGCACAGCTGCGGGAATGTCGGTGCCACCTGCCAGTACAGCGCGTTGGCGACCGGGTCGCGGCCCATGAATTCCGGCCAGGTGGAGTCCACCTCGTAGACCCTGTCGATCAGGTCGGGCCGCTGGTCGAGGCGGTGGATCGTGATGTCGGGCACGGCCCGTTACGTTATAGGGCGAAGCGGGCGGTTGCACCGTGTTTTCCCGTCGGTATCGGGTCGCACCGACGCCGTCGGCGAGCGGGATGAACCTTCGCCCACGCTCAGGTAGTCCACGTCATTGAGGGCCGGAGCGATCGGAGGCCGCGTGATTAAAGACGCTGAGGCGGAGGGATTCGCCGAGTTCGTCGCGTCCCGCGAGCGAGCGCTGCAACGGACGGCGTGGCTGCTGACCGGTGACTGGGCGCTGGCCCAAGACCTTGTGCAGACCGCGCTGGTCCGGTCGTGGCCACGCTGGGAGCGCATCAGGCAGCGCGACAGCCCCGAGATCTACGTGCGCAAGGTCATGGTCAACACGTGGCTGACCTGGACCCGGCGGAAGTGGCGGGGCGAGCAGGCGTGCGCGGATGTGCCTGACGACGCTGCGCCCGGCGACCTCGCCACCGAGACCGCCGTCCGCGTCGCGGTCCGGGAGGCGCTGGCAACGCTGACCCAGCGTCAGCGTGCGGTGCTGGTCATGCGCGTCTTCGACGACATGTCGGAGGCCGACGTTGGTCAGGCGCTCAATATTGCCGTCGGCACGGTCAAGAGCACAGCAGCCCACGCACTGGCCAAGCTGCGCCAGGACCCGCTGCTTGCGGGCCTGATGGATAAGGAGTCGCTATGAGCGGGACCGATACCCGGCTGCGCGAACTGCTGGAAATCGCGGCGGGAGAACCACCAAGCACTGTGAGCGTCGCGGCGGTCCGTCGGCTCGCGCGTCGGCGCCGCACTCTGCGTACCACCATCGCCGCGGCGAGCGCGGCCGTCGCCTGCGCCGCCGTCTCGATAGCAGCAGCTGGGGCATCGGGACTGGTATCTGGCCGCCCCTCGACACCGAGGCTCTCGGCTGCCGGAGTGCCACAGTTCTACGTCCAGCAGGGGCCACCCGCCGCGAACGGATTTGTTTCCGTCAGCCGGCGAGCCGTCGTGCGAGACACCGCGACCGGAGCGGTTACGGCAACGGTGAGCTGCCCGTGGGCCGGGGCGGCCATCTCGGGTGACATTGCCGCAGCCGATGGCGAGACGTTCTTCATGGCCTGCCTGCAGAGCGGGGGATCGGGAAGGCACCCGACCGTCATTGGCTCTCGGATCTACCGCTTCCGGATCACCGGCGCCGGAACAGTCGACAGTTACTCCCTTGTGGCCGGCGCGGTGCTGCCGGGTCGAGCGGTGGAAGGACTGGCGGCTGCGGCCGATGGTTCTGCGATAGCTATGTGGAGCTTCCATAGCCTCCTTTTTGACAGCGGCACAGTGCTGGTGGTCAATACCAGGACGGGTGCGCGCGCCAGCTGGCGGCCGACAACGCCAGGGATTTCGGCCCAGGACCTCTCGCTGTCCCCGACCGGCCGCGAGCTCAGGTTCCTGATCTTCACCGGTCATCCGCAGACGTGGGTGCTTGCCCAGGTCACCCAGGCGAACCGGGGAGGGTCGCTCGGTCGCGCCCGCGTTCTCGTGCACGTACCTGCTTCCCAACTGATCTCCTACGCCCGGCTCAGCCCGGATGGCTCGCTGCTGACCGTGGGCTGGGCGAGTGCTCAGCCAAGGGCGGCCAATGGCGAGGTCTCGATCGAGCAGATCTCGGTTAGAACAGGCAAGGTCATCCGCGTCTTGTTCCGGGCAGCCGTACCCGCGTCCGGCATCGCCGGGTACAGAAAGGGCTCGGAACCGGTCGGTTTCGGAGATCGAGTGAGCTCGGACCCGTCGGGCCGGTATTTCATCGTGATCTACGGAAACCCGACCGGGATGCACAACGGCTGGCTCCGTCGCGGCCGCCTGGTGCCGCTGACCCCCGCGGTTGCACCGGCGGGCCTCTACGAGACCTGGTAGTCGGCGCGGGCCTCCAGGCGGCCGCCCCCGGCCGGGTCGGCAGGAGCCCCGACCGGGTCGGCAGGAGCCCCGACCGGCAATAATCGCGTGGTGCCTGATATTCAGCCGGATGCCGTCATCGATGCGCTGGCGGCCGATCCGAAGCTGAAGGTGTTCCTGCGTGACGCCAGGATCGAGTCGCTCCCCGCGAAGATGTCGCGGCGCCGTGAGCTGCTCGATGTGGTTGCCCAGGCGTTCGAGCCGGGCGTGCGGTATCCCGAGCCAGTGGTGGACGACTTCCTGCGCAAGCTTCATGACGACCACGCCGCGCTGCGTCGCTACCTGGTGGACGAGGAGTTCCTTGATCGCGCCCACGGCGAGTACTGGCGAATCGGCGGAAGCACCGGGACCCGACAGACCCCGATCTGATCGCGGCCGGGCGACGACTCAGCTCAGGCTGGTCAGGCGCGCGATGGCCGCGTCGATCCGGTCGTCGGTGGCGGTGAGGGCGACCCGGATGTGGCGGACACCGGCCGGCCCGTATATCTCGCCGGGCGCGACGAGGATGCCCAGCTCAGCCAGCTTGGAGACCGAGGCCCAGCAGTCCAGTCCCTGATGCGAGGCCCACAGGTAGAGGCCGGCCTCGGAGAGCTCTACGGCCCAGCCCGCCGCCTCAAGAGCCGGACGGAGCCGGGCCCGCCGCGCCGCGTACCTCTCCCGCTGCTGCTCGGCGTGGCTGTCATCGGCCAGCGCTGCGGCCATGGCGGCCTGTATCGGCGCGGGGACCATCATCCCGGCGTGCTTCCTGATCTCCAGTAGCTCGGTCAGGAGGGCCTGGTCCCCAGTCACGAACCCGGCGCGGTAACCGGCCAGGTTCGACCGCTTCGACAGCGAGTGGACGGCCAGCAACCCGGCATGGGACCCATCGCAGGCATCCGGGTGCAGCACCGAGACGGGTTCCGCCTCCCAGCCGAGGTCCAGGTAGCACTCATCTGAGGCGACCACCGTGCCGCGCTCTCGTGCCCAGCCGACGACCTTGCGCATGTGCTCGGCGGGCAGGACCTTTCCTGTCGGGTTGGACGGCGAGTTGAGCCAGGCCAGCCGGACACGCTCAGGGCCGAGCGAGACCAGCCCGTCGGCGGCCACCGGCCGGGCGCCGGCTAGCCGGGCGCCGACCTCGTAGGTCGGGTAGGCCAGCTCGGGGAAGACGACAACGTCGGACGGCCCGCAGCCGAGCACCGTCGGCAGCCAGGCGATGAACTCCTTGGTACCGATCACCGGCAAGATCGCGTCCGGCGGCACCGTGACTCCGTGCTGGCGGGCGAGCCAGCCCGCTGCCGCCTCCCTGACGGCCGCAGTCCCGGCGGTGGCCGGGTACCCGGGCGAATTGGCCGCTCGCGCCAGCGCCTCCGTGACGACCTGCGGGACCGGATCGACCGGCGTGCCGACTGACAGGTCGACGATCCCGCCCGGATGGGCGCGCGCCACGCGCGCGTCCGCGGCCAGGGCGTCCCAGGGGAAGGCCGGCAGCCGGCTAGCCAGCGTCACTGTGCCCGGTTCCGTGCTGTGCGCTGTGGCTGGCTGCGTGCTCACCGTGGCCAGGATGCCGTTACTCGGCCGCCTGCGGCGGCAGCGCGGCGATTAGCGGGTGATCGGCGTTGATCTTCCCAGTCTTGGATGCGCCGCCGGGCGAGCCAAGATCGTTGAAGAACTCTACGTTCGCCTTGTAGTAGTCCTTCCACTGATCCGGCACGTCGTCCTCGTAGAAGATCGCCTCAACCGGGCAGACGGGCTCGCAGGCGCCGCAGTCCACGCACTCATCCGGGTGGATATAGAGCATCCGCTCGCCCTCGTAGATGCAGTCGACCGGACACTCTTCTATGCAGCTCTTGTCGAGTACATCGACGCAAGGCTGAGTGATGATGTACGTCACTTCTGAGCTCTCCTCTTCGCTTCCGCGCCCCTGCTGCACTCAGCAGTCCTGCTGCACTCAGCGGTTCGACTGACCCAAGTGTTGCGGCTTAGCACCAGTATCGGCTTCCCTGCGGATCGCGGTGCAACAGCCCGGTCCCCTGGGGTTGGCAGGCTATCAGTCAAACACCACGGTAGTAGCCAGGGCCGGTGCCTGCGCCGCTGACGCGGACGAGTGCGGAGTCCTGGCTCGCTGGCGGACCCAGTTGCCCGAATCCTTGGTGGCGAACCACTCATAACCCATGTACCGGACATTGGTAATGCCATAGCTGCTGGCGTGGGAGATGAGCCAGGCCGCCACCGCCCAGCCTAGGCTGGGGCGCCGTACCCCGATCGCGATGGCCGGGTCAGCGGTCTGCTCGGTTCGAAATCCGCCGAATGTGCTGGTCAGGGCGCTCCGGGCGGCGGCCAGCCGTGGTTTGCCGGTCGGGCTGGCGTAATAGCAGGAGAGCGCGTGCGGCTGGACGCCGTAGAACGCGCTGGCTAGCTGGGCGCCCACGGTTGCGTATTGGTCATAGGCGTATCCGTCGGCGCTGCGCTGAACCGCCTGGGCCGCCTCGTAGACCGGCATCCGAAGGTAGCCAGGGACGGCCACCAGCGCCGCGAAAAACCGGCCGGTGGCGTAGATCGGGTTCATGATCTCCTGCGGGCTGCCCCAGCCCTCAGAGGGCCGCTGCTGGAAGACGCCGAGCGAGTCACGATCACCGTAGTCCAGGTTCGCCAGCTTGGACTCCTGCAGCGCGGCCGCGTACGCGATCGTCACCGCCCTGGCGGGCAGATCATGCCGGGCCGCCACGCCGGCGATGGTCGCCGCGATGCCAGCCTGACTGACGGTCAGCGGCACTTCCTGCTTGTCGGCTACCGCTGTGCACGCGGTCGGCTGCGGGATCAGCGGAATGTGCTTGGTCTTCACGACGAAATACACGCCCGCCACGATGAGCAGGACTACGAGCACGGCCGCCGCGCGAGCCAGCCGCGGCGAGCGGACCGGCTGCGGCGTGTTCGGCACGGGTACGAAGCTACCCTGTCGGCGCGACGCTAGGCTCCGTCCACATGAACGCTTTGCCTGACGCGTCGGCTTCGGCCGGTGACACGACTCACTCGGCGTCCGCTTCGCCGTTGCCATCGATCATCGACGAGCTATGGGATCGGCTCGCTGACCTCAGTCCCAGCGATACGGTCGCATCCGAGCAGGTGGTGGCCGCCGTCGACATGATCGATTCGGGCCAGGCGCGCACTGCGTGGGTGGCCAGCGACTCCGGCGAGGTCGTAGTCGACGAGCGCGCCAAGCGCGCGATCCTGCTCGCGTTCCGGCTCCTGCCGATGGTCGAATCCCAGGTCGGCGACTTCCGTTATGACGACCGCGTGCCGCTCACCACGCGGCTGGAGGGGGTCAGGGCAGTGCCGGGCTCGATCGTCCGCTGGGGTGCGTACGTGGCGCCGGGCGCGGTGCTGATGCCGTCGTTCGTCAACATCGGCGCGTACGTCGACTCCGGCACGATGGTCGACACGTGGGCGACGGTCGGCTCGTGCGCGCAGGTCGGCAAGAACGTCCACCTGGCCGGCGGCGTGGGCATCGGCGGCGTGCTCGAGCCGCCTAACGCCGTTCCCGTGGTCATCGAGAATGATGCGTTCATCAGCTCGCGCTGCATGGTCGTGGAGGGAGCCAGGGTGCGGGCCGGGGCCGTGCTCGGCGCCGGCACGATCCTGACCAAGACCACCCACGTGATCGACGTGCAGACCGGCGAGGAACTGGCGCGCGGCGAGGTGCCCGCCTGGTCAGTCTGCGTCGGCGGCACGCGCAGCAGGAAATTCGACGGCGGCGAGTTCGGCCTGCCGTGCGTGCTCGTGCTCAAGCGCCTGCCCGAGGGCAGCGCCCACGACAAGGCGGCGCTCAACGAGATTCTGCGGGATCACGGGGTCAGCGCCTGATAAGGGAACGAGGCCGGGTGCCAGCAGCCGCGGAACCGCCGGCGAGTGCGGGCCTGGTCACTGTGAGGCGCCAGCTACCTTAGCGGGCATGAGCGTCAACTCCGAGCCTCGGCGGCGGCTGCGCCGGATGGGCCCAGCCACGCTGCGCGGCAAGCACATTCCGAAGACCACGACCGATCAGCGCCTCCTCGACTGGCGCGGGCCCAGCGACTGGGTGCATACCGATCCGTGGCGGGTGCTGCGCATCCAGGCTGAGTTCGTCGAGGGCTTCGGGTTGCTGGCCGAGCTTGGCCAGGCCGTGTCGGTGTTTGGCTCGGCTCGGTCGCGGGCGGGCAGCGTGGAGTATGAGTCCGCCGAAGTGATCGGCGCGGGGCTAGCGAGGGCCGGCTACGCGGTGATCACGGGCGGGGGGCCCGGGGTCATGGAGGCCGCGAACAAGGGTGCTGTGAGCGAGGGCGGCGTATCGGTCGGGCTCGGCATCGAGCTGCCGCTTGAGCAGGGCCTCAACGAGTACGTCGAGATCGGGCTGGAGTTCCGCTACTTCTTCGTGCGCAAGACGGTATTCGTCAAGTACTCGCAGGCGTTCGTCGTGCTGCCCGGTGGTTTCGGCACCCTGGACGAGCTGTTCGAGGCCATCACGCTCGTGCAGACCGGCAAGATCACGAAGTTCCCGATCGTCCTCGTTGGCAGCGAGTACTGGCGCGGGCTGCAGGAGTGGATCACCGGGACGCTGCTGGCCGAGGGCAAGATCTCGCCCGGCGACCCCGAGCTGCTCAGGATCGTCGACGACCCGTCCGAGGTCGTGCAGATCATCCTTGACGCCCATAACCAGGACGCCGCCCGCCACAGCGGCTTCGATATGACCTGAGCCCCGCGCCCGGCCCGGTCTCAGCCAAGCGGCCGCGCGCGTGCACAAACATGGTGCATCGCATGGCACGATTCTTGTGTGCCGGTTCTCATCATCCTCGCGGCCCTGGCGATCCTTGGCGGCATCGTCGTTGCCGCCATGGGCCGTGGTGGCGAACTAGCGCGGCAGACGGGCGACGAGCCGTCCGTCGTCGACTTCGAGACCGGAGCCGATGTGGCGCGATACAGGCCGCCGCCTGCGCTGCTTGGTTATCATGCCGGCGCCACCGAGTACGCGCTGTTGCTGGCTGGCCGGGCCCTGGCCGATCGTGACGCAGAGATCGCCTGGCTGCGCTCGCGGCTGCGCGAACTGCAGCCAGAGGGCGAGCGCCAGGATGGCGAGTTGCGTGATCTCCCGATCCCAGTGGAGCCGGCTGCGGACGTCGGCGAGGAGCCCGACCCGGCCCGGCCGGCCGAATCGATCGCGCAGGGCAGCCAGGCCAGAGGCGGTGAGGATTCATGACGGCTGGCGAGGCCGTTCCCGGTCCTGACGGCCTGCTGCGCTGTCCGTGGTCTCTCGACGCTCCCGAGTACCTGGGCTATCACGACGACGAATGGGGCAAGCCAGTCCACGATGACAACACGCTGTTCGAGCGGTTGTGCCTCGAGGCGTTCCAGTCCGGCCTGTCGTGGCTGACGATCTTGCGTAAGCGGGAGAACTTCCGGGCCGCGTTTCGTGACTTCGATATCGAGACTGTCGCGAGCTTCGGCCAGGCGGACGTCACCCGCCTGCTGGCTGATGCGGGCATTGTGCGGAACCGGGCCAAGATCGATGCGACAATCGGCAACGCCAGGGCAGCCGCGGCGCTGCCCGTCGGCCTAGGCGAGCTGATCTGGAAGTTCGCGCCCGATGACGTACGGGCCCCGGTCACCCTGTCCGACGTTCCGTCCTCGACGCCGGAATCCAAGGCCCTCTCGAAGGAGTTGCGCCGCCACGGATTCTCCTTTACCGGGCCAGTGACCGCATACGCCACGATGCAGGCGTCCGGAGTCGTGAATGACCATCTGGCCGGGTGCGTGAGCCGGAACGCGGGACGCCTCGCCGCGCCTCCTGAGGTTCGTTCCGGTCGCGCCGGGCATCGCGGTCAGCGCCGCGGAAAGTTACCGACCTTTTCTTGGCTCGACCCGGCTTTACTGCTGGCCGTCGAGAATCGCGGCCGTTGCGCGGGCTTGCATGGATTCACGTCCATTCCCAAAGCCCGAGACAGAAGTGGGCTACCCATTCTTTTACGTAGCGCCAACCAGCTCCGTCCGCGCGACGGCCGGACGCCTCGCTTTATGCGGTGGCTTTCAGTAATTAAGAAAAGTCGTCTAACGGCGAGCAACCCATAGTGACCTTCCGCCTTCTGACCTGGTCATAGGGCGGCGCTGATCGGCGGGGCGGGCGAAGTGGCGAGCAACGGCCAGCGGCGCGGGACCGGCCGAGGGACACCGGCTGTCTTGCACAGATACGAACGGATTAAGCCAAGCTGATCAGTGCCATGGCGCGCTACCTGGACGCGGCCTGGGCGGGCCAGCCTGCGCGCCACCGGACTGAGCGGTGCGTATTGCATTCAATCTATGAGATCAAGATCTGCGCTTAACGATGCCGTTGCATCATCGTGATGGATGCGTTTCCCGCACATGTAATGGTTGATGTCAAACCATGGCAAGATGGCCTGGCGGCGCGCAGGTGCCTATGGCGTCCACGCGCTGCGCCAGTTGTGCGCGCGGGCGCTGCGGGACTGGTAGTCGGCCAGGTCGGGCGCGTCTGCCGGCGCGAAAGTGAGGGCCCGACGTGCGCTGCCCGTCACTCGGCGTCCCCCAAGTTGGGAGGATCAGGCTTTGATGAGGTGTTGTGCGCACCCGGTGAGGCACGCGCACCGGGCCGCAGGGCTGCGCGGCGCGCGGGGGCCGGGCAAGGGCACGCCGTGAGCGCGAAGCCTGACGCCGAGAGCCTCGGGTTCGATTTGCAGAGCCTGAAATGGCGGCGCCCGACCGAGGCCTGCTCGGCCGAGGCCGGCACGCTGGAGGTTGCGATTGCGCACACCTCCGACGCCGGCACGTGGGTGCTGCTGCGCGTGGCTGGTGATCCGGCCGGACGAGTGCTCGTCTATGACGAGCATGAGTGGCGCTGCTTCCTAGACGGCGTCAGGAACGGCGAGTTCGAGGTACCGGCTTAAGACCGCTGGTAGAAGGGCTTCTCGCATGATCCATTAGCGGTAAATGACATGACAATTGCTCCCTAAGCGCTTCCGCGCCGTTCTCCACTTGGATACGATGTTTGTGATTCACAACTTGAGCCGAAGAATTGGCAGCCAGGAACCTTCCCTAGGGTGATCGATGAGCGATGACGCCTACGGCGCAACCGTCGCCAAACGGCGGCTGGCCCGCCGGCTGACGGACCTGAGGCATTCGTCAGGTCATACCGCGAACCACGTCTGTGACCTGCTCGGCTGGGGCCGGGGGAAGGTGGGCCGGTTCGAGGCCAACATGTGGAAGCGGCCCGAGATGAGCGACATCAGGGATCTGCTCCGCATCTACGACGTCAGTGACCCCGAGCGCGAGGAACTGGAGCAGCTTGCCCTTCTGGCCAGGTCACGGGCCTGGTGGCGGGATTACCCCGACGTGTTCGAGAACGAGTTCCCCGGCTTTGAGAACGACGCCGCCGTGATCCGGGTCTTCATGCCGCTGCTGATACCCGGCCTGCTGCAGACCCGCGACTACATGGAGGCGCACCTGCGGTTCGGGGCGAGGCCGCCGACGTGGCGCCACCGTGCGATGGTGGCGCGGCTGCGGCGGCAAGAAGTGCTCGAGCGTGCCGGGGGCACGCTGCCCCTGGTCCAGGCGGTCATCACCGAGGCGTCGCTAATGTATCGGTGGGGCTCGCGAGCCGACAGGCGCGACCAGATCCAGCATCTCATCGAGTTGTCTTCCAGGCCCAATATCGACCTGCGGATCCAGCGCTTCGAGGACGGGCCGCCACAGGGGATGTTCTCGCCGGTCAACATCTTCGACCTGCCGGACGGCGAGCCCGGCATCGTCTTCACAGAGACAGATACCGCGATCCAGGAGGTGAGCCAGCAGGAGCTTGTTGACAGTTACGGACACACATTCGATCGGGCGAGGGAAGCGGCGCTTGAGCCGCTCGACACCACTGCCTACCTCAAATTCCTGACCCAACGACTAGAGGAGACGCGATGACTGATCTGTCGAGAGCCGACTGGCGCAAAGCCACGGCCAGCCAGAACAACGGGGGCTGCGTTGAGGTAGCGGCCAACCTTCCCGGCGTGATTGCTATCAGGGACAGCAAGCGGCCCGCCGATGGCGCGCATGTCGTCAGCAAGGCTGCCTTCGCAGCCTTCGTTGCCGACGCCCGGGCCGGCCGTTATGACATAGCAGGCGCCTGACCCAACCCGCCGTCCGCGGACGGCAGTCACGCAGCGGGCTCAGGAGCGGGGGCCGATGCGACCGGGCGCCCAGGATTATGCCTGGGCGCCCGCAATTGCGTGACGCGGCGGCACGACGGCGGCGGGCCTGGGTGCGGCTCTGGCCGGTCAACGTGGGCCTTTCCGGCTCTGGCCAGGTCAGATGGCAGGTAAACACTTCTTCCATTTGGCCCGACATTCCCGCGATGGTATTGCGAAAGTTCGTACAATACTCATAATCTGTGCTTCACAGAAGCCTTACTCTGGAGGGCGGAGGAGCATGCGGCCGCCAACGCCTGACGGCAGCGGTAGGAGCGCGATGGGCCAGGCGGGTGCGCCTACGGCCGCCGGGCTGCTTGCCGCACCGCTGGCCGAGGCCCTGGCGGTGCTTCCCCCTCATCCGGGCAGTCTCGAGGATGCCGGCGTCAGCGGCGGCGGCTGCTTCGTCCGGCCGTTGCCTGTCGACACGACTTGCGCGTCGGCCGCCCGCAGGTTCTTCAGGGAAGCCCTTTCAAGCTTGCCGATCCCGAGTGGCCTCCTGCACGACGGGGTGACGATGGCGAGCGAACTGGCCGCCAACACACTCCATGCCCAGCGGTCGGCGGTGCCGGGTGCCGCCCGTCAGCGGGTGGCAAGCGGTGTCCCTGAGATCTGGATCTACCTGCGCGGCGACGGCCGGCATTGCGAGCTCGTCTGCAAGGTGTTCGACTCCGAGCGCGACTGGGACGGTGGCATCGCGACGGGCATGGACAAGGCCCCGGTGGATTCGGTCAGCGGGCGAGGTCTGCAGGTAGTCGACGGGCTGTCAGCCGGTCACTGGGGCTGTCACCTCTCGCTGTCCCGCCTGGGCTCATGGAAGGCGCCCGGCAAGGCGGTCTGGTTCGCGCTTCGGATTCCGCCGGCTGTCCTTCCCGATCATCTCGGCCGGCCGCGGTTCAGCCCTGACTGGCTGGTGGACGAACTCGAGGACATGCTCGTCCGCCGCGGGCTCACCGGCATCGTCCGCGCGGATGCCGACGGGATCTCGGTTCTGTCAATCAGCCGCCACCTGACCGTGTGGCGGCACGGCGCGGCCATTTCGTGGCGCGCATCCAGCGGCGAGTATCAGCGGCTGGACGTCGAGGACACCGTCGAGGTCGCCGAGCAGATTGTGTGCGCCAACGAGGAGGCTGCGGCGGCCGATCCGCTCAATCTCGGCCCAGGCCCGGTGGCGCTCGGCAACCTGTCTGTCGCCGGCTGAGGACTGCGTCCCGCTCAGCCCTGCGTCCCGCTCAGCCCTCGCGGCGCGCTAATGCGCCGCCTTCCCTCGTCGCAAACCCCGCTCCTCAGTCCAGGCGCCGCCGCGCCGCTCCGGCTCGCTCGGGCCTCGTTCGCCGCGTATTTAGCGTCCGTGGAAGGTCGGCATCCGCTTGCTTACGAACGCCAGGGTCGCCGCCTTGTGATCTTCGGTCTCGCCGAGCCTGGTCTGCAGCTCGGCCTCCTTCTCCAGGGACTCGGTGAGCCGGTGCGTTGCCCCGTACATCAGGCTCTCCTTGATCGCGGCGTAGGCAAGGGTGGGGCCCTCTGCCAGCCTGTTCGCCAGCTCAGAGGTGGCGGCGGTCAGCTCTTGGTCGGGAACGACCAGGGTCAGCAGCCCGATTCGTAGCGCTGCGGCCGAATCGACGGGCTCGGCGAGCATGAGCAGTTCGGCCGCCTTAGCCGGCCCGACGAGGCGCTGCAGCGTCCAGGAAGCACCAGAATCGGCGCCGAGGCCGACCCTGGCGAACGCGAGGAGCAGGCTGGCCCGCTGGGCCGCGATCCGGAAGTCACAAGCGAACGCCAGCGAGGCTCCCGCGCCTGCGGCCACGCCTGGCAGGGCCGCGATCACCGGCTTCGGCATGGTCGCGAGGGTCTCGATGATCGGGTTGTAGTGCTCACGCACCGTGTTCAGCGGCGCGGCACCGGCCTCTAGGAGCTCAGCGTGCTCGCGCAGGTCCTGGCCTGCGCAGAATGCCTGGCCCGCCCCGGTGAGCACGACGACCCGGACGCTGGAGTCGGCGCTGTAGAACCGCAAGGCGTCTAGCAGGGCAGTCTTGGTCCCCGCGGTCAGCGCGTTCCTGGCTTCTGGCCGGTTGATTGTGATCGTGGCCACTGCACCGTCGGTCTGGCGAAGCACGCTGTCGGTCACTGCATGTCCCTCCCTTTGCGAGGTTACGCCGGGCCTGGAATGGGGCTCTTAGCTGGCACGAGGCGCCGCCGCCGCATCAGCCGGGGCCGATCTCGCCAGCATTCGGCATGTCCCAGTCTCGCCTGGTATCGGAGTGAACAGGCGGGGAACGCTGATCGTTACCATCGCGAGGCCGAACACTGGATAATAGAGGGACTGATCGAGATGTATGTGGCTGGCTGGAGTTACCGCCAGGTACCGCTCGCGCACGGCGACGAGGCGTCTGCGGTTCGGCGCGGCCCTGTGCAGGGAAGGGGAGCTGGATGGCGGCGATGAAGCCGCGGACGGGTGACGGTCCGCTTGAAGTCACCAAGGAGGGGCGCGGCATCGTAATGCGCGTGCCACTTGAGGGCGGCGGGCGGCTGGTTGTCGAGCTGACTCCGGACGAGGCGCGTGCGCTCAGTGATGCGCTCACGTCTGCCGTCGGCTGACCCTTGCCGCTCACTGTCGGGGCCAGTCTGCTGCCCCGGCTCGGTTCACGTCTGCCCCCGTTCGGCCCGCGTCCGCTTGAGGCGTACATATCAGCGATCACGTCGGGCGAGGCCGAGCCTGCCGACCTGATCGCCATCGGCGTCCAGGACGGCGGCGCTCCGCTTGCCTGTGCGCCGCTCGATGCCCTGCTCCCGGCCAGCGCCAGCCGACTGGCCGAGAGTTACGGCCATTCCGGGAAGCCGGGTGAGATCGCCGAGTCGGCCATCAGCGTCGCCGACCGGGTCGTCAGGGTGCTCTTGCTTGGCGTAGGCGATCTTTCGGCTGGCGCGCTGCGCCGGGCCGGGGCGGAGTTGGCCCGTCGCTGCGCCGACGGCAAGACCGCGGTTACCGACATAGGAGAGCACGATGCCCAGGCATTCTGCGAGGGCGTGCTCCTCGGCGGGTACCGCTTCCGCATCCGATCCTCGCCGGATGAAGCCGTGCCGGGCGAGGTCCAGCTGCTGTCGGCTGACCCCGAGGCCGCCGTCGCAGGTGTCCACCGGGCGACCATCGTGGGCCAGGCGGTGGCAGCTGCCAGGGACCTGGCCAATACCCCGTCGGCGGGCAAGAGCCCGCAGTGGCTGGCCGACGAGGCCATCAGGATCACCGCTGGTCGTGGCGTCGATGTCCGCGTATGGGCGGAGGAGGAACTGGCAGCGAGCGGCTTTGGCGGCCTGGTGGCCGTCGGGTCGGGCTCGGTGCGCCCGCCGCGGCTCATCGAGCTTAGTTACCAGCCCCCGGATCCGACGTCGCACGTCGTGCTGGTTGGCAAGGGGATCACGTTCGACAGCGGCGGGCTTTCGCTCAAGCCGACCGACAGCATGAAGCTGATGAAGACCGACATGGCAGGCGGTGGTGCCGTGATTGCCGTGCTGTCTGCCCTCGCCGACCTTGGCGTCAGCGCTCGCGTTACCGGGCTGGTGGCGGCGGCGGAGAACATGCCCTCGGGTTCGGCCTACCGGCCCGGCGACGTCATCTCCCAGTACGGCGGGCGCAGCGTCGAAGTGCTCAACACCGATGCCGAAGGGCGCCTGGTCCTGGCCGACGCGCTGGCCTACGCGGTCGCGCGCCTGGCTCCTGACCAGATAGTCGACATCGCGACCCTGACCGGCGCGGCCAGGGTGGCACTCGGCGGTGTGTATGCCGCGTTGTATGCGACATCTGATTCGCTGGCGAACTCGCTGGTCGCGGCGGGCGAGGCCAGCGGCGATCGACTATGGCGGATGCCGCTGGAGTCCGGTTACCGGCCGTCGCTCGATTCTCCGGTGGCCGAGATCGCGCACGTGGCCAGGTCCGGCCCTGGCGCCGGGTCGATCCTGGCCGCCCTATTTCTCCGGGAATTCGTGGCGGCGACGCCGTGGGCGCACCTGGACATTGCGGGGCCTGGCCGAGCCGGCGCGGACGACGGCGAGCTCACCAAGGGAGCCACCGGATTCGGCACGCGGCTGCTGCTGACGTGGCTCGCCGGGACCCCTGAGCGCGCAGGCTAGGTCTGATTCAGGGCTGGTCAGGCCTGAATCATGCCCGCTCAGGCCTGCTTGACGGCCGTGAGCAGGCCGTTTCCAACCGGCAGCAGCAGCGGGACGAGGCGTTCATCGGAACGGACGTGATCGCGCAGGTCGGTCAGGGCCGCCATCTCCGCCTCGTTGGGCAGGCGCTCGGCCGCCGTGCTGCCCGGCAGCGTCGCATTGAACACCACGACGCCGCCAGGCCGCAGCAAACGCAGCGCGGCGACCAGGTAGTCGGGAAACTCCTGCCGGTCGGCATCGGAGAAAACCATGTCATAAGCGCCGTCCGCGAGCCTGGGAAGTACCTCGAGGGCAAGGCCTCCGATGAGGCGGTACCGCCCGTTCTGAAATCCCGCTGCAAGGAAGGCGGCCCGGGCGAGGCGCTGATGCTCCGGTTCGACGTCCACCGTGGTGAGCACTGCGGCTGGGCGCATTCCGCGCAGCAACCAGATGCCCGACGTCCCGCAGCCGGTACCGATCTCCACCACGGCACGGGCGCCGGTGGCTGCGGCGAGGAACCTCAGGGTGCCGCCCGCGAGCGGGCTGACCGGCGCGGCGCCGCCGACCTCGGCCGCGTTCCGCCTGGCCGCCAGCAGGGCCTCGTCTTCTGGCAGGAAGTCGTCTATGTAGGCGAGCGTGCCTGCGCCTATCGAAATGGCTGCCTCCCTGAGCGAAGCGGTTGCCACCGGACCGGCTGCAGGCCCACGCTCCGGGCGGCCGGCCAAGCCTGGGCGGCAGCCTAGCGGGCGGCGGCTGCCTTGGGGAGCCCAGGCAGGTAACGTCGCGCGGGAACCGAGCGGCCGCCCTGGGCGTTGAGGCAGGCAGAGATGGACGGATCACCCCGTCACGGGCAGTCACTGGCAAGACGGTATCCGTACGGAATATCGTTGATTAGGACCTTAACCGGTTCAAGCGAGGGCACGGTGGCACGCCGCTCCGACGCCCTCGAACGCTCGTCGCGGCGGAGGACGGGCGAGGATCAGCCGGGCTCACGGCGGGCTAGGCCGGCGATCGCGGAAGGTTTGGGATCGCGACAGTGTTGGAGCAAGTGGGAGCGGTAAGGGGGGAAGCCGTGGACCAGGCCGAGGAAGCCGAGATCGACGCGCCTGCGTGGACCCCGCCGAGCTGGGAAACTGTCGTCAGGGAACACTCAGCCCGGGTATACAGGCTTGCCTACCGGCTTACTGGCAACACTCACGACGCCGAGGACCTCACTCAGGAGGTTTTCGTCCGCGTCTTCCGCTCGCTCGATAGCTACACCCCCGGAACCTTCGAGGGCTGGCTGCACCGCATCACCACGAACCTCTTCCTCGACATGGCCCGCAGGCGGCAGCGGATCAGGTTTGAGGGGCTCGCCGAGGAGACCGAAGCGCGGCTTGGGGGAACCGAGCCAACGCCGGCCGAGGCCTTTGATGACCGGCACCTTGACGGAGACATTCATGCTGCGCTCAAGGCGCTGGCTCCCGAGTACCGGGCGGCTGTGATCCTCTGCGACATCGAGGGACTGTCCTACGAGGAGATCGCGGCAACGCTCGGGGTAAAGCTGGGCACGGTCAGGAGCCGGATCCACCGCGGACGGGCGCAGCTGCGCCAGGCTCTAGAGCATCGCAGGCCGCGCCGAATCGCTGCGGCCGTGCCGCAGGCGCGCCTGCACATTGACCTGCCCCTGCCGCCGTTGCCGCAGGGAGGCCAGCCATGACCCATCTCGGGCAGCGGCTCTCCGCCCTGATTGACGGAGAGCTTGACTGTGACGAGCGCGATCGGGTGCTCGGGCACCTAGCGAGATGCAGCTGGTGCCGGGACGAGGCTGCTGCTCTCCGGACGCTGAAGCGCCGGATGAACGCCCTCGGCGAGACTGCGGCCGACGCCGCGCTTACCGGGCGGCTCATGGGCCTGAGCAGCGAGGACGGGGTCTGGCCGCGGACGGCCAGCGGCTGGAGCTCAGCCGAGTCCCACGTCCGCGCGGATGCCAGAAGCGTAGCCAGATACCTGCTCGCCGGTTCATTCACGGTGTTCCTGGCCGGCCTCGGGACCGCCGCGTTCATCGCCGGCGGGGATCCGCAGGCCCAAGCACCAACGCCCAAGGTGACGCCGTCGGTCGATGTCTTCTTGCTTGAGCATGACGGCATGAACGGCCTCTTCATGCGCGGCTCCCAGCAGCCGAAGGCCGACCCTGCGAGCGCCAAGAATCGATCCCGCACAGTGCCGTGACGCAGCAGATCTCCCACTGGCGAGCCGCCAGCGCGGCGGTAGTGTTTGTCCTCGCAGGCTCATCAGCGGTCGCCCTGGCGGTGCACGACAGGGCAGGAGGGACTGCGGTCGCGTATCAGTCCTGGCCGCGGCGCGCCGGCCCGCAGGGGGTACTGGCGGCGCGCCCTAGCGGGGCGGCACGCGCCGGGCTGCGCCTGATGAGCCAGGCGGCGGCAGCCTGTCGTAACACCGCGTTCAGCGCGGTCCTGGTCACCCGTTCGTGGGGGCCCGCCGGACCGCACGTATCGATGGCCGACGTCTGGCACCGGCCAGGGGGTCAGACCGTGGCCCAGCCGGTGAGCAGCACTTCTGGCAGCCCTGATGGCTCAGCGGGCGCCGCAGACCCGGCCCCGAGTACTTCCATGATGATCTCGGTCGAGCAGCTGAGCCTGCTCCGGTCGGGTTACGTGCTCGAATACGCCGGGCCCAGCTCCGCGGACGGCCGGCCGGCGGTTCTGATCGCAGTCGACCGGCCCGATGGGACGCTCGCGGCCAAGTACTGGCTTGACGGACAGACCAAGCTACCGCTGCGCCGACAGCTCTTCGACGACCACGCTCGGCTGGTCAGCGACGTCAGTCTTACCAAGCTGCGGATTGGACCTGGCGCCCTTGGCGGCATGCCGTCGGTGCGGGCGCTGCCCTGGAACAAGCACCTCAGCCAGGCCGCGGTCATGTCGCTTCGGCACCAGGGCTGGCCGCTCCCGGTGGAGCTGCCGAACCAGATGGTGCTGTTCGCCGCCAGCCAGACGGGCACGGCCTCGGCATCCGGTCCGGTGATCGGCCTGTCGTACTCAGACGGGCTGTCCGTGATCTCCCTGTTCGTCCAGCGCGGTGCGCTGCCAGCGCACATGGCGGGCTGGCGCCGTATCGGCCTGGCCGATCACGATGCGTATGCCAGCGATTCCGACGACCAGACGATTGCCTGGTCGAGTAACGGCTACGTCTTCACGGTCGTCGCCGACGCGCCGTCCGGATCCGTTGACCAGGTCATTTCAGCGCTGGCGCATGGGCAGTCGCCCGACCTCTGGACCCGGCTCGGCCGCGGTTTCCGGCGACTTGCCGCATGGGCAAACCCGTTCCGCTGACGACGCCTAATCGTCCCGGCATGGGGCATATCCAGCGACGGCGGCTGGTCGCTCATGCCACGGGGTGCCGTCACGGGGGAGGCAGATCATGTCCGGGCAGCCGAGGGATGATGATGCGTTCGACCGGCCGGGCCAGCCTGACCAGCCCGGCAATCCTGGCGATCAGCGCGATCCTGGTGACGACCGCTCTGCGGGCTCAGCCGAGGGAGCTGCTGACGCCTCCGAGGTGGACCAGGTCGGGGATTTCGAGGCTTTTAGCCGCTTCGCGAAGTCTGGCGATGCCGATGAGCGTGCGCCAGGCGGCCGGACCAGGCGCGACTCGTGGCTTCGGAAGTCCGGCGCGCTGCTGCCAGGTGTGTGGGCCAAGCCGGAGAGCACTAGGCCAGGCGGGGCGACTGCTGGTGGCGCGACCGGAGCCGATACCGCGGCGACCGCTGACGCCGAGGCCAGACCCCCAGCTGGTGCTGGGGGCTCGGACGCTTCCGCGCAACGTCTCGTGACCTCGACGGACTCTTCAGCCGGGCCGGCATCCGCGGCAGGTGTGGTCGGCGGGGCGACCGCGGTCAGCGAGCCCTGCGACAAGGGGCAAATACGTCGAAGGCTGTTCAATTGGCGCCGCCTGCTAGGCAGGCCGCTGCTGTCGCGCCTGGCCGCCTCCGGTTCTGGCGTACCGGCCGCGCCGAGCCCTGGTGCCAGCCCCGACGGTGCCAGCCCGGACGGTGCCAGCCCCGACGGTGCCAGCCCCGACGGTGCTAGCCCGGACGGCACAGGCCAGGAGGGCGCCAGTCCGGACGGCACAGGCCAGGAAGGCGCAGGCCAGGACGGCGCCGCCCGCGACAGCAAAAGCCGAGGCGCCGGCCTGCCTGGCTGGCTGCGTGGCAACCGGCTGGCGCTGGCCGCTGGCGGCCTGGGGCTGGCCTGCACGATGCTCGGCGGCGTCATCGGCGGCTACATAGTGCTGCACACGGACAACGTCGCCACCACGAATCCGAGCTACAGCCTCGGAACCGTCCCGCCCGCGCTCAACAACCGGCCCGCGAGTTCGGTAGCGGGGATCGCCGCCAGGGTCATGCCGAGCGTGGTGATGATCAAGGTCAACGGCGGCATCGGCACGGGCTCGGGATTCATCATCCGTGGCGATTACATCGTGACCGACAACCACGTCGTCACCTTGGACGGCGAGGTTAGCAACGCCGCTCTCCGGGTGTACTTCAGCAACGGCCAGTCGGCTCCTGGCCAGCTGGTAGGGCGCGATCCGTACTCTGACATCGCCATCATCAAGGCCGTCGGCGTCACGCGCCTCCCAGCTCTCGCGCTCGGCAACTCGACGAGCGTCGATGTCGGCGATCCGGTGATCGCGGTCGGCTCGCCGCTCGGCCTGGCCGACACGGTGACCAGCGGAATTGTCAGCGCGGTTAACCGGCCGGTGCAGCCGGGAGAGACGGGCACCTCGCCGCAGGTCTACTTCGACGCGATTCAAACCGACGCGCCGATCAACCCGGGTAACTCGGGCGGCCCGCTCGTGAACGGCCGCGGTCAGGTGATCGGAGTGGATGCCGCGATCGACACACTCGGCGCCAACCCGCTCACCGGCACCCAGGGCGGCAGCATCGGCCTTGGCTTCGCCATCCCGATTAACCAGGCCAGGCGCGTAGCCCTTCAGCTCATCAGGACCGGTTATGCCACTCATGCGGTCATCGGAGCGGACATCGCAGCGGGCTGGGGCGGCAACGGGGCGGAGATCATGCCCGCCAAGGCAGGCGGCCCGTCCACTGTCACGCCCGGCGGCCCCGCTGCCACGGCAGGGCTCGAGCCAGGCGACGTGATCACCAGGTTCGATGGCCAGACCATCAACGACGCGGACACCCTGCTGGACGCAATCAGGTCTCTGGCGCCCGGGACCAGGACGAGCATGACGTTCACTCAGGCCGGGCAGACTTACACGACCACAATCCAGATGGGATCGGCGCCGTCCTGATGCAGTTTTCCTGACCGTCGCCCTCCGTTCGCGAGCAGGGCATTCGGGTGAGCGGCCTGGACGGTTTAGTCTGGATCGAAGCGGTGTGCATGCTCGCCGGTCCGGCTACCTGGAGCGCCTGGTGCTTCTCGACCTGTCCTTCTTCAAGCTGCTCGTGCTCGGCGTCCTTGCACTGATCATTTTCGGCCCAGAGCGCCTCCCGACCATGGCTGCGCAGGCCGGGCGCCTTCTGCGGGAGCTCCGGCGGATGGCCGAAGGGGCCAAGTCCGAGCTGCAAGACAGTCTTGGCCCCGAGTTCACCCAGTTCAGCCAGCAGTTCGATATCGCCGACCTGAACCCGAAGCACTTCGTGCGCAAGCACGTCATCAACGAGCTCACGGGCGAGGGAACCTTGCTCGCCGGCTCAGCCGAGGCGGGCAACGGGGCTGCCCGGCCGAATCAGGTGCTGCAGACTGCCAGGCTTGAGCCCGGCGAGAGCCCGCCCTACGACGCCGAAGCAACCTGAAACGGGCGCTGCCGGCGCGGCTGACGCCGTGACCCGCGCCTTGCGCTGCCCGGAACCGGATGGGCCGACGCGAGCGGCGCAGACGGCCAGCGACGTTAGAGCGGCGTGAGGCCGAGCTGGCGACCCGCCAGGCCCCGGCTCCGCCCGGCCAGGTTTTCCGCGATCTTGCGCAGCTGCTGCGCAGCGGGCGAGTCTGGCTCCGACAGCACCAGCGGCCGCCCGACGTCGCCAGCCTCGCGCAGCCTGGTGTCGATCGGCACTTCACCCAGCACAGGGACCGGTGCGCCGGTCAGCCTGGTCAGAGTCTCGGCCACCGCCTGGCCGCCGCCGGAGCCGAAGACCTCCACCCGCTCGCCGCAGTGTGGGCATGGCAGGTAGGACATGTTCTCGATGACACCGGCGACACGCTGATGTAGCTGGAGCGCTAGCGACCCGGCTCGTTCGGCGACCTCGGCGGAGGCCAGTTGCGGCGTCGTGACCACAACCAGCTCAGATCCGGGCACCAGGTGAGCCGCGGAGATGGCCACGTCGCCGGTACCCGGCGGCAGATCCATCAGCAGGACGTCCAGGTCGCCCCAGTAAACGTCGGCCAGGAACTGCTGCAAGAGCCGGTGCAGGATCGGGCCGCGCAGCGGCAGCGGCTCGTTGCCCTTCTTCAGCATTCCGCTGGAGATGGCCACGACCCCGTTGGCCGTGGGCGGCATGATCATCTGCTCGACCTGAGTGGGACGGCCGGTCACACCGAGCATCCTCGGCACCGAGTGCCCGTAGATGTCGGCGTCAAGCAGTCCGACCTTCATCCCGGCGGCCGCCATGGCGACTGCCAGGTTGACAGTGACGGAAGACTTACCGACGCCGCCCTTGCCGCTGGCGATCGCGTAGACCTTGGTGAGTGATCCGGGCTTGGCGAACGGGATCTCTCGTTCGGTCGTAGCGCCGCGCAGCTTGCTCTGGAGAGCCCGGCGCTGCTCCTCGCTCATCACGTCGAGATCCACCCGGACGGAACTGACGCCTGACAACTGGCCAACGGCAGCAGTGACATCCCTGGTGATGGTTTCGCGGAGCGGGCAGCCGGCCACCGTCAGCCAGACCTGCACCACGACGGTGCCGTCGGCACCGACCTCGACATGCTTCACCATGTCCAGGTCGGTGATGGGACGGTGGATTTCCGGGTCATTAACCCCGGCCAGGGCCTGCGTGACCTGCTCCTTCGTCGGCGGTCCGCCGACGCCGGTCGTCGCAGCTAGCGAGTCTGTGGACATGCTCCCATGCTATGGCCGTACCAGGCGTGCCGTTCCACCTACTGCCACGCTGGAGTGATTCGGCGCGAATGCGGGCAGCCTGCCGTTCGGCCATCTGGCCCGGCTGCGGTCGGACATTATTGCTGCGTCGGCCGTAAGGACAGCGTGATTTCGCTGTCCACCGGGCCGCCCCAGCAAGCGGGGGGACTGCGGGCTGGACACGCCGTGTTACGGACGAGGGGGATCTCGTAATGCCCAACCATGAGGCAGCCCGGCAGGGTCTGGCCGCCGCGATCGCGGCGGAGCTGAGGTACTGGCGGAACAACGGGCCGTTGGCTCGGCGGCGCGAGCTCCAGGCGAGGCTGGCCTACACGGAGCTTGATATCCGTCGGCTTGACGGGCGGATCGACACCCTGGTCGAGGTGCTGGCGCAGATGTGCGACTACTCGGGTCAGTACGACGCGGCCGATGACTTCAGGGAGCTGTCGATCCAGCCGCTCGACCCGGAGCCCCAACTGCGACTCGTCCGCGGCCAGTAGCGGCCCAGGCCGCCAGTGCAAGCCACCGTGCCGGGACCCGATAGGCTCGCCGCCTGTGAGCCCACGGGCATTCAAGTCGCGCCGGACAACCCTGGCGGTTCCCGGCAGCAACCCCAGGTTCTTGCAGAAGGCGCGCGACCTGCCGGCTGACGAGGTATTCCTTGACCTCGAGGACGCGGTAGCGCCGTCCGCGAAGGCCAGGAGCCGGGAACTGGTCGCCGAGACGCTGCGGGCCGGTGGCTGGGAGGGCAAGATCAGGGCCGTCCGGGTCAACGACGCCAGTACCGGCTGGGCGTACAGGGACGTCGTCGAGGTCGTCGAGCGGGCGGGTGCTTGCCTCGACGCGATCGTGCTGCCCAAGGTCAGCGGGCCGCGTGACATCACCTGGCTGGACCTGTTGCTCGGTCAGGTTGAGTTGGCTACCGGACTGCCACCAGGCGGCATCGCGATCGAGGCGCAGATCGAGGACGCGGCCGGACTCGCCAGTGCAGACGAGATCGCGGCGGCCTCGCCGCGGCTTGAGGCGCTTGTATTCGGCCCGGCCGACTTCATGGCCAGCCTGGGCATGCGATCGCTCACCGTGGGCGCCCAGCCGGCCGGATACGCCGGCGGTGACGCGTTTCACTACGCGCACATGCGAATCCTGGTGGCGGCTCGTGCGCACGGGCTGCAGGCCATCGACGGGCCGTACGCAGCCATCGAGGACGTCGCCGGGCTGGAGCGGAGCTCGGCCAGCGTGGCCGCGCTCGGCTATGACGGCAAGTGGGTGGTGCATCCGAGCCAGGTGGATGTGGTTAATCGGGCGTTCTCTCCGGCCCAGGACGAGTACGACCGGGCTGAGCTGCTCCTGGAGGCTTACGACTACTACACCGGCCTGGCCCTAGGTGCCGCGACGCTGGACGGCGAGATGATCGACGAGGCATCACGGAAAATGGCCATGGTCGCGGCCGCTCGGGGCCGGGCCGCCGGGCTGCCCAGGACGACTCGCTTCGAGCCGCCGATTCCCGGCTAGTCACCTCCAGCTGACGACAGGGAGGCGGGTTGGCCGAGAGATCGCGGCCCAGCCTGCTGCGGGAGCGGGTCACCGGGCGGCGGCGCGTCACGAACGTCGAGCTGTTCTTTGATCTCGTCTACGTGTTCGCGATCACTCAGCTGTCGGATTTCCTGCTGGGTCACCGGAACCTGGTTGGAGCGCTTGAGGCTGCTCTCCTGCTGGCAATGGTGTGGCTGCTGTGGGCGTACACGGCATGGCTGACCAACTGGTTCGACCCCGACAAGATCCCCGTCCGCCTGCTGCTGCTGGCTCTGATGCTGGTCAGCCTCGCGATGTCGGCGGCGCTGCCCGGCGCGTTCAAGTCAACCGGCTGGCTGGTCGGCCTGGCTTACGCGGTTAGCCAGATCGGCAGGAGCGCCTTCGCGGCCATTGCGCTGCGAGGCCAGCCGGCGGGCGCTGAGTACCTGCCGCTGGCCCGGAACTACCAGCGGATCCTGGTGTGGTGTTGCGTTAGCGGCGCGCTCGCCGTCGCTGGCGGCCTGATGCCGGGCGCGCTGGCCCGTGCGCTGATGTGGCTCGCCGCAGTGGCCGTGGACCTGCTTGGTGGCGCAGTCGGGTTCTTTACGCCGGGCCTGGGCCGTGCCAGTACCCGGGAGTGGGACATCGAGGGCGGTCACTTCGCCGAGCGATGCCAGGCATTCATCCTGATCGCCCTGGGAGAGTCGATCGTGGTCATCGGCGCCACGCTGGCCGGCCTCATATCTGGACCGCTGGCACGTCCGGACGCCCAGCACGCCCCGACCGTGCTGGCCTTCCTGGTCGCTTTCTGCGGCAGCGTGGCGCTCTGGTGGCTGTATTTCGACCGCAGCGCGGACGAGGCGGCGAGGCTCATAGCCGCTTCGTCAGACCCGGGGCGGCTCGGCCGGTCGGCTTATCACTTCATCCACCCGATCATGGTTGCTGGCATCATCGTGACGGCGGCGGCCGATGACGTCGTGCTCACTGCGCCCACGGCAGTCGGGGTGGCGTCAACTGCATGGCTCGTTCTCGGCGGGCCTGCCATGTACGTGGCCGGGCACCTCGCATTCAAGCTGGACGTGTGGCGACGGGTGTCGTGGCCACGGGTGGCCGCGCTGGCGGTCCTGGCCCTGCTCGGGCTGCTGGCGCCGCATGTGACTGCGCTGTCGCTGAGCGCCTGCGCCGCCGCGACGGTCGTCGGGGTCGCAGTAGCCGACTTCGCCCGCAGCCAACGAGACCGCGAGCCGAGGGCAGCCGACGCCGCCGACTCCTAGCCTCGCGCCGCCCGGAATACTCCATTTACTCCGTAATCGACTAGCTCGACGCGTTAGGAGTCACCGACCGGCGGCAAAACGGACCATGAGCGCAGCGTGGCCAGCAGTTGGGCGGTGAGCTCACCGGCCGCATCCAGGGCTTCGACCTCGGCCGGGGTTGCCCAGCGAGCCGCTGCGGCGTCGTCCCCGGCAACCACGGCACCGCCGGTGATGAAGGCCTGGTAGTCCCTGATCACCAGGCCCGGCCGGTCAACGGCGCCGAGCAACGGGCCGCAGGTCACCTCCAGGCCCGTCTCCTCGCGCACCTCCCTGACGACCGCCTCGTCATCGCTCTCGCCGGGCTCGATCCGGCCGCCAGGGATTGACCACAGGCCCATGCCCGGCTCATGTCCGCGGAGTATCAGAAGTATTCGCTGGTCTTCGTCCCTTATAACCGCGCCAACGCACTGAACTGGCTCGGTTCCCTCGGCGTTCCCGATGCCAGGTCTGTTTGCCGACATCACTCGGCCAGTATGCCCCAGGCTGACCCGGTACTGCGGAGTAGGTATTTGACGCAGGCGATTCGGGGGATAACGCTGAGTGAAATGAGACCCGTACTAACCTGCCCACGGTGCAATTCCGTAGTACGCGAGCCCAGCGTGTGGTCGAGCGCCTATCACTGCGGCCAGCACGGTGAAGTTCACCCGCTTAGGTCTGCGCTGAGCCCGTCTCAGGAGGGCCTGGAGGGCGTCCTGCGCCAGGCCCGCGTGCCGGTCTGGGTGCCGTGGCCGCTGCCGCAGGGGTGGCTGGTCACCGGATTCGCGGCGGCCGGTGACGAACGGACCGGCACGCGCGGCTGCTCGGTGGCGCTCTCGGGCCCGAACCCGATAGGCGGCCCGGCCGAGATGATGCTCATATCGGAGGAACCAGGGGTGGGCCTCGGGGCAAGGTTCGCCGGCCTCTGCGGGCCCGACCCGGGCTCGCACTTCGCGAAGGGCCCGCCGGCCGGCGTCGTCCAGTTCGCCAATCATGAATTTCCGCTCTGGAACGTCGACACGAAGGGTCGGGCCGCTTTCGCGGGAGAGGTGAGCGGAACCTGGCTGTGGCTCGTGCTGTGGCCAGACACCGCAGGCATGCTCTTGGTGGAGCCGCTGCCGCTGCGCGATCTACGCGATCCTGGTCAGGATCTAGACCTGCCATTCGGGGCGCTGTCACCGCAGTTGCCGGGTTAATGTCCCCCTAATGCGCGCCGATCTGCATTGCCACAGCACCGCATCCGACGGCACGCAGCCGCCCGCAGATGTCATGCGCCGGGCCGCTGCGGCAGATCTTGATGTCATCGGCCTGACAGACCACGACACCGTGGCCGGGCACCGCGAAGCCGCGGCGGCTCTCCCGCGCGGACTGACGCTGATGCCGGGAATGGAGTTGTCGTGCCGCATGGAGGGCCACAGCGTCCACATCCTGGCCTATCTGTTCGATCAGGGCAACGACCGGCTGGCCGGGGAGATGGCCGAGATCAGGGAGAGCCGCCTGTATCGCGCCCGCGCCATGGTGGACAAGCTCGCCGCGCTCGGCGCGCCCGTGACCTGGGACCAGGTCAGCGAGATCGCGGCAGGGGGTGTCGTCGGCCGCCCGCACATCGCGCGCGCCCTGGTCAATGCCGGTGTGGTCGCGAAGTTCGAGGACGCGTTCGGCCCTGAGTGGATCGGCCCGGGCGGACGCGCGCACGTGCCGAGGTACGCCCTGGACCCGGTCCGGGCAATCCGCCTGGTCATGGCCGCAGGCGGCGTTACGGTTCTGGCGCACCCGCGCGGATCCCAGCGAGGGTGGCGCACGCCGGACGAGGTAATAGCCGAGTTCGCTGCCGTCGGCCTCACGGGCATTGAGGTCTACCATCCGCAGCACGATGAGGCGGAACGGGCTCGTCTAGCCGCACTCGCCTCCCGTCTGGGTCTTGTCGTCTCCGGCGGCAGCGACGACCATGGCCAGCTGACCGGATTCCGAATTGGAACCGTGCTCGCGCCTGACGATGCCTACCGGCAACTGGTGGAACGCGCCTCCGGCGCCGTCCCGGTTACCGCGGCCTGAACGGCCGGCCGCCGTTGCCCACGGCCCGCTCCGTCGCGACTATCGTTGCGCAAAGCTAACGCAGGACACCCAGGAGGCTGTGCGCACATGAGCGGACAGGATGCACGGATTGACGAGGTGCGCGGCACCTCGAACAGCTGGATTCTCGGAGATGACGAGGAGGTCATCGTCATCGACCCCGGCACTGACGCGCAGGCCGTGCTCGAGGTCGTCGGCGATCGGGCGATCCTGGCCGTCATATGCACTCACGGGCACGCCGGACATTGCGATGCGGCACTCGAGGTGGCCGAGCGGGACGAGGCACCCATCGCGTTGCACCCGGCCGACCGCCGGGAATGGCGTGACGTTCACGACAACCAGCCGGACATCGACATGGAGGACGGTGGGCAATTTGAGGTCGCCGGGGTCACCCTCGAGGTCCTGCACGCTCCGGGCCACAGTCGCGGATCGGTCTGCCTCTACTGCGAGGAACTCGAGGCCGTGTTCACTGGCGACGTCATTTCCGATACCGGACCCGTGCCTCGTGACGACGGGTACCCCAACTGGGGCAGGCAGCTAGACGCAATCGGCGCGCAGGTGTTGACCCTCCCGCCGCAGACCAGAATCTTGCCCGGTCACGGCGATGAATTCACGGTGGCAGTCGCGGAGAAGCGATTCGACGGCTGGGTAGCGGCTGGCCAGACCGGGTTCGAACCTGACGCGGACTAATGCCGACTCGGCGCTGAGGCACTTGCCGAGGTTGCCGACGCTCCGGGTGTCGGCTGGCCCTCAGTGCCGGTTCGGGCCAGGATGACAAGGTGAAGCAACTCGGCTTCGACGGCATGCCCAGGCGGCTCTATGCGTGCACGCCGACCAGGCTGGCCACGTGGCTGGACTGCCCGCGCCGGTACCGGATGACCTACCTGGACCGGCCGCCGCCTCCGAAGGGACCGCCCTGGGCTCACAACAGCCTGGGCGCCAGCGTGCACAATGCGCTCGCCGGCTGGTGGCGGCTGCCCCGCCGCGAGCGGAGCGTGACCGCCGCGGGCGACCTGCTGGACAACGGGTGGATTTCCGACGGCTTCGCGGACGACGTGCAGTCGGCAGCGCACCGGCGCGAATGCCGGCGCATGGTCGAGGAGTACGTCGCCCGGCTGGACCCGGCCGTCGAGCCGCTCGGAGTGGAGCGGACGGTCGCCACCAGGACAGACCTGATCGCGGTGTCGGGCCGGATAGACCGGCTGGACGCCAGGCCCGCTGCTGACGGGGGGCCCGGCGACCTCGTGGTGGTCGACTACAAGACCGGTCGGCACGTGCTCACCGCCGATGACGCGCGGGGCTCACTCGCGCTGGCGCTGTACGCGCTTGCGGCCGAGCGCGTGATGCGCCGCCCGTGCCGGCGAGTCGAACTGC
The DNA here is from genome assembly GCA_030040155.1 of Streptosporangiaceae bacterium. GTDB lineage: Bacteria > Actinomycetota > Actinomycetes > Streptosporangiales > Streptosporangiaceae > JAJYUU01. The sequence continues at coordinate 10,840 of JASHUG010000046.1, read as the reverse complement.
ATCACCTGCCCAGCCGGACGGTGCTCGCCTTTGAACACACCCCGGAGTCGCTTGAGCGTCAGCTGGGCCGGGCCGAGGACATCGCGGGTGAATGCGCGGCCGCCGACGAGCAATACGGGCGGGACGCCTCGGAGGCAACGATGAGCTTCCCGCCGCGGCCAGGCCCTGGATGCGGCTGGTGCGACTTCCGGGCTCACTGTCCGGAAGGCGCGGCGGCGGCTCGTGTGCGCCGGCCCTGGGACGGCCTGGCGGAGCTGCCAGAATCCGACCAGCAGTCGCTGGCGGCCAGCGCCTAGCCGCCAAGGCGGGAGTCACCGGGGGTTAAGTTTGGCGACTCGGCAGGCCTGCCCTACCAGGTGGGCGCTGGGCCTGCGGCCTGCGCGACGGTTGGCAGCGTAGCGTCACTCGGCGGCGCAGCGTCGGCGCTCTTGTCGTGCGCAGAGCGGCCGCAGGAGTGGACGATGGGCTGACGTCGTTCCGCCGCGTTCCAGAAATTGGTCAGCGTGGCCGCGGTGGTCACCGGCGCATCGATGGCCGGAGAGTGCGCGGCACCAGGTATGCACGTCCGCTCGGCTCTCAGCCGCCGAGCCATCTGGTCCTGCTCCGCTGGCATCCAGGCATCGTCGTTCTCGCCGTAGACGACCAGGGCCGGAAGCCCGGCCGCCACGACCTCAGCCAGTTCGTCGGTGCGGTCCTCGCAGGTCAGCAAGTATCTGGCCAGCACGATCAGCTGGACCGGGCAAGTGCGAAGGCGGCGTTCCTTCAGGAAAGCGAGGACGTGCTCGTCCGCGCCCTGCGCCCTGGCCTCCGGCTCGTCGCGGTCGTGCCAAGCCTGCCTCACGACCGCGCCGAGGCGAGCCCGGTCGTCGGGTTCCACACCGTCGGTCGGGTCGAGCAATGCCAGGGCCTGCTTGAGCGCGTCGCTCCGCTCGCCGCTGATGGCGCCAGGCCCCGAGCCCAGCAGCGTCACCGATAGGAAACGAGCCGCCTGCCGCAGGACCGCCTCGCGGGCGACAAGCCCGCCGAGGGAGTGCCCGGCCAGATGGACGCGACCGCCTCCGCCGACCGACTCGGCGACTGCGAGCACGTCCGCGGCCAGTGCCTCCGCAGAGTAGCCGGGGCGGTCGGGTGCGTGCGGGCTCTGATACTGGCCCCGCTGGTCGATCGCGACGACAGTCCGCCCAGCGGCGGCCAGTGGCTCCAGGATCGGCAGGAAGTCTTCCTTGCTGCCGGTATAGCCGGGAATGAGCACAGCGGGTCTGCGGTGGGTAACGCCGCGTGTCGGCTGCGCCTCGAGGATGGCGAACGGACCGCGGGCCGTCATGAGCGTCGCGGACCGAACCTGCTCGGGCATCTGCAGGGACCTGAGATTACTCACGGGGTCGCAGCCTACCGACAACTCGCCGAAATGTAACAGACAAATAACGCAGGATTCGCTGAAAGAGTTCCTGAGGCGGGCGTTCCTGGGCGTCGTGGACCAGGTGCCAGCTGGACCGCCGGCGCCTCCAGTCGGCGGCTGACGCCTCGAGCCGACGGTCGGCGCCAGCAGCCGGGTGGCCGGCGCCTCCAGCCGGGCAGGCCTGGCGCCGAGGGAACTGTCGACTCGCGGCTCTGTCGCGTGAGTGGGGCTGAGCCCGTTACTCGGCGGCGGCAGCCGTCGAGTTGCTGCGAGTGCGAGCTCCGCGGCGGCGCGCCCGTCGCGCCGTCTGCGAGCCGCCGGCCGCCGATTCGGCCGTGGTCGGCTGGCCGGCTCGCATTGGCGCCTCGGGCTCGTGCGCGTCAAGAGGAGCTGCCCGGCCATGCTGGGCTGGCGCGTGCTGTGATGGCGCGTGCTCGGCCAGCGGTGGGCTCTCGGCACCTGGCCGCGTGGGCTGGCCGCCCCTGGTGCGGCGCCGTGACCGCTGGCTGCGCTGCCGGGTCTGGCGCGCACCGTCACCGCTCACGCCGGGCTGCCGGTCGTGACGGACGGCGTCAGCGTGGCGAGCGCGGGCGTTAGTCCGCGACCGGGTCTTCCCGGTCTCGCCAATGTCCTCAAGATCCTCGGCCTCCAGCCCAGCCCGGTCCCGCTGGGCCCTGGGCAGCACGCTACCCGCGGTCCTCGGGATCCGCAGCGCGGCGTAGAGGTGATCCGATGTGGAGTAGGTTTCGGCCGGGTCGGCGAAATCCAGGTGCAGGCCGTCGTTGATCGACTTCCACCGATGCAGGTCGTCCCAGTCCACGAACGTGACAGCGACACCGCCCCGCCCGGCCCGGCCAGTGCGGCCAATGCGGTGCAGGTAGGCCTTCTCGTCCTCAGGGCACTCGTAGTTGACGACGTGCGTGACGTCGTCAACGTCAAGGCCGCGCGCGGCGACATCGGTCGCCACCAGCACGTCAACCTTGCCAGACCGGAAGGCGCGCATCGCGCGCTCGCGCTGTCCCTGGCCGAGGTCCCCGTGCACTGCGGCGGCAGCGAACCCCTTAGCGGTCAGCGAGCTGGCGACCTGGTCGGCCGATCGCTTCGTCCGGCTGAACACGATCGTCAGACCACGGCCCTCAGCCTGCAGGACGCGGGCCAGCACCTCGATCTTGTCCATCTGATGGGCGCGGAACACGTGCTGCTCGGTGGTCGGCACGTGCGCCGGCTCATCGTGCTGCTCGGCGCGGATGTGCGTGGGTCGGCTGAGGTACCTTCTCGCCAGCGTGACGACCTCGCCGGGCATCGTGGCCGAGAAGAGCATCGTCTGCCTGGCCGGGGGCGTCAGCTGCAGGATTCGCTCCACGTCGGGCAAGAACCCGAGGTCGAGCATCTTGTCAGCCTCATCCAGGACCAGCGTTCGGACACGGCCGAGCCTGAGGTGACCCTGCCGGCTCAGGTCGAGCAGGCGTCCCGGCGTGCCAACCACGATGTCGACGGTGGCCAGCGCGTCTATCTGGGGCTCATAGGCCCGGCCGCCGTAGAGCGTGACCACGTTCACGTCGATCCTGGCCCCCGCCATGCGCAGGTCGTCGGCCACCTGGATGGCAAGCTCCCTGGTCGGCACGACGACAAGGGCGCGCGGCGAGGCTGGCTCGCGCGCCGCCTCGTGAATCCGCTCGAGGATCGGGACGCCGAACGCGAGGGTCTTGCCCGTACCAGTCCTGGCCTGGCCGATCAGATCGTGTCCGTCGAGCGCGATCGGAAGCGTCAGGGCCTGGATCGGGAAGGCGGTGACGATGCCCTCGGCCTCCAGCGCGGCGCAGATTGGCTCAGCAATGCCGAAGTCACGGAATGCTTTATCGCCGGTGCGCAGCGGCGGGATCTCCGTCTCCGGGGTCTGGTCGTCATTTATGGTCGTGTACGCAGTCAGGGCTTCCGCCTCCATCGGTGGCCCGCAACCGGCAGGCTCGAACAACGCCAGCCGCCTGCTATCGCGGGATTGCATATCGTTCTCCTGCGCGGCAGACAGAGCCGCAGCGCGGCCGGCAGCCGCGCACTCGCGAAGGAGAACTAGCGCGCCGTCGTCCGGGCGAAGACGCCTCGGTGACCGTCACGCCGAGCTATCTGTATAACGCTTCCGGGGGCCTATCACATTCCTCATGTGTATCGCGTCACAGTGTAGCAAGAGCAACTTCGTGCACTTGGGAAGCGCTCCCGCAGAACCGTTGCGGGCGCCGGGGAAGGTGCCGAATTGTTACGCTTCGCAGGTGGACCACGACGACCAAGATCCGGGGTCCGGCGAGCCACCTGCTGACGGCGTGCTCGATCTGCTCGGCCTGCTCGCGTATGCCTCGCTGACCGCCTTCTTCCGGATCTCCGACGATGCGGCGCTGGCGCTATCACTGCCGGACAAGACCGCGCTGGCCGAACTGGCGGTCGCCGAGTTCGGCCACTTCCAGCTGCTGCGTGCGCGCATCGAGGAGCTGGCGGCGGATCCAACGACGGTCATGCAGCCGTTCGTCGGGCCGATCGACGCCTTTCACGCCAGGACCGCTCCATCGGACTGGCTAGAAGGCCTGGTGAAGGCCTACGTGGGAGACGAGATAGCGGCTGACTTCTACCGGACTGTCGCGCGGGTTCTCGACCCGGCGAATAAGCAGCTCGTCCAGACGGTGCTCGCCGACACCGGCAAGACGGAATTCATCGTGGCCAGGGTGCGGGAGGCCATCGAAACCGACCCGCGCGTGGCCGGGCGGCTAGGGCTGTGGGCCCGTCGGCTTGTAGGTGAGGCGCTCGGCCAGGCGCAGCGAGTTGCGGCCGATCGCGAGCCGCTGGCCCGCCTGCTTGTCGGTGACGCCGCGAACCAGCTGGGGGATATTGGACGGATGTTCGCTGAGCTCACCGATGCCCATGTGGCCCGGATGGCTGCCCTGGGACTAGCGGACTGAGCCGGAAGCGCAGCTGCTAGAGGTTGCTGAACCCGACCCGGCGCGGCTCGGTCCCGCCGAATTCGACGTAGGCGATCTTGTCCGCCGGCACCAGAACCTTGCCGCCCTTGTCGTCGGCCAGCGTGAAGGTCCCGCCTTCCTTGACCGCCGCCTTGAGCGCCTCTTCCACCTTGTCCGCTGCCTCGTTGGTCTCCAAGACGAGCTCGCGCGGCGCCGACTGTATCCCGATCTTGACTTCCACGGCTCTCCTCACCTCAGCCCTTACGAGGCTAATGGGGAAGGTCGCGGCACGGGCGGAAGCATGGCTTCCGGCGGCTACGCCGCGAGCGAAAAGGCTCGATGCCGCTCGTGGGGTTTCGGTGGCCGCGATCAGCTCGTGAGCGGCCAGTCGCTGAGGCCACGCCAGGCCAGCCTGGCGATCAGCTGCTCGGCGGCATCCTTCGGCATGGCCTGATTTGTACTCAGCCAGTAGCGCGCGCTGACCTGGGCCATGCCCACCAGCGCCATGCCAAGCAGATGAGCTTCCTCATTGCTGACCCCGGCATCCTCGCGGATGAACTGGCTCACCATATCGGCGCACTCGTACATGGCGTGCTCCACGCGGGCACGAACGGCTGGCTCGTTACTTAGGTCGGACTCGAAGACGAGCCGGAACGCTTCTCCGGCATCGGCGACATAGTCGTAGAACGCCTTGAACGTGGCAGGTACCCGCTGACGGTTGTCAGACGTCGATGAGAGCGCTTCACTCATGATCTTGACAAGCTCGTTTGCGCTTTCATCCAGGAGCGCCAGATACAGCTCGAGCTTGCCAGGGAAGTGCTGGTAGAGCACGGGCTTGCTGACGCCGGCGCGCTCGGCAATCTCGTCCATCGCTGCCGCGTGGTAGCCCTGAGCGACGAAGACGTCGCGAGCCGCCCCGAGCAGCTGCAACCGGCGCGCGGGCCGCGGCATGCGCGTGCTTACGGGCCTGGCCTGGGGCGATGCGGTCACGTTTCACTCCGGAAATGAAGCTGTCCGCGACGCCACTGCGCCGCGATCTTCCCGCAATCCTACGTCCGGGTAGGTTGCCGAGTCCTGCTAGCGGTACTCGTCGTCGTCGAGGCTCAGCTCACGGGCCTGCTCGGCTCGGTCAGCCGGGCTTACCTCGAGCGGAAACTCGCCGAACTCATCGGCGTCACCCGGCACCGGGATTGCGTCCTGACCCTGCTCCGCAGCGTCGGCATCCGGTGCCTCAAGTCCCATGTCACTCATCCCGGATCCTCTCGTCAATGCGGCAATCGAACATATTGCCGAAAGACAAAATGCGGACAACACTGGTTCTATCAGTACCCGCGCTAGGGACTCACATCCGTGCGGGATTCAAGACGATAATCAGTAGCGCCAGTCTCATCAGTAGCGACAGTGCCGCCGGGGTAGGGAGAAGCCATGCACAGCATGTGGAAGGGGGCAGTTTCCTTCGGGCTGGTCATGATCCCGGTGAAACTCTACGCCGCCACGGAGCAGAAGGACATCGCGTTCCGGCAGGTACACCGGGAGGACGGCGGGCGAATCAGGTTCCGCCGGTTCTGTTCGATCGAAGAGGTCGAGGTGGCCTACGAGGACGTTGCCAAGGGCTACGAATTGCCTGGCGGCGAGATCGTCATCTTGACCGAGGAGGACATGGCGGAACTGCCGCTTCCGACGACGAAGAGCATTGAGGTCGTCCAGTTCACTCCAGCGGAGCAGCTTGACCCGATCCTGTTCAACCGGAGTTACTACGTCGAGCCCGAGCCGGCCGGAGTCCGCGCGTATTGCCTGCTCAGGGACGCGCTTGAAGACTCGGGCAAGATTGCCATCGCCCAGGTCGCGCTGCGCCAGCGCGAGTCCCTGGCCATTCTCCGCGTGCGCGACGACGTGCTGGTGCTCGAGACGCTGCTGTGGCCCGACGAGGTGCGCGTGCCTGGGTTCGCATTCCTCGACGACGACGTTGAGGTACGGCCCCAGGAACTACGGATGGCCAGTTCGCTCATCGAGTCCATGACCGTGGACTTCGACCCGGACGAGTATCACGACAGCTATCGCGAGGCTCTGCAGGAATTGGTGAACGCGAAGGTCGAGGGGCGCGAGGTCGTGCAGCCGGAGGAGGAAGCGGAGCCGTCGGGCGAGACGTCGAGCCTCGCGGACGCCCTCCGCGCCAGCCTGGCCGCCGCTCGCGGTGGACGCCTGGGCACCGTGCCTGCCGGTTCCGCGGCCGACGGCGACGAGGACGAGGAGGAGCCGGCTCCGGCCAAGGCGCGCTCGTCCGGCGCCAGGACGCGGTCGGCTGCGGGCGGCTCAGGCAAGACGGCCGCCAAGGTCGGCACGGCAAAGTCGGGTACTGCGAAGCCCGGCCCCGCGAAGACCGGCACAGCCAAGGCCGGCACGGCGAAGAGTGGCACAGCGAAGAGCGGCACGGCGAAGAGTGGCACAGCGGGGACGGGCACCGCCAAGGCGGCAGCGGCCAAGACCGCCGCAGCAGACGGGCCGGCCAAGGCGACCAGGGCCAAGCGCGCGGCCGCATCGGAGGAGTCTGACGCCGCCCCGCGTCGGCCACGGCGCGCAAGTTGACCCGCCGTGCGCACAGCCAATCACAGCGCTACCGGCGAGTAGGCTCTGACAGCATGACCGACCGGAAAGTGCCTGATGCTGCCGCAACACTGAGCCATAGTGGCTCACGTCCGGACGCAGCGCCGGCCGGCCGCCGGGCACTGAACCCGAGCGCGCCGACGGACGGCAGCATCACGCCTGGCGCCGGCGCGACGTCCGATCGCAGCGCGACACGAGATCGCAGCGCGACATCGGATAGCGGTCCCACCTCAGATAGCAGTGCCACCCCGGATAGCGGTCCAAGATCAGTCAGCAGCGGGGTGCCAATACCGGCGTGGCCGGGCGAACTGGTGCAACTGCCCAGCGGCGACGTGTTCGTCCGTGCCGCCCCGGCCAGGCACGATGCTGAGCCCGCGCTCTTCGTGCACGGCCTCGGCGGCTCCGCAGCGAACTGGACCGATCTGATGGACCTGCTTCGCCAGCCCGACGCGCTCGGTCCGGGGACCGCGGGCATGGCTGGTGAGGCGATTGACCTGCCCGGCTTCGGCTTCTCGCCGCCTCCGCCTGACGGAGACTACTCGCTGGCCGCGCGGGCCGAATCGGTCATCGAGTTGATCGAGCGGCGGGGCAACTGGCCGGTCCACGTCATCGGCAACTCGATGGGCGGCGCGATCCTGACTCGGATCGCGGCCCGGCGTCCCGAACTTGTCAGGACCCTGACCCTTGTCTCCCCAGCCCTGCCCGACCTGCGGCCGCGGCTACTGCCGGCCCGTCTCGCGCTCGTCAGTACGCCGGTCATCGGCCGGCTGGTGATGGACCACATGCGGCAACTGCCGCCCGAGCGGCGCACGGAGATGTCCGTCAGGGACTTGTACGCTGACCCAAGCCGGATGCAGCCGGAGCGCCGTGCCGAGGCGATCGCTGAGGTCATCCGGCGCGACGACCTGGGCTATGCAACTGACGTGCTGCTGGCCTCTGGCCGCGCGCTGGTAGCCGAGTATCTTCGCCGCGGCCCTGGCTCGCTCTGGCGGGACGCGGCCCGGGTGACCGCGCCGACGCTGGTGATCCACGGCAGCCACGACCGCCTGGTCAACCCGTCCACGGCCGGCCGCGCCGCCAGGACCTTCAGGTGCGGCCGGGTCGTCGTGCTGCCAGGAGTCGGACACGTGGCGATGATGGAGCGCCCGGACGTGGTGGCCGCCGAAATGCGAGGGTTCCTGGTAACCGCAGAAATCACCGCGCCGCCTTCCCGTGCTCGCGCGGCGCAGGCCGGCAGCTGACCTCTCACGTCATGATTATCAGCGCCCCCAGCGTGCAGACGGCCGAGGGCGGACCCGAGCCCGTTCCCGGCGGTTATGTCGTTGTCGATGGCGGCACCGTGCGCGAGGTCGGCGCGGGTGACCCGCCGCGGGAGCCCGACGTCGTGCTGCCGGAGGGCGTGCTCGCGCCGGGACTGGTGGACCTGCAGGTCAATGGGTATTACGGCGTTGAGTTCCAGATAGCCGACTCCGACAGCTGGGCCAGCGTGGCGCGTCGGCTGCCCGAGACGGGGACGACGGCGTTCCTGCCGACGATGATCACCGCTCCGGTTGGCGAATTGGCTGACGCGGTCGCGGCTGCGGCCGAGTTCCTGCCGTCGATGAGTAGCGGCGCCAGGGTACTCGGGGTGCACCTGGAGGGCCCGTTCATTTCGGCCGCGCGACGCGGCGCGCATAACCCGGCGTACATCATCGACCCGACCCCGGCTGCCGTCACCGAACTGCTCGCGGCCGGCCGCGGCGCGCTGCGCCTGGTCACGCTGGCACCTGAACTGCCGGGTGCGCTAGCAGCGATCAGCGAGCTTGCGGCGGCCGGCGTGCTGGTCAGCGTGGGGCACAGCGACGCCACGGCCCGCCAGGTCGCGGCGGCGAGTGCGGCCGGAGCGCGGAAGGTGACGCACCTGTTCAACGCGCAGCGTGGGCTCCACCACCGTGAGCCAGGCGTGGTTGGCCAGGCGCTCACCGATCCGCTCCTGACCAGCGGCCTGGTCCTCGACCTCCGGCACGTGGTGGCCGCGCCGGCGAAGATCGCGTTCGCCGCCGCTCCCGGCCGGATCGCCCTGGTCACGGACGCGGCCGCGTGCGCGGGGATGCCGCCGGGGGAGTACCTGCTCGGAGGCGAGCCCATCACCCTCCCCGTTGGTGACGGGGAGCCGCCGGTGCGCGCGGACGGCACCCTAGCGGGGTCAGCGCTGCGGATGGACCGGGCGGTCGCGAACGCGGTGTCATGCGGTGTCCCGCTGGGGATCGCGATCGCCGCCGCTTCCCGCGTTCCGGCCGACCTGATCGGACGCCCGGACCTTGGCCGCCTGGTTCCCGGCGCCGCCGCAGATATGGCCTGGCTGGGTCCGGATCTGGTGACGAGGGCTACCTGGGTGGGCGGCCGGCTGGTATATACCGATGGTGCCGCGGATACGCTCGCGGCGGTGGCGGCATAAGGGAAGGTAGCGCGCCGCGCGACGGCATTGCGGGAAGGAAACTGACACAGCATGGCAACGGATGGGAACGGGCCGAGTCCGTCGCTGATGTGGCAGGAGATCGAGCAGCAGCCCGAGGCGCTGCGGGCGACGATTGACTGGCTGCTACCACGTCGGGATGAGGTGGCCCGGCTTGCGGCAGACACGCGGCAGGTGCTGCTGATCGCGCGGGGCACCTCAGACAACGCCGCCGTGTACGGCAGCTACCTGATCCAGGCACACGCTGGCCGGCTCGCGTCGCTCGCGTCGCCGTCGATCGCGACGACCTACAAGGCCTCGATTGACCTGGACGGCGTGCTGGCGGTGGCGCTGTCCCAGTCCGGACGGACCGCGGAGATCGTCGAGACCCTGGAGTGGGCCAAGGCCAACGGAGCGCGGACGCTGGCGATCACCAACGGCGGAGCGGACTCGCCGCTAGCCGTGGCCGCCGACGTCGCCTTCGTTACGCAGGCGGGCATTGAGCGGGCGGTTCCGGCGACCAAGACGTTTACGACCGAACTCGCGGCGCTGGCGGTCCTCGCGCTGGCGCTGGGCGCACCGCTGGATCCTGGTGAGCTACGCGCGGCGCCCGAGGCGATCTCGGCGTTGCTCGCCGCGCCGCTGGACCTGACCCCGATCGTGGACGAGCTGGCCAAGGTACCTGGCGTCGTCGTGTCCGGCCGGGGCATGGCCTATTCGGCCGCGCTGGAGCTGGCGCTGAAGTTGAAAGAGGCGTGTTACCTGCACGCGATGGGCCTGTCGTACGCGGACTTGCTGCACGGGCCGATCGCGGTCGTTGACGCTGACACGCCGGCGATCGTCATGGCCGCCGACTCCGGCCCGACGCTGGCAGGGACGGTCGACCTGGCCCGCCGCGTCACCGGCGCGGGAGCGCGGGCCTATGGGATCGGCGGCGGACCCGCGCTGGCCGCAGCCTGCTCACGCGCGCTGGCGGCACCCGCCCTGCCGGAGTGGCTCGCGCCGATAGGCCTGATCGTCCCCGGCCAGTTGCTGACCGAGGCACTGGCCAGGCAACTGGGAATCAACCCGGACTCCCCGCGCGGCCTGAGCAAGGTAACCCAGACGGACTGACTCATAAATACTCGCGGTCAAGGCAACCAACCGAGGGCTTGAGGGTCTGTTGTATCGGAAACAGCCCATTGCTGCTCATCGCGCCGCCGCTAAACGGCGGTGGCCAGGCGCGGTGGTTGGCACGTGCACCTTCCTGGGAGGAAGCGTATGCCCGTTTCGAGTGGTAGATCCGGTTTAATCGGGCGAATTTGCGTGGCGGCGCTCGCGCTGTCTCTTGGCCTTGCGGTCGCCTCCGCGCCCCAGGGCCTGGCGGCCACCCGCCCCGCCGCGGCTGCGCGATCTGCCGCGCTGCGGGAAGTCGCGCTGCGGGCTGCCGCGCCGCGCGGCTCCGCTCGCCAGGTC
>JASHUG010000045.1 GCA_030040155.1 Streptosporangiaceae bacterium | reverse complement strand
GCGGCCGTCCGCGCCGCTCAGAGAAGCCCTGGCGACCGCGAGCGCGGCAAGCTGGCTGGCCTCGTCCTGCACGCCCGCCCGGCCCTCGGCGACGGCCGCTAGTCCGGCTGGATCACCCTCAGGGAGGTAGGCGCCGAACTGCGACCAGCGGGCGGGCTCGCACCCGGCTGCGACGAGCTCAGCGCGATCGGCCAGGCCCGGCGTGGCGCACAGGTGCACCCAGGGCCGCTGATTGTCCGCGGCCAGCACAGCCTCGGTCTCCGCGAGCGGGCCAGCCAGGTCCTCGCCAAGCGCGGCCGCCATCGCCGCAACGATCCAGCGCGGATGGCTGTGGACGACGGCCAGGTGGCCGGCCGGGTCCTTGGCCCGGTCAGGCGCGGCGATCTCGAGCCAGGCCGCCATGTCCCTTGTCGCCACCCGGCGGAGGACCGCGTTGACCAGGCCTGCCGGCCGTGGCCCGGCCGCCTCCCGGATGAGGCTCACGGACGTAGCCACTGCCGCGTGCGGTCGCACCCGCGTTGCCAGCAGCTGGTGCGCGCCGAGCCTGAGCACCTCGAGCACGGCGCGGTCCAGCGCGCCGAGGTCACGGTCGCAGCAGATCGCGAGGACGGCGTCGTAGGTACCGCGTCCGCGCAGCGTGCCGTACGTCAGCTCGGTCGCCAGCGCGGCGTCGCGGCCGGTGAGGCCGCGCTGACGCAGGAGCTCCGGTAGCAGCAGGTTCGCGTATGCCTCTCGCTGGGAGACTGCCAGCAGCACGTCGAACGCCAGCCGGCGCGCGGGGTCATGGTCGCCCTGACGACGTGCGCGCTGCCCACCCGACCGGTTTGGAGGCGCCTCGTTCCGGTGCCCTGAACGGTTACTCACCGCAGCCGAGCACCGCCGGCCGACCGTCCAGCCGCAGCCCGCGCAACCAATCCGCGGCCGGCATGCGCCGCTTGCCGCCCGGCTGCACCTCGCCCAGCTCGACCGGACTCGTGCCGGTGCCCGCCAGCACGCCGTCAGCGAGCACCCGGAGCTCGCCGGGGCCTAGCGCCGGGGCGAGGCGGCCGGGCGGGAGGAGGCGCACTGGGCCGACCTTCACCCGGCCGCCGTCCAGTTCCGTCCAGGCACCGGGCGCCGGCGTGCAGGCCCGGATCAGCCGGTCGACGGCCATCGCGGGCTGCTGCCAGCGGACCTCCGCGTCCAACGGGGTGATCTTCGGCGCGATGCTCACGCCGTCGGCGGGCTGCGGCCGCGGCTCCAGGTCGCCGGACTCGATGCCATCCAGCGTCTCGACCAGCAGCGTCGCCCCGGCGGTACTCAGCCGCGCGAGCAGGTCGCCAGCCGTGTCCGTGGCACGCACCGGCTCGGTCAGCACGCCGAAGACCGGGCCGGCGTCGAGTTCGCGCACGATCCTGAAGGTCGTGGCCCCGGTGACGTCATCGCCGTGCAAGATAGCGGCCTGCACCGGCGCCGCGCCGCGCCAGGCCGGCAACACCGAGAAGTGCAGGTTCACCCAGCCGTGTTTCGGTATGTCGAGGGCCTCCTGCGGCAGCAGGGCGCCGTAGGCGGTCACCGGGCAGCAGTCGGGTGCGATCTCGCGCAGCCGGGCGAGGAATTCCGGGTCGCGCGCGCGGGGGGGCCGAAGTACCTCGATCCCCTCAGCCGCCGCTCGTTCCGCAACCGGGCTGGCGCCGCTCTTGAGCCCGCGCCCGGCTTTCGCGTCCGGCCTGGTGATGACCGCCACGACCTCGTGCCTCGACGCGAGCAGCGCCTCAAGCGACTCGACTGCCGCGGGGGGCGTGCCGGCGAATACCAGGCGCATCTGCTAGAACGCCTTGCCGCGGGTGGAATGCGGGGAGAACTTCACGACCGGAACGGGGTCGCCCCACCACTCAGCCGCTCGTATCTCCTTCATCGCCAGCTTGCGCTGCGCGGCGTCAAGCCGGTCGATGAACAAGACCCCGTCGAGGTGATCGGTCTCGTGCTGAACGCACCTGGCTAGCTGGCTGGTGCCCTCCACGGTCACCGGCTCGCCATGCATGTCGAACCCCTTGGCGACCACGCCGTAGGCGCGATTGACCGGGTAAGCCAGGCCGGGGAACGACAGGCAGCCCTCGTCGTCCTCCTCGCGCTCCTGCGAGAGGTCAAGCGACGGGTTAATCAGGTGGCCGAGGACGTCGTCCACGTAATACGTGAAGACGCGCAGCCCGACGCCGATCTGCGGGGCGGCCAGGCCGAGTCCCGGTGCATCCATCATCGTGTCCGTGAGGTCCTTGACGAGCCTGCGCAGTTCGGCATCAAAGTCGGTCACCGGATCGGCGGCGGTTCGCAGAACTGGGTCGCCGAACAGGCGTATCGGCTTGACGCTCACTAAGGTCCTCCAGGCACTCCGGGCCATTCGACCCGCTTGATCAAGTTTACGGAGCGTCTAGCGCCGGCCGGCCCCCGGCGAGCGGGCCTTGAAAGCTGCCTTCCTGGCCGCGCGGGCGACGCCCGGATCCGGGTGATGCTCGCTGAGCGTGGTCAGCAAGTCGATCACGCCCGGATGGCTCACCTGCCACAGGCCCGCGACGATCTCCGCCTGCGCCTCGGGCGTGACGTCGGGCAGCAGTTCAGCGACCACGTCGCGCGCATCCGCCTCCTCCAGCAGCCCAGCACCGAGGTCGACCAGCAGCCACGTCCGGTCGGCCGGCCCGAGTTCGGCTTCCTCGCCGTGCTCATGCAGCCAGACCGCGGCGTGCGCGCGAAGCAAGGGCTGGTCGAGCGCGGCCCTGACCTCCTCGGTGGCGGCCTTGCCGATACGGTCAAGCACGGCGAAAGCAGCCCCGCGAAGGCCCGGCGAGCCCTCGGCCGCGGCCGCGATCAGCTCGGCGGCAGCTCGCTCCTCCGTCCGGCCGACCAGCCAGGAACTGATCTCCGACTCGCCGTCTTCGGCATCGCAGCTGGCCAGGGTCACGAGCAGGCCGACCGCACCGTCGCGATCCGCGCCGCCCAGCACCGGCACATGCCAGCCCTGCGCGAGCAGCCGGCGGTGCACGCCCCAGATGCCGAGCGGCGAGAGGCCCACGGTCAGCCCGCCCGCCATTTCCTCGGTGCCCAGCTCCACGACGCCCAGGTCGGCTAGCGTCTCCAGGGCGTGGGACAGGGCCGCAGCCTCGCTGGCGTCGGGAGCGCCTGTCTGCTGACCGGCCGGGCGATCTTGGCCCGCTTCCTCGTGCCCGGCATGGACCGCTCGCTCGCGGTCGTCCCGGCCGCTGCCGGCCGCGGCTGAGTAGGCATCGAACAGGGCGTCGATCCGCACCGGGGCTCCCACGGTGTAAAGGGCGGTTGCGAGACCGTCAAGCTCTTCGGCCGCCAGCAGCGCGGCCAGGGCCACATCCCACTCGCGCAGCAGCTCCTCGGCTTCGCTGCTGGCCAGGGGCTTCCCCCAGCTCGGCAGCGGATCCCCGGCTGCGGCCTGCTCGCTGACCGCTGCGACGACCTGCCAGGCCGCGTCCAGCTCGTCAGGTGTCAGCTCAAGCGCCTCCGCGGCGGCCTGGGCATCGCTGCCGTCCAGCACCTGCCCGACGCTCACCTCCGGATGCTCCTGCGCCCAGCCGCCGAGATCGCGGGCGGCCCGAAGGAGCGGCGCCACCCTGGCCGCGGCGGCCAGTTCCTCGCGCGGTGCGAGCCGCACCGGCGGCATCCGGGGCCGCTCGCGCTGGCGACCCGCCTCGGTACTGGCTGCGGACACGGTACTGGCTGGGACTGGCGACTGAGCCCGCCGGCCTTCGCCAGCCATCCTCCCATCACCCGACGCGCCGCCTGCCGCGCGCGCGCCTCGCCCCGGCCGTGAGTTGGTCACCCAAGTACCCTACGGCCTGGACGGTAGGTAGTCAGACCAGCGCGCCCGGGTCGAGTTGCACCCGCAGCTGACCGGCCTCCTTGCGTGCCGTCCGGGCCGCCTGCCCCGCGTGCAGGGCAGCAGCCAGGTCCGCACCCTCTGACCTGGGAACCCGCACCAGATAACGGATCACCTCTGGGTCCTGCTCGCCGCCGGGTACTGGGCCGAGAACCTCGGCATCGCGCGGCAGCGTCGAGGACTCGAGCAAGGCCCTGATCGTGTCCTCCGTGCCGGTCAGCGCCGCCATCCTCGCCGCAGGCGGAAACCGCAGCTCTGCCCTGGCCGCTAGTTCCCGGTCGGCGAATGTGGCCGGGTCCCATCTCAGGAGCGCCTGCACGGCCGGCAGCCCCCGGTCGGCCACCACCACGACGGTGCCGCCTGCCGCTGACGAGCGGACCAGCGCGGCGGCGTTCATCCACCGCCGCAGCGCTTCCTCCGCAGCTCGCAGCGTGGCCCGGCCCAGCAGTGCCCAGCCGTCGAGCAGCACCGCGGCGCTGTAGCCCGCCGCCGCTACCGGCTCCGCACCCGGCGTCGCGACCACCATCGCGGGCTCGGCGGCGACGTGTCCCAGCACGTCAGTGCCGCCGGAAGTCAGCACCGGCACGCCGGGGAAGGCCCGCGTCAGCTCCTCGGCTGTCCTGCTGGCGCCGGTGATCAGGGCGCGCAGGCCGTCGTGACCACACGTGGCGCAGCGTCGGCCCAGGTCAGCTCCGCACCACCCGCATCGCAGCGCTGCCGCCGGGCCGGGCAGCTCGGCCGGGCCGCCGCAGTGGCAGCGAGGCTGGGTCCGGCACCGCTCACAGGCGACGGCGGCCAGGTAGCCCTGACGCGGGACCTGGACGAGCACGGGCCCGGTAGCCAGCGCGTCCCGCGCCGTTCGCAGCGCAAGACTGGGCAGCCGGGCTGATCGGGCAGCCTCATCCCGCGCCAGCTCCGGGTCGTCGCCAGCGTGCAGCACGTTCGGTGCGGCGGCCCGCACGACCGCCCGGCTGGCCGCGAGCGGCCTGGCCCAGCGGCCCGACAGCAGGAGCGCCGCCTCGGCCGTCCGGGCGAACCCGCCGATGAGGGCGCCAGCCCGCGACCGGTGCGCACGGATGGCCAGCACCTCCCTGGCGTGCGGATATGGCGCCCGCGGCTCGGCGTGCAAGTCGTCGCCCTCGTCCCACAGCACAACCAGGCCGAGATCGGCCACCGGCGCGAAGGCAGCCGACCTGGTGCCGGCCACGACCGGCACCTCGCCCCGAGCGACCGAGAGCCAGCGGCGGTAGCGCTCGGCCGGGCCGAGGCCGGCCGACAGGACCACGTGCCGTCCTGCACCGAGCCGCTCTGCCAGGGCGGCGTCGAGGCGCTCCAGGTCCCTGGCATCCGGCACGACTATGACCGCGCCGCGGCCGCTGGCGGCCGCGGCCGCGACCGCCAGCGCGATCTCGTCGGGCCAGCCAGGGCCGGGCAGCGCGGACCAGACGGCTCGCGGGCTGCGCCCGTCGGCCAGCGCCCGCAGGAACAAAAGACCGGCCTCATAGCGGTCCCAGGGCTGGGCGGCCTCGGCGGCTGGAGCCTCGCGGGCTGGGCCCTGCACCGCCTGGGCTGGCCGTGACTCAACCGCAGCGTGCCGCGGCGGGATCGCGAGCCGGAGCACGTCCGCGAGCGTGCCGCCGTACCGGTCGGCCACCGCACGGGCCAGGCCGGCGATCTCCGGAGTCAGGACAGGCTCGGGCGACACTACGCGCTCGAGGTAGCCGAGCTTGCCCTCGTGCTCGCTGGCGGCAGCCCGCTCCAGCAAGTAGCCGCCGGTCAGACGGCCGGCGAACCTGACCCGGACCCGGCAGCCAGGCACGGCCGCCTCCGCCAGCGTGTCGGGCACCAGGTAGTCGAATGGCCGGTCCAGGTTCGGCAGCGAGATCTCGACCGCGACCCTGGCGACCGGAAGGCTCGCCGCGGGCTGCCGGGGCGCGCGAACGCTCCGCCCTTTCCGCCCGGCCCGGACCTGACCGGCCGCAGCGCCGTCTGCCTGCTGCTCCCCGCTCACCACGGTTCTGTCCTACCAGAGCCGTACGACGGGCACGGCCCGCCGCGACGCCGGGCGCGCCTGGCCGTGCAGGCTCGGGCTCGGCCGGGCCGCCGGCTAGCTCTTGCAGGCGCTGGCGGTGGCCGCGCTCTCAGCGCTGAGCTGGCTGCTGAGAGCGGCGTACGAACTGGTCCCGTGGGAGCCGAGCACCGTGGCGAGCGCCCGCTGCAGCCCGGTGGTGAGCGCGAGGTACGCGCTGCGAGCCGAGAGCTGCTGCGTCCCTGCCGCCGCCGCATTGGCCTGGTTGATCGCCTGGTCCAGGTCCGCTGTCAGCGTGCTCCGCGGCGCGCCGCTGGCCAGATCCCGCAGGACACTCGACACTGCCCCGGAGACCGCCGCCTGCGACGAGGCCGAGCAGCCGGGTCCTGACGAGCTGCCGCCGGCCAGCACCACGATCAGGACGACGGCCCAGACGGCCGACAGCGCGATGCCGATCCACGATGGCATCCGGCCGGTCCCGGTGGTTCGCGCGCGGCGCAGGCCGAGCACGCCGAGCACCACTCCCGGCAGCACCAGCGGCACAATTCCGGCCACGAGCGCGGCCGTGCCCTGCCAGTTGCCGGTGTCGTCGGACGGTTTGCGCCGTATCTGCGGCTGACCGCCGCCTGATCCTGGCCGCCCGGCCGGCCGCTGTTCGTCCGGGCCTGGCCACGGTCCCGACTCCCAGGGCGGTGGCTCTTCGACTTCCTGGTCCTGCTGGTCGGCCGCCCACGGCGGTGCCGCGGCCGTGTCCGGGCGCTCGAAGACGTGGGTGTCCTCGTCGTCCCAGATGTCGTTCACGGAGTCTGGCAACAGGCCCGCCCGGCCCGTGCGCAGGAACCACTCGTCGGCGCGGCTCGGAACGCCCGGTTCCGCCCCGGTTTGCAGATTCTGGCCAGTCTCGGCCACAGCAGGCTCGGGCACAGCGGTCTCAGGGACAGCGGGATCGTGTCCGTTGCCGACCACCTTGGGCCAGCCCGCCGCGTCCATGGCATCGGGGTCCAGTGGCTGATAGCCGTGTGGCTTCGGCGCAGGCGCGAACCACGGGTCATTCGAAGCCTCTGGCTCGACGTCCGGCGCGGCTTCTGCTGCCAGTTGCCCAAGCGCAGCCCTGGAATCCGTGCCCTGGCCGTTCGGTTCAGACATCCATCACCAGACCAGCGTTGAATGGGCCAGATACAGCTAAAGATGGTAAAAGCTACGAGCCTCCGCTGTCTGGACAACGGCAAACTGACGTGGTCGGCCGGTTACCCTCAGCCGCCCGCGCGGGCGGTCGCATCCCGGTCGCAGGCCTACCCGACGACGGACTTCAGTGCCTCGGCCCGGTCGGTGCGCTCCCAGGAGAAGTCCGGCTCCTCCCGGCCGAAGTGGCCGTAGGCAGCCGTCTGCGAGTAGATCGGCCGGAGCAGGTCAAGATCGCGGATGATGGCGGCCGGGCGCAGGTCGAAGACCTCCAGGACGGCGTCCTGGATGCGCTCGATCGGCGCGTGCTCGGTGCCGAAGCACTCGACGAACAGGCCAACCGGCTTGGCCTTGCCGATGGCGTAGGCAACCTGCGCCTCGCACCGCTCGGCCAGCCCGGCAGCAATGACGTTCTTGGCCACCCAGCGCATCGCGTACGCGGCGCTGCGGTCCACCTTCGACGGGTCCTTGCCCGAGAACGCGCCGCCGCCATGACGGGCCATGCCGCCGTAGGTGTCGATGATGATCTTGCGGCCAGTGAGCCCGGCGTCGCCCATCGGGCCGCCGATCTCGAACCTGCCGGTCGGGTTGACCAGCAGCCGGTACCCGGCGGTGTCGAGGTCGAGCGCGGCCAGTTCCGGCTCGACGACGTGCTCGCGGATGTCCGGGGCCAGCAGGCCGTCCAGGTCGATGGCCGGGGCGTGCTGCGTGGACACCACGACGGTGTCGAGCCGCACCGCCTTGTCGCCGGCGTACTCGATCGTGACCTGGGTCTTGCCGTCCGGGCGGATGTAGGGCACGGTACCGTCGCGCCTGACCGCCGCGAGCCGGCGGGCAAGCCGGTGCGCCAGCGTGATCGGCAGCGGCATCAGCTCCGGGGTGTCCTGGCAGGCGTAGCCGAACATCAGGCCCTGGTCCCCGGCGCCCTGCCGGTCAAGCTCGTCTGTGCCCTCGCCCTCGCGGTGTTCCACGGCCTCCCGCACGCCCTGGGCGATGTCGGGTGACTGTGAGCCGATCGACACCTGCACGCCGCACGAGGACCCGTCGAACCCCTTCGCGGAAGAGTCGTAGCCGATTTCGAGGATCTTCTCCCTGATGATTCCGGGGATGTCCACGTACGTTTCGGTCGTCACCTCGCCCGCCACGTGTACCTGGCCGGTGGTGATGAGGGTCTCAACCGCGACCCGGCTGCGGGCGTCACCTTTGAGCATCGCGTCCAGGATCGCGTCGCTGATCTGGTCAGCCATCTTGTCCGGATGACCTTCGGTGACGGACTCCGAAGTGAAGAGACGACGTGCCACTAGACGACCTTTCTCGGTGCTTGGCCTGCGCCAGCCGCGCAGAGGAGTCTCGCGAATTGTAGCGGTGTGGTCCAAGTCGTGCGACACGCGTCCCCGGTCACTGGTGCAGCATCCTGAACTGGCGGTCATGCTCGCCGCGCAGCCAGTCGCTGTTAATCCGCTCATCCTGCCCCGCCGATGGCGCCCCGCGCTCGAGCCGGTCCAGGTAGCGCAGGTCCGCGTCGACCCGGCGGCGGAACTCCGCGCCGTCTCCGACATGACCGTGGCCGGGCACGATGACCCGTACGTCGCCGACGGAGGCGAGCAGGTCGAGCCCCGCCCGGTACTGCCCGACCGGATCCGGGCCCGGCGTGTACAGCAGCGGCACCTCCAGGTCGGACAGCATGTCGCCGGCCAGCAGCGTGCCGGTTCCGGGGAGGAAAACGGCGCCATGACCAGCCTCGTGCGCGTTGTGGGCGAGGATCTGAGCGACCGGGCCGTCCCACGGAATGCGGTCCGCAGACAGCGGCGTCAGCCGGGCAAACAGCTCGAGATCGTGCCCGGGTGTCTCCTGGGTGACCTCCTCGATGAGGTCGTGACGCTCGCGCTCGGCTACCTCCGCCGCCCGCGGCGTCGCGTAGCGCGGCACGTCGCCGAGTTCGGCGCACCAGAGCACGTGGTCCCAGTGCGGATGGGTCGCCCACCCGGCCGCGGGCCGCAGTCGGCGGCCCGCCAGTTCGGCTGCCAGGCCGGCGACATCGGACGGCGTTATGGCGGGGTCCACCACCAGGCAGGCAGCGTCCGGGCCGACAAGCACCGTGCTGGTGGTCGTGTACATCTCCGCGGTGGTCACCAGCACGCCCGGGGCTACTTCGGTTAGCTGTCGCATCGGCCGCCATTATCGACGGGCTAGGACAACCGGGCAGCAACCAGGTCCCAGATCCCGTCGGCGATCTGCTCCTTAGGCCCGCGCGGCAGCACCACCTCAGCGCCATCGGCCCCGAGCACGATCGCCTCGTTGTCCGCAGTCCCGAAGGCCAGGCCGTTCCCAACCGGATTGACCACCAGCAGGTCGGAGCCCTTGCGGGCCAGTTTCGCGCGGCCGTTGACCATGATGTCGCCGGTCTCGGCGCCGAACGCGACAATGACCTGCCCGGCCCGCTGACGGGCCGCCACCAGGTCGCGGACGATGTCGGGGTTCTCTACCAGCTCGATCGGGTCCGGCACGTCCCCCGTCTTCTTGATCTTCTGCTCGCGGCGCACGGCCGGGCGGAAATCGGCGACCGCCGCCGCCATCACGATCGCATCGGCCAGCGGCGCGGCCGCCAGCATCTCCTCGCGCATCTGGAGAGCCGACTTCACGCTGATGACCTTCGCGCCAGCCGGATCAGGCAGCCCGGTGTTGGCCGCGACCAGCGTCACCTCCGCGCCGCGGCTGACCGCTGTGCTGGCCAGCGCGTAGCCCTGCAGTCCCGACGACCAGTTGCCCAGGTACCGAACCGGGTCGAGTTCCTCTCTGGTCCCGCCCGCCGAGACGAGAACGCTGCGGCCCGCCAGGTCCGGCGCGAGGCCGGCCGCTCCCCTGGCCATGACCCGCTGGGCGACGGAGAACAACTCGGCGGGCTCGGGCAGGCGGCCAGGGCCGGTGTCCTTGCCGGTGAGCCGGCCGGACGCGGGCTCGACCACCAGGCAGCCGCGACCCCGCAGCGTGGCGACGTTGGCCGCAGTGGCGGGGTGCTGCCACATCTCGGTATGCATCGCAGGCGCGAACACGACCGGGCAGCGCGCCGTCAGGAGCACGGCCGTGAGCAGGTCATCGGACCTGCCAGCCGCCGCCCTCGCCAGCAGGTCGGCCGTGGCCGGGGCGGTGATGACCAGGTCAGCCTCCTGACCCAGGCGAACGTGCGGAACCTCGTGCACGTCGTCCCAGGGGCTGGCGGTCACGGGCTCGCCGGACAGCGCCGCCCAGGTTGCGGCGCCGACAAAGTTGAGCGCGGACGCGGTCGGAATGACGCGGACCTGATGCCCGGACTCGGTCAGCAGCCTGAGCAGCTCGCAGGCCTTGTAAGCGGCGATGCCGCCAGCGACGCCCAAGACCACGCGCATGGGCAGCTCTCCCCGGCTGGCTGGTCCCGGCGGGCGCCGGTCAGGCCTCGGGCGTCTCCGCGCTCAGCAGCCGCTCGCTGATCTCGCGTAGCGCGATCGACAGCGGCTTCTCCTGCACCCTGGTCTCGACCAGGGGCCCGACGTACTCAAGCAGGCCCTCGCCGAGCTGGGCGTAGTAGGCATTGATCTGCCGCGCGCGCTTCGACGCCATGATCACGAGGCCGTACTTGCTGTCGACGACCTGCAGGAGATCGTCGATCGGCGGGTTGATGATGCCTTCTACGGCCGGAGTCGCTGCCACCGTGTGCCTTCCGGATCTGGATTGCAGTCATTGCCCGTCTGGCCATTGGGCTCCTGGGCAAGCATCAAGCTTACCAGCTGGTCACAGACGTCCTCGACGGATGTGTTCACCAGCGTGATGTCGAATTCGCTCTCGGCTGCCAGCTCGTACCTGGCCGCCTCCAGCCGCCGGCTGATGACCTCCGGCGACTCGGTACCGCGGCCGGTCAGCCGGCGGACCAGCTCTTCCCAGGTCGGCGGGGCCAGGAAGACCAGCAGCGCGCCGGGCACCGCCGCCCGGACCTGCAGAGCTCCCTTGACGTCCAGTTCGAGCAGGGCGGGCAGGCCCTTGTCCAGCCGCTGCAGAACGGGCGCGCGGGGGGTGCCGTACAAATTGCCGTAATTCTCGGCCCATTCGAGGAGCTCGCCGTCGGCGACCATTTGCTGGAATTGGTCTTTCGTGGCGAAGAAATACTCCTGGCCTTCGGTCTCACCGGGGCGGCGGAGCCGCGTCGTGACCGACACCGACTGCCAGATCCACGGGCAGCGCTCCTTCAGCCGTGCCGCCACCGTGCCCTTGCCGACGCCGGGCGGCCCGGACAGCACGGTGAGCTGGGCCGGGACAGGGGCACCGCGCCGCAGCCCACGCGCAAGGCGTGACCCGCCAGCAAGCCTGTGCCCCGCGTCCCCGTCCGTCAATGTGCCTCCGTCAGATATCGCCGCCGAACTCGGCCTCCAGCGAGCTGCGCTGGTTCGCGCCCAGGCCGCGGACGCGGCGCGACTCGGCGATGCCCAGCCGCTCCATGATCTGCTTGGCCCGCACCTTGCCTACGCCTGGCATGGACTCCAGCAGGGCGGACACCTTCATCTTGCCAATTACATCGTCGGTCTGCCCCTCCTTGAGGACCTGGGGCAGGGATGTCGAGCCGTGCTTCAGTTTGTTCTTGACTTCTGCACGGTCCTTGCGAGCCTGGGCCGCCTTCTCAAGTGCCGCCGCTCGCTGTTCGGGAGTAAGTGGGGGAAGAGCCACGCGAGGTCACCTCGGGTTTCGTATCGAAAAAGACGCTCCGCGAGGGGAAACTAGCGAGTTCGGCTCGCCTCGGCAACGTGAACCTCCGTTTGTGACGGCACAAATTATCCAATATGACGCGCCGTATAGA
>JASHUG010000414.1 GCA_030040155.1 Streptosporangiaceae bacterium | reverse complement strand
GAGGGCCAGCCAGAGGCCCTCTTGTCTTGACCGTCCGGCGGGCCGACTCAGCCCATGGCTTGGTGGCGCACCGCCGCTGACGTCAATGCCCGAGCCTTCGCGGCTAAAATGCCGTCCGTCCGCATTCCAACCGACCAGCGTGCCTGGCCCCGCCGCGATCAGATCTGACAGCCATGACGTTCCGTGTGTCGAGAACGCAGGCGGTGAACTACCGCCTGGCGGTAAACAACCTGTCCCGCCGCCTGCCGGCCGGCTCGTATGTCCAGGCCGCGTACGTCGGTCTGCAAGACACAGCCCCGCGTGATGCGTTGCTCGGGTTCCACGCCCGGGTGGCAGGCTGCGAGCCCTCGGCGTGGGAGCATCCACAGCTGATCCAGACCTACAGCCCGCGCGCGGCCGTGTATGTACTTCCCAGGGACGACTTCGGGGTCTTCACCATCGGCCGCCTCCCCCGCGATCCCGCGGCCCGGCAGAAGCTTGAGGATCGGGCCGAGCGGGCCTGCGCAGAACTGGCCGGCCTCCCGCACCCAGCAACGAGACTGCCGGGCGAAGATCGTGCCCTCTGTGCGACCGGCCGGTTCGCTGTCCGCTGGACCACGAGCGCTGTGCATGTCTGGGCGCAGCCGCGCCCCTCCATCGACCCCGAAACCGCATGGATCGAGTTGTGCCGCCGCCACGTTCACGCCTTCGGTCCGACAACACCGGCCGCATACGCGTGGTGGGCCGGCCTGTCGCTGCGCGACGCCAAAGAGACCTTCGCCCTGCTCACGCCCGAGCTTCTGGCCGTCGACTATGACGGGCACCCGTCGTGGATCCTCGCAGCCGACGAAACGACACTCGCTGTGGCCGAACCCATGCGCGGTGTACGCCTGCTCGTCGCCTCCGACCTGCGGATCTTCGGACAAGACCGGACCGGGCTGTTTGTCGGCCCTGGCCTGCGCCAGCAGACGCCGCTCGCCGACACATTCCACCCGCACGGGCTGCTCATCGACGGCAGCATCGTCGGAGCCTGGGGCCGCCGCGCCGGCCGCGTCAACGTCAAGGCCTTCGGACCGCTTCCGCCGGCCACCCGCCGCGCCATCCGCGACGAAGCCGAAAGCATGCCAATTCCCGGCGCGACCATGACAATGTCCCTTACCGAGCACGACCAGGCGAACGTCAGCCATGACCTGCGGTCGCAGGCCGCGGCCGGCGTAATCCAGGAGGCGTCAGCTTCCCCGGCCTAGCTGGGAGGCCTGGCGTCGGTGTCGGCGGGGAATTCCGCAGGATAGGGCCGGTCAAAGTCGGCCGACCGGCTAACGTCCGCCCACTTCTCCGCCTCGGCGAGCTGGCCTCGAGAGTAGTCCTGGGCCATCTGGACGGCTCCGGCGCCGAGAATGAGGTGCGAAGGCAGGTCGCGGCGCCTGACCAGGCGGACCAGGATCTCGCCCGCCCGCTGCGGGTCACCTGCGGCGGCAGCACCGCTGCGATAGCGAACCATCGCACCGACCGTCTGTTCGTACTCCTCCGGAACGTCAAGCACCTGCATGGACGCGCCCGCCCAGTCGGTCGCAAATCCGCCCGGCTCTACCACCAGGTACCTGATGCCAAGCGGTGCAGTCTCAGCCGCCAAGACCCTGGTCAGCCCGTCCACGGCGAACTTGGCTGCCTGGTACGAGCCGATGCCAGCCGACCCGCCGACCCGGCCGCCAATCGAAGAGAACTGAATGATGGTGCCGCCGCCGGAACTGCGCAACATCGGCAGTGCCGCTCGGGATACGTTGTAGACGCCCCAGAAATTGGTCTCGAACTGCCGGCGGAAATCGTGCACTGGCCCGGTCTCCACCGGAGCGACATTTGCGTAGCCGGCATTGTTGACCACCACGTCGATGCGGCCGAACCGGTCGACGGCCGCTTCGAAGGCCGACTGGACCGCGGCCTGGTCGGTGACGTCCAGCGCCACGGCGAGCGCCCGGTCCGGGTACTTCCCGACCAGATCTCCGACTTGTCCGGGGTCGCGGGCCGTTGCCGCGACCCGATCTCCAGCCTCTAGGGCCGCGGTGGCCAGCGCACGGCCGAAGCCGCGCGAAGAGCCTGTAATCAACCAGGTCAGCTCGCTCACGCCTGCATCCAATCACGGGTCACGGGAGCCCGGCGCCTAGGCCGGCCGGCGCCGAGACCGGAGGGCAAGGTCAGCCCGGTTCGCCGCGCAACTTGCGACGCGCGACGACGATGATGTCCACCAGCGCGACCGCGGCGAGGAAGGCCAAGATCGCCGCAAGGACGTCCGGGCCCCCGAAGACAACGAACAATGCGCTGGCCACCCCGCATACGACCAGGCCAAAGGTTGCCAGGACCAGGCGCAGAGTGAGCGCGCTCCTGGCAGGGGGCAAACCTCCCCCAGCGGTCAGATCGTGATAACCGGGGCGGGCACGAGCCTCGCGTTCTTCGGCTGTGTACCTCCTTGGCACGGCCGTCACCCCCTTCGCTCAGCGGTCTGTTTGAAGGGGCTAAGTCCCGTTCCCAGGATCCCACTCGTCGGCGTTAACGGCGTGGCCGGTGCCTGCGCCTGTCGCGGTCGGACGAACCATTGGCGCGGTAATAATGAGCAGATGACCAAGCCCGAGGACGTGCCCACGGTTACCCTGCCCAGCGGAGCCCGGATGCCGATGATCGGCTTCGGGACCTGGAAGCTGCGCGGCCGCCAGGCCCGCGACGCGGTGCTGGCCGCGTTCTCGGTCGGCTACCGGCACATCGACACCGCGACCATGTACGGGAACGAAGACGAGGTCGGCGCGGCGATCCGCGCCAGCGGGCTGGATCGCGGCGAACTCTTCATCACCACCAAGATCCGGCCATCAGATGCCGGCCGCGAGGCGAACGTGCTGCGCTCCTCGCTGCGCAAGCTCGGGCTCGACTACCTCGATCTCTGGCTGCAGCACTGGCCATCGCGGTCTAACACCAACCTCAGCATGTGGCGCGAACTCCTGGGGGCGCAGGCGGCCGGTTACGTGCGTGACGTCGGCGTGAGCAACTACAGCGTCGTCCAACTCGACGAGGTGACCTCGGCATCTGGCCATGCGCCCGCTGTGAATCAGGTGCACTGGAATCCTGCTCGCTATGACCCCGCTGTGCTGGCGGCCCATGCCGAGCGCGGTGTCGCCGTCGAAGGCTACAGTCCGCTCAAGGACACCCGGCTCGACAACCCCGTACTGACGCAGATAGCGGCCGCGCACGCGGTGACCCCGGCGCAGGTCGTGCTGCGCTGGCACCTCGAGCACAACATCACGGTCATCCCCAAGTCGGCGCACCCTGACCGGATCGCGGCCAACATTGACCTGCTTGGATTCAGTCTCACGCCTGAGCAGGTCGCCGTGATCGATGCGCTATCCGGGCGCTAGCCAGCCGCGATCATCCGTCGCACACTGACTGAATGGCGCCGCCGCGAGCTTTCCTGCCGTCGTCCGATGGCTTCGCTTTTGACAACACGTGGCCTGCGGCGCCCGGCCTCCCGATCCGGACGCCATTCGGGACTCTCGGGCTCGGGAACGCCGCGGCCGGACTGTGCGGCGGCATGGTGTTCGCCGTCCTGGACTGGTGGCGCGCGGGCCGTGCCCCGCCTGCTAGCCGGCCAGCACCGGGGACGCCGCTCTACCGGTTCATCGTGCGGCGCCTGATCGACTCCTGGCACCTCCCGGCCGGCGTGGCGCGGTATTACCTGTGGATGAACCTGGCCGGGCCGGACTACAGCCCTCGGGTACTGCGCCAGCGAGTGACGCTGCGCGGCCTGGGCTGGCGCACGGTCGAACGGCACTGGCCGCGGGTCCGCGCCAGCATCGACGCCGGCAGCCCGGCCGCGCTCGGCGTCGTCACGATGGCCTCGGCCTGGCCAGGCGTTCTCGGTCACAACCACCAGGTGCTCGCCTACGGCTATGAGGTATCCGGCAGCGTGGTCACGTTGCACGTCTACGACCCCAACAGCGGTCCGTCCGACGATGTATGGATCCGATTCGACACGGCAACGCCTTCCAGCGGAACCCGGTTTGAGCACAACATCGCCATTCGCTGGCCGGTCCGCGGCTTCTTCCTGACCGCCTATTCGCCGGCCGCACCGCCGTCCGTCACGCTGCCGGACGACTCGCCGGCGGCATGAGGAGTCCGGCACGCCGCCACAAACTGCGCTGTTTCCGCCCGGCTCCGCAGCCGGACAAACGTCAGATGCCGGTATGCCGGATCGCGCTCCGCGTCGCCGTATCGCTTGACGTACTTACCGTGCTGGACCCAGGCCCACCACAGGATCGAGTACTTCGGATTCAGCAGGAAGCGCAGTTGCTCGGTATTGCCGTTCCAGAGCTCGGTCCTGGTCAGCATCCGTCGCAGCGTCCTGGCCGCTAGCTGACGCATGATCCGGCCGCGGGGCAGGTCCAGCCAGACGACCGTGTCGGCGCGCTGCCAGACGAGGTCCCGGACGGAGTCGTAGTTCCCGTCGACCACCCAGCTGTGACCAGCGACGAATTCCGTCACCTCGGCCCGGAAAAGCTCGCGCTCCAGCGGCTGCCAGTTCGGCTGGTGGAAGAAGGCGTCGAGTTCCATGTGTGGCGCGTCCAGAGCCTGGGCGATCGCGCGCGCCACAGTGCTCTTGCCCGACCCGCTGTTGCCGACGACCGAAACCCTGCGCACCGGACCACCTTACGGGCCGAATGCGGTCAGACGGGCAGGCCTTTCCGCAACGCCAGGATCTGCGCTACGGCCGCCTTGAAGGCGGTCGAACCGAGCTTGCCCGAGGTGTAGCCGCTCTCGAGACCGTCCAGGCAGCTGACCCCCTCCGCCGGGTTCTCGCCGGCCGAGAGGATCAGCTCCATGCCCGCCTCCGCCGCGAGCAGCGCGCGGTTCTGGGTCGTGCCGTAGTGGCTCAGCGCGCCGGCTCCGATTGCGTCGGTGATCGTCACGCCCGTGAAGCCGAGCCTGGTCCGCAGCTGACCCTGGACGATCGTCGAAGACAGCCCGGCCGGGAAATCAGGATCCAGGGCTGGATATTTGGCCCAGGACACCATCACGAGCTTGACTCCGGCCTTGATGGCGGCCCTGTACGGGTACTCGTCGAAGCTCTCGAGAGTCGCGGCAGGCACGTTGAGCGTGACCGGCACGTCGTCGGTGTTCTGCGCGGCGGTGGCGGCTCCGAGACCGGGGAAGTGCTTTGCGGTCGCCGCCACCTTGCCCTTCTGCTGCGCCGTGATGAAGTCGGCACCGAGCGTCGAGACCACGCCAGGCCGCATGCTGTAGGACCGCTGGTACTGGTCGTCGAAGTCGCCCGGCGTGCGATAGACATCGAGCACCGGGGCGAGGTTGACATTGAGGCGATAGCTGAGGAGGTTGGCTGCCGCGCCTGCGCCTGCCTGCTCGGCCGCGGCCTCGGCTGCCGCAATCGGCCTGATCGCTCCGATCTTCTTCTCAGACAGCACCGGCGCGCCAGGGAGCCGGCGGACCAGTCCGCCCTCCTGGTCGGTCATCAGCAGCAGCGGGTAGGCGCGGGCCGGGTTGTCCGTGCTGCCGTTGGCCGTGATCAGGTCGCCGACCGCGCGGGAGAACTGCGATCGGCTCTTGTAGTTCGCCCCGAAGAAGATCACGCCGGCCGCCTCGCCATGCCGGATCAAGTTCAGCAGGCTCGCCGGCGGGGTCAGGCCCGAATAGCTGTAGATGACTCGCTGGCCAGCCAGCTGAGACACCGACATCCCGGCGACCAGCGACGACTCGGCGCTCTGTCCTGCGGCCAGTGCGCTCGCAGATTGGGTGAGTGATGCCGCGATGAACTCCTCGTTCCCGGCATGGACAGGACTGGCCGGAGCGGGTCCGTCGCTGGCCGACGCGCGCGCAGCCGAACGACCGACGTCCGCAACCGCGCACAGCAGCGTGACTGTGAGCACCAGCGCAGGAAGCGCGGCGCGGCGGGTCGTGGACCAGAGCAACGGACGATCCCTCTCGATCGAGCTGCAGGCAGCGCGGCTCGCGTGAGCGCCACGGTGTGCCTACCCCGCCATGCTACGAACTGGTAACGCCGTCGCACCAGCCTGGGGTCGTCGGCGGCGTGGGGCACGTCAGGTTGGCAGCGTCGCTCGCAGCTGGAGCAGCTGCGCAAGCTGGGCCTCGAATGCGGTCCTGGGCAGCGCACCGTCCAGCAGGCCGGCCTGCACGCCGTGCACGCACGGCAGGCCAGGCAGCGGGTTAACCGCGGTGCAGAGCAGCGCGTCCATGCCGGCCCTGGCGGCCAGCATCGCCCGGTGGCCCACTGACCCGTAGGCCCCCAGTGCTCCGGCTCCCAGCGCGTCGGTGATCGTGACGCCGGTGAAGCCAAGACGGCGCTGCAGTTCACCCTGGATGATCGTGGGCGACAGTCCCGCGGGCAGCCTCGGGTCCAGGGCCGGGTAGTTCGCCCACGACACCATCGCCAGCTTCACGCCCGCCTTGATCGCGGCCGTGTACGGGGCCTCGTCGACGCTGCGCAGGGTCTGCGCCGACAGGTTAATAGTGACGGGTTCGTTGTCGGTGTCCTGCGTCGTCGCGGCCTCGCCCAGGCCGGGGAAGTGCTTCACGGTCGCGGCGACGTTCCCGGCCTGCTGGGCCGACACGAACGCTGCCCCTGCCTGCGCGACCACGTCCGGGTTCATGCTGTAGGACCGCTGGTACTGGTCGTCGAAGTCGCCGGGCTGCCGGTACACGTCAAGCACGGGGGCGAGGTTCACGTTCATGCCCACGGCGCGCAGGCCGGCGGCTGCCTGCTGTCCGGCTGCCGTCGCGGCGGCCGCGGGATCGCCCGACGAGCCGATCTCGGCCTCGCTCTGCGTGGGACCGGCCCACGGTATCCGCCGGACCAGCCCGCCCTCCT
>JASHUG010000413.1 GCA_030040155.1 Streptosporangiaceae bacterium | reverse complement strand
TTCGGGCCCGCGAAGATGACGTCGGGCTTCGCCGCCTCCGGCGGCGGCGCGCCCTGGGATCAGCTGGGCCGCGACGTCTGGGGCGTGGGCTGGGTCATCATCTTCCTGGCCATCGTGAACTCGGTCACCGCCTGCTGCAACGCGTGCAACATCACCACCACAAGGACACTGTTTGCGATGTCGCGGGCCGGCGTCCTGCCTGACCAGCTCGCGTCCATCAACCGGCAGAAGGTCCCAGGCCCGGCCCAGTGGGTTACGACCATCGTGGCGTTCGCGGCGGCGATCATCACCGCGGCCTTCTGGGGACCGGGCGTAGCGGCCACCTTCCTGCTGACGATCACCAGCGCCATCATCATCGTGCTCTACATCGTGGCCGCGATCACCTGCGTGTCGCTGTACTGGCGGCGCTACCGCAGCGAGTTCAGCTGGCTGAAGCACGGGCTGCCCGCGCTGCTGGTCGTCGTGTGCTTCGTGCCGGCGTTCCTGGCCACGTTCGGCATCCGGGCGTTTCGGTTCGTGACGCCGCTGGCCTGGCCGGAGACGCTCATCACGCCGATCGTGATCGCCTGGCTCGTGATCGGCATCGCGGTCGCCATTTACCTAGCGCGCTCGCGCCCGCGCGGGGTGTCGGGCGTGCAGGACCTCTACGCCGAGGCCCAGCCGGCCGGCGTCAGCCCGGCCAGTTCCGCCTAAGCGAGTGTCTTGACGAAGCGGCCGAAGGTCATCACCGCGCGCGGTTGCGCCAGCACGCTCCACTCCGCCAGCGGGTTGCCCTCGGTGAAGATGAGATCGGCCGCGGTTCCCGGCACGGGCGCAGTGGCCTCGCCGAGGCCGTTGAGCGCACGCCCGCCGGCTGTGGCCGCATACAGCACCTGGAGCGGGGTCAGGCCGGCCCGCTGCAGCAGCACCAGTTCGGCGTGCAGCCGCGGGCCGATCGGATTGAGGTCAGCGCCGGTGGCGATACGCACCCCCGCCTCGGCGCAGGCCAGCATGGCTTCGGCGTGCCGGGCCGCGGAGCTCCGGGCACGGAACTGGGCGTGGTCGGGCCAGCCGTCCTCCACCATCATCGCCTCGTCGTGGGTGACTCCAATGGTCGGCACCAGCCATGTCCCGGCCGCGGCCATCGCGGTGGCCGCCCGCTCATCGAGGGCGTAGCCGTGCTCAACCGAACGGCCGCCCGCCCGCGCGAAGCGCTCGGCCACTCGCGCGCTGCCGCAGTGCGCCGCGACCGGTACGCCGCGCCGATTCGCGATGTCCAGCACCGCCTCGAACTCGTCGTCGGTGAGCTGGGAATCCTCCACGGTCTCGTGGGCGCTGTACAGGCCTCCGGTCAGCATGACCTTGATCCAGTGCACGCCCTGCTCGATGAGCGAGCGGACCGCGCGCCGCATCTCGGCCGGCCCGTCGGCGGCGATCTCCCACTCGACCTCGATGGCCCGCCGCGGGAAGGCAGTCCCGTGCCCGCCGGTTGTCCGGATGCCCGCCCCCGCGCAGCGCAGCCGCGGGCCCGCAACCAGCCCCTGCTCGAACGCCCGCGACCACGTCAGGTCGACCCGGCTCGCCTCGGCCGTCGCGCGCACGCCGGTGACCCCGAGTTGCGCCGCCGCCATCAGGTTGTGGCCGGCCCGTACTGACCACTCCGCCGGGCCCTCGAAGTAGCTCTGGCCGGTCGGGTCATACATGAGGCTGCCGGGATGCGCGTGGCAGTCCCACAGTCCGAACAGCACCGTCAGCCCGGTTGCGTCGACTTCGGCCGCATCCGGCACGTCCGCGACTGGAACGACGATCCCGGCGGCGACAGCCAGGTCGCGCCGGGCTGACTCGCCCGTTCCGACATCGAGGACCTGCGCGCCGCGGATGATCCACTCGCCGTCGGTGACCAGGGCTGGCGCGGTGCCGACCGGCATCGGGTGCGTCACTAATCCCGCTCCACCATGTCGGTCGGGTACTCGCTCAGCTTCCGCCCGCCACCTTCCTCGCACACGACGACGTCCTCAACCCTGGCGCCGTAATGGCCGGGCCGGAACACCGACGGCTCGATCGTGAAGGTCATGCCGGCCTCCAGCGGAGTGTCGTCCTCCTCCGAGATGAACGGCTTCTCGTGCACGTCCAGCCCGATGCCGTGCCCAGTCCGGTGCCGGAACCACTCGCCCAGCCCGGCGTCCACTATCACCTGCCGGGTGGCGGCGTGCACGGCCGAGGCGGGCACCCCTGGCCGGGCGGCACGGATGCCGGCCGCCTGCGCCTCCATCACGGTGTCGTAGACGCGGCGGAACTCGGCCGAGGCCTCGCCGACGTGCACGGTCCGGCCGAAGTCGGAGCAGTAACCCTCCACCTCGGCGCCGAAGTCGAAGGAGACGCCGACGCCTGGTTCTACCGGTCCGGCCGAGATCCGCACGCCCGCGTCCCTGTTGGTCCTCGGTCCCATACCCCAGACCCCGGTGTCGAACGAGGGCGCCCGAGTGCCTAGCTGGCGCATCCGGTAGTCGATGTCACGGGCCAGCTCGAGCTCGAGCACGCCGGCGGTGACCTCCGGCGTCACCTCTCCCATCACCTGGGTGGCGATGCGGCTGGCGCCCGCCATTGCCGCGAGCTCCTCGGGGCTCTTCACCCGGCGCATGAGGTTGATCAGCGTGCTCGCGCTGGCCAGCTCCGCACCGGGCAGCGCCGACTGGAGCTGCAGGATCGTGTCGCCCCAGGTCCGCGCGCCGATCCCGATCCGGCGGACTGGGCCGAAGGACGTCGCCACCCGGCCGAAGATCGCCTCGCCGTTGTCGCGCTCGTTCACCAGGGCGACCTCGCCGGTGATGCCATCGGGCAGGTCGAATTCCTTCACCATCCGCGGCAGCACGAATACCGGCTCCCGGCCGGGCGCGAGGAACGCGCCGGTGACCCAGCTGTGCGCGTACTCGATGTTGCCGAACGTCAGCACGCGGCGGCGCAGCCCCGTGAGGTACTCCAGATCGGCCGACACGGGCAGGAACGCGAGGTCGGTGCCGGACGCTGACATGTGCGAGGCGAAGGCGGCCTGACGGGCGTGGTAGTCGGGCATTGGCGGGACTCCTCTTCTAGCGGCGATTCTTTCTGGCGGCGATCAGTAACGCGGCTCGACCAGCGAGACGTATAGCCCGTCCGGGTCGGTGAAGTAGGCGTACCGCCACTCCCCGGTCCCCACGTCGACCGTCTGCGGGTCGGTCCTGAAGCTCAGCCCCGAGGAACTGAGCTGGTCATAGGCCTGGTCCAGGTTGGTCACGCCGATGGCGAACTCCATTGGCCCGAGGTGTCCCCACTCGCCGCGGCAATCCATGACCTCCTCGCGCAACTCGACCGGCTCGATACCGGCGCCCTGACTTGGCAGCACGAGAATCATGTGCTGGCGCGGCATCTCCCGGTCGTACCAGGGCCGCATCGGCTCGAAGTAGCCGTCGGACTCCAGCACTAGGCGACTTTGGCTGAAGCCGAAGTCCGCGTAGAACGCCCGGGTGACGGCCATGTCGGAGACGCCGAACGCGACGTGGTTGACGCCTTCGAGGCGGGGTTCA
>JASHUG010000412.1 GCA_030040155.1 Streptosporangiaceae bacterium | reverse complement strand
CGGCCCGGCTCCCCGCCCCGGCGATCCGGTTACGCCGCGCCAGCTTCCGGTCGGAGTTCGGCATTTCGCCGGTCGCGACGCGGAACTCCTTGAGCTCGACTGCCTGCTGGACGAGGCGGGCGAGATCGACACGCCGACCGTCGTGGTCATCACCGGGACGGCAGGCGTCGGCAAGACCGCCCTCGCCCTGCACTGGGCGCACCGGGTAGCCAGCCACTTTGCCGACGGCCAGCTGCACGTCAATCTGCGCGGCTACGGCCCGTCCTCGGCGCCGGTGACGGCGAGTGAGGCCATCCGCGTGCTTCTGGTCGGGCTGGGAGTGGCGCGCGAGCAGATCCCGGATACTCAGGACGCACAGGCGGGGCTGTACCGCAGCCTGACGGCCGAGCGGCGGATGCTGATCGTGCTGGACAACGCTCATGACCCCGACCAGGTACGGCCACTGCTGCCCGGAGGGCCAGGGTGCCTGGCGCTGATCACCAGCCGGTCGTCACTTTCGGGACTGGTGGCCGACGTCGGCGCGAACCTCGTGCCGCTCGGCCTGCTCGCGCCGCGCGACGCGCAGGCGCTGCTCTCGGCCCGGCTTGGCGCCGACCGAACCTCCGCCGAGCCCGCCGCCGTCCGGCAGATCGTCAGGCAGTGTGCCCGGCTGCCGCTAGCGCTGGCCATCACGGCCGCGCGGGCGGCGACTCAGCCTGCGCTGCCGCTCGCGGCGCTGGTCGACGACCTGGCCGACGAGCAGGACCGGCTCGACGCGCTCGACACCGGCGAGCAGGCTACGAGCGTGCGGGCCGTCTTTTCCTGGTCGTACCGTCAGCTGTCCGGGCCGGCCGCTCGAATGTTCCGGCTCCTCGGCTGTCACCCGGGACCCGACATCTCGGTGGGTGCGGCGGCCAGCCTGACTGGCGTGCCGCGGCCGCAGGCCCGGCGGGCGCTGGCCGAACTGGCCGCCGCCAGCCTGCTCACTGAGCGCTCGGCCGGCCGGTACGTGCTGCACGACCTGCTGCACGCCTATGCCGCCGAGCTCGCGCCCAATGACGGTCCAGAAGAAGAGCGGCGGCCCGCGCGCTCCCGCCTGATCGATTACTACCTGCACACGGCGCACGCGGGCACGCTGCTGCTCGCACCGCTCGGTCACCCGATCGTCCTCCAGCCGTTGCCGGCCGACGTCACCGCCGATCAGCTGACCTGCCACGAAGAGGCGCTGGCCTGGTTCCGAGCCGAACTGCACGTGTTGCTGGCCATGGTCAAGCTGGCCGCCGTGATCGGGCTCGACACGCAGGCCTGGCAGCTGCCATGGACCCTCAGAAGCTTCCTGGACGGCCAGGGCCTGTGGCAGGACTGGGCGGCGGTCAACCAGGTCGCGCTGGCCGCGGCGGAGCGCCTGAACGATCACACTGGCCTGGGCTGGACGCATCACCGGATGGCCCAGGTCTGCAGCCTGTCCGGGGAAATTGACGCCGGCCTCGAGCACAACGCGCGGGCCCTTGAGCACTTCGGGCTCGCCGGTAACCTGAGCGGTCAGGGATCGGCCCACCTCGGGATATGCATCTCGCTTGGCCGCAAGGGCGATCACGAGGCCGCGCTCCGCCACGGCGAGCAGGCACTTGACCTGTTCCGTAGCGCCGGCGACCGGATCGGCGAGGCCTACATGCTGCACCTGGTCGGCCTCGAGCTGGCCCGGCTCGGCAGCGGCGAGCAGGGCCGAGACCACTGCAGCCAGGCGGTCGAGCTGTACGGGGAGCTTGGCGACAATGGCGGCCTCGCCGACGCCTGGCACAGCCTGGGCACCGTGCACCAGCGGCTGGGCGAGTACGTCGAGGCCATCGCCTGCTTCCAGCAGGCACTGATGCTCTCGGCCGAACTCGGGGACTTGTGGGGACAGGCCTACTGCCTGATCAACGTCGGCGACACGCACGACGAAGCCGGCGACGTTCTAGCCGCGCGCGAGACCTGGCAGCAGGCGCTGGAAATGCTCGGCGACCTGCAGCACCCCGATGCCGATCGCATCCGCGCCCGGCTGCATGACACCGCCGCCATCGCGGGCAGCCTCGACGAGCGCGACAGCTCCGCGCTCGTCGGATAGGCCCGCGAAGCCCCGGCGAAATCGCCAGCAAACTGGCGGCAAACCGCCAAGTGAAACGCTAATAGCGCCCGGTCAGGGGAGTCCCGGACCGGAGCCGGTGCAAAAGGTGTTGGCAAGCACCAGCGCCGGGGCGCACTGGGCGTGTGCAGGGGCGACACTCAGCGCACCGGCACTGGCCGGCTGACCGCGCAGAGGCTGGCCCTGGAACGATCGGGTTCCAGGGCCGGCTGACCCGAACTCCGCGTGTCGGCAGCGAGCCGGCCGGGCAGAGCGAGTCAGCCAAGCACGGGCGGCAACCCAAGGGCCGGGAACGCCTGCGGGCCGAATGTGGTTATCTCGGCGATCCGGTCACCGAAGACGCGCAGCACGTCGAGTTTGAACGCACGGAACATCGTGTCATCAGGCCTGCGCAGGTAACTCGCCGCGGCCGGCATCCGGTTCGCCGCCGTCGGGCACAGCCGCCAGTCTCCCATCTCGCGGGCCCGGTCAAGCAGTCCGAGCATGTCGTCGATGCCCTGGTAGCAGTACGGATACGGCGGCATCGTCACCTGGATCTCCGCCGATGCGATCCGCGCGATGGCGGCCGCATCCAGCTTTTCGTGCGCCGCGACAAACTGCTCGAGCAGGTCGCGTTCCGCCGGGCTCGGCGGCCGGGCTTGCCAGGCCGACCGTTCCGCCGGCAGATGCTCGCGCATGATGGTCCTGGCTCGCTGCAGCGCGCTGTTCGCCGCCGCCACGCTCATCTCAAGCAGCGCCGCGGTCTCAGCGGCAGGCCAGCCAAGTACATCCCTGATCAGCAGCGTGGCGCGCTGCCTGGGCGGCAGTGCCTGGAGCGCCGCCAGGAACGTCAGCTCGATGGTCTCCCGGCCCACGGCGACCTGCTCCGGTTGCTGAACCTCGTCCAATAGCTGGTCCGGGTAAGGCTGCAACCACGGCAGGTCGGCGTATGACTGCAGGGCCCTGGCCTGGCGGGACCTGGACCGGAGCGCGTCGAGGCAGACGTTGGTCGCGATCCGGTACAGCCACGCCCGGTGCTGACCGGCGGCCAGCCCGGACCTTCGTCGCCACGCGCGCAGGAATGTCTCTTGGACCGCATCGTCAGCGTCATCGAATGACGCGAGCATCCGGTAGCAGTGCACATGCAGCTCTCGCCGGTGCAACGCGGTCAGCTCGGCGAACGCGGACTCGTCTCCGTCGGCGGCGGCAGCCACCAGCTGCGCCGGTTCCGGCCGCGATGGGGTGCTCATATCCCGTCTCCCGCTGTAGTCCACGGATTCAGCCTCTCAGCCGGCTGAGATCGACGATGTCCCTGGCCGTTGAAACGCCGCTGCGCGGGTGAACGATTGTCCCTAAAATGCCGGTTCCGCTGCGGGCAAGCCGTGTAACCCTCGATACTCGGGCCTGTGCTGAGCGAGCGCTTCGCCGCAGTTCTATCGGCCGCGAAGGAGGGCAGCGAAGATGCCTTCTCGCTGCTTTTCCGCGACGCGAATCCCTCATTGCTGCGCTACCTGAGGGTCATCGCGCCGGAGGTTGCCGAGGACGTTGCCGCCGAGACCTGGCTGCAGGTGCTGCGCGGGCTGACCGGCTTCCGCGGCGACGAGCAGGACTGGCGAGCCTGGCTGTTCACCATCAGCCGCCGCAAGGTGATCGACGATGCCAGGCGCAGGTCACGTCGGCCGACGATACAACTGAGCGACGTGCCGCTTGGCCGCCTGCCGCTGGCCGCGGACGCCGCCGATGTCGCGCTTGAGCATCTCAGCACGCGGAAGGCGATGGCGATGCTGACGGCACTGCCGCCGCTGCAAGCGGAGGTGATCTTGCTCAGGGTCGTCGCCGGGCTCGACACAGACGTCGTCGCGAAGATGCTCGGGCGCAGCCCTGGTGCGGTCCGGGTGGCCGCCCACCGCGGCCTCCGCCACCTCGCGCAGATTGCGGCCGAGGCAGGTGTAACGCTGTGAGGGGATACGGCGTTCCGGATGACGACATGCCGAACTTCTCATGGCTGAGCCGCCGGGACGCGTCCGCGATCGAGGACGCTGCCCTGGCAGCGCTGCTGTCGGGCACTGAGGCACCAGGCGATCTGCCGGCGGGACTGCAGCCCGCCGCAGACGTCGTGGCCGCACTCCGGGCCCGGCCGGCGAGCGACGAGCTTGTCGGCGAGAACGTCGCCCTGGCTGAGTTCCGGGCGCGCGTCGGCGTGTCTGACCCCGCTGGTCAAAGACATCGTCGGAGGCCCTCCTTGCTTACCTCGCTCGCATCCGCCAAAGCGGTGGCCGCAGCTGCAGTCGTCGCGATCGCCGTCGGTGGCGTCGCCACCGCCGCTTACGCCGGAGCACTGCCGTCCTCAGCCCAGCGCATCGCTCACGAACTGATCGATGCGCCGCAAGGGCACAAGACCGCGACCACGACGTCGGACACTAAGCCCGCCAACTCGAGGCCGCACCACCACTTCAAGGTTCCCGCGCTCTGCGTCGCTTTCTTCCGCGCCGAGCAGCACGGCACCGCCGCGCAGAAGAAGGCCGCCTTCGAGAAGCTGGAGAAGGCAGCCGGCGGCGCTAACAAGATCGCCGCGTACTGCGGGTTCGCCCGACGACACCGGGCCCACCACTTCCACTTCCGGCCAGGCTGCCGCCCGATGGCCCCGCATCCGTCCTCGTCGGCGAGCCCGCAGCCATCCTGGTCACCGAGCCCGCAGCCGTCCTCGTCCGCGAGCCCAATGCCGACGCCTGCCGCGTCGTGCCCACCCCTTACCCACCCGGTCGGAAAGCCGTTCCCCCACCGGCACCGGCCATTCCCGATCGGCAAGCACACCCCGCACCGCCCAGGCACGCCCAGCCGCCCCGCGGGCAGCCCAGCGAAGTAGTCGGGGGTGTAGCCGGCGTGCGTTCTGCCGGCGCAGGGACCTCGCACCCGTAGCTCACGCGGGTGCGGGGTTCCGCCCAGACGTCGGCCGCCGGAGCCGATCTTCGTGCCGACCAGGCACGGGCGCCATCCCCCAAGGGTGCCCGTGCCTGGCGGCACACTGTTCCTATTCTGGCCGCGCTCAGCTTCCTATGCGCCGAAGCCGATGGTGTCGGTGGCGAGCGAATTGGCTTCCTCGCAAGCGAACCCGGCCGCCGATGGTCCGGTCGAGAATCCGGCCAGCGCGCTAGCGACGGAGTCGAGGGTCCACATGCCGTCGGGGGCGCCATGTTCGCCCGCGCGAAAGACCTCACGAATGCTTGGTGGCGACAACAGCGCAGCCACTCCGCCGTGCACGACGAACACCTCGCCGTTGATGTTCGCCGCGGCCGGGCTGGCCAGGTAGGTGACCAGCGGCGCCACGAACTCTGGCGAGAGCGGGTCGGGCCCGGCGTCGGGCGCTGCGCCCATCAGGTCGGCCGTCATCGCCGTGCGCGCCCGCGGGCAGATTGCGTTGGCCCGCACTCCGTACCTGGCACAACTGCGCGCGGTCGTAACGGTCAGCGCCGTGATGCCGGCCTTGGCGGCCGAGTAGTTCGGCTGTCCGGACGAGCCGAGCAGGAATGCCTCCGACGAGGTGTTCACGATTCGCGCGTAGACCGGTCCGCCCGCCTGCTTGCTGCGATCTCGCCAGTGCGCGGTGGCGAGCCGGGACGTGATGAAGTGCCCGCGCAGGTGCACGCGCAGCACGAGATCCCACTCCTGCTCGGACATGGAGAAGATCATGCGGTCGCGGAGCACGCCAGCGTTGTTGACCAGGATGTCGAGCTGGCCGAATTCCCTGACCGCGGTGTGCAGCAGGCGCTCGCCGGTCGACCACTCGCCGATGTCGCCCGCGCTGACAACGGCGGTGCCGTCATCCGCGCGGATCTCCGCGGCCACCCCGTCCACCGCGTCGCCGGGCAAGTCGTTCAGGATCACGCTGGCGCCTGCTGCAGCGAGGGACCTGGCTTCCGCCCGGCCGAGCCCGTTCCCCGCCCCTGTGACGATAGCGACGAGTCCGGCTAGCGCTTGTGGCTGCGTCATCAGGCAGGTGCTCCTTGTCAGTAACCGGGGCCGGACAGCATGCCGCCGTCGATGACGAACTCACTGCCGGTGCAGTAGGAGGACTCGTCGGAGGCGAGGAAGGCGACGAGCGGTGACACCTCGGACGACCTCGCGAACCGCGGGATCGGGAGTGACCTCAGGAATCCCTCGCCGTCTGAGATGTCGGTGAATGACTCGAAAGCGGTGGCCGTCATCGTGGTCATGATGCCACCGGGGTGCACGGAGTTGACCCGGATGCCGAGCTTGCCGAGTTCCTGCGCCGCCGACCGGGTGATGCCGCGAACGCCGAACTTGCTCGCGCTGTAGGCCGACAGGCCCGCCGCGCCGGTGAATCCTTCGACCGAGGAGATGTTGACGATCGAGCCGCCGCCCGCCTCGGTCATGGGCTCGATCACGCTCTTGATCCCGAGCCACTCACCGATCAGATTGACGTCGATGACCTGGCGGAACTCGGCCAGCGTCATATCGGCGATTTTCTTGTTCTTGAGGATCCCGGCGTTATTGATCAGCACGTTCAGCGTGCCGAAGGCTTCGGTCGTGGCTCGTACGGCCGCCGACCAGTCTGTCTCGCTGGTCACGTCGTGATGAATGTAGCGGCAGACGTCCTCACCGAGTTCCGCTGCGAGGGCCTTGCCCTTATCGTCCAGCACATCACCCAGGACGACCCTGGCGCCCTCGGCCACGAAGTGCCGTGCGTGCGCCTTGCCCATGCCGCGCGCGCCGCCTGTGATCAGAGCGACCTTTCCGTCCAGACGGCCCATCCATCACCTCTCCGGCCAAGCGTCACCGGGCCATCATCGCGGCTGGCGACGACCTGAAACCAAACGCTTGCTTGGTCAGCGTAACAGCTGCTCGTCATGCCAGGCAGGCTCGCGCGGCGGGCCAGAATGTCACTGGGCTGTGCCAGCATTGCTCGCATGGCCACAGTCAGCTGGGGAGAGTTTGCGGCCGCGCGGCCCGAGTTGGCCCGACCAGGCCGCGACCTGCTATACCAGTTCGGCCTCGGGCTCGCGTTCCTGTCCACGGTGCGGCCCGATGGAGGTCCGCGGCTGCATCCGATCTGCCCACTGGTCGTGCGCGAGCGGCTGGCGGCGCACATCATCCCCTCGCCCAAGCGCGACGACCTAGACCGAGACGGCCGGTTCGCGCTGCACTCATTCCCGGCGGCGTCCGGCGAGGACGCGTTCTACGTTACCGGCACAGCCGAGCGCATCGCCGACGCCGATCTGCTGCAGGCTGCGACGGCTCAGTTCCTGGCCGAACGCCAGCTAGAGGCGGAGCCGGACGGGTTCAGCGACGGTACGTTCTTCGAGTTCCTGATCGGCCGGTGCCTGCTGACGCAGACAGCGGGGCACGGCGACTGGCATCCGCGCCACAGCACTTGGGCGCCGCCGGCCTGACCGGCTGGGCCATCGGCTCGTCAGTCCGGCCGCGCCTTGCTGGGGCTCATGATCCCGTCGAACAACAGACGGAGGAATGAGTCCACGACGTCGTCCGTGGCGAAGCCGCCGGCCTGCAGGGAGATCATCGGCAGCCACAGGATGTCCCGGAGCAGCCGGTACGTGATCCTGACATCCAGATCTTCGCGGAAGAGCCCGGCCGCCTTGCCCCGCTCCAGCTCAGTGATCCAGATCCGCTCGATCTCGCGCAGGTCCTTGCGCAGATACGCGAACCGCGGCTGTGTCGAGAAGTAGTTCCAGTCGTTCTGCAGCATGGTGAGTGCCGCCCGATGCCGGGCCAGCGTGTGGCTGCTTGTCCTGACGATCCGCTCGATCGTCTCCGGCGGATCGCCGGCTGCCTCGACCGCCACGCGGTACGCGGCCAGCACGTCGTTCAGGAACCCGGCGAGGATCTCGTCGCCGATCGACTCCTTGGAGTCAAAGTGGTGATACAGGCTCCCGGACAGGATTCCGGCCGCATCGGCGATCTCCCTGACCGTTGTGGCCCGAAAGCCCTTCTGCGCGAACAGCTCACCAGCTAGCCTCACGACGTCATCGCGGCGCTGAGACCGGGCACCGTTGGATCCGGCTGCGGGCGACTGGGCGGTTACGGCCTGCTGGGCGCGGTCAGCGTGCTCGGCCTGGCCCGACAACCCACGACCGCCGGATGATCCAGTCCGGCCCGACAACCCACCCCGGCCCGAGGGCTGGCTCTTGCGCGCAGGACTCACGGCGCCATTATGGCCGGTCGCCGCCAAACCTCCCAAGCGCTTGCTCGCTTGCGACGCGTGTGCCTGCGTCTTACCTGGCGCTTGCCTGTCCCGATCCAAGCGCCGCACCGACTTGGTCGGCGAATGCCACCGCGACCAGGAGTTGCTCGCGGGTTGGCCGTGCATCGGGCGCAGGCTGCATAAGGTAGCGCCCCTGCAGCAAGCCTGCGCTTTCCACCAGCAGCTCCACTCCGGCGCTGGGCGGGAACCCATCGCGGTCAACATCCCACGGCCCACCGTCAAAGAGAACGACTCCGTCGTGTTCGATCCTCGCTGGCCTGCCGAGGCCGGCCACGCCGTACTGGAACTGGCACGACTTCAGCGAGAGCAACTGCTTTAGCCGGCCCGAAACCTGATCGATCAGCACGGACGGCGAGTCACCCTCGGCAACCGCCCGCGCAGCGTCGTTGATCCCGGCCAGGTAACCGGACCGGCGACTGGCCACCAGGCGCTGCCGGTGACCCCACACCGCGATCTCCGTCACCGCGAAACCGATAAGCAGCAGCAAGATCGTCGTCTCGACATCCGTAGCACGGGAGATGTCGAACGTCTCGTACGGCCGGGTCAGGAAGAAGTCGTACCAGGCGGCCGCCGAGGCCGCGGCGAGGTATCCGGCGGGTCGGTACCCCGCCGCGGCCACGGCGACCACGATCAGCAAGAGCGCGAGAGCAGCGTCGGTGTTGGCGAAGCTGGAACGGAACGGAACTAGCACGGCGGCCAGCGCCAGCGGGCCGAGCAGGCCGGCCAGCAGGGCGATGCCGTTCGTGTTCAGCAGGGCACGCGCCCTGGCTATCAGTCCAGGTCCTGACTCGGATGCCACTACCTGACCTGCCATTTTTCCGTGGTAGCACCAGCGTGAGCGGTCCGCCAGATGGTCGGACCAAGCCATACAGAACCCATGCATGCCCAGTTGGCGTTCCGTCACCCGGCTGGAATGCAACAACAGCTACGATCGCCACCCGACTTAGGGCAGTTTAGAGGTATTCCCTCGAGACCAGGCACCATGCGCCGACCGAAGCAGCGCCGCCGACTTCAGGCCCGGTCCGCCGACTCAGGCTGCCGGTTACCGGACAGCCTGCGGCCAATCAGCTGCTGACCCGCCGGCCGCATTGCGAGCAGCGTCGCCAGGCACGTCGCGGCCAGCAGCGCATACGGGACGAAGTCGCTGGTTGCCTCGGCGATCGCGCCACCGGTGGCCGAGGCGAATACCTGGCCGGCGGCCCAGGCCAGATTGCTCAGCCCGAACGCCAGGCCCTGGTTGAGATCGACCCGATGGGCACCGGCGCTGGTCATGGACAACGACGGAGTGAATAGCGTCCCGTAGGCCGGCATACCGACGATGAGGAGTGTCATCAGCACGGCGGCGGGGGCAACTACGGGCGCCAGGAGGCTGACTGCGACGGCTGCGGC
Organism: Streptosporangiaceae bacterium; assembly: GCA_030040155.1. Classification (GTDB taxonomy): domain Bacteria; phylum Actinomycetota; class Actinomycetes; order Streptosporangiales; family Streptosporangiaceae; genus JAJYUU01. The sequence goes on along the minus strand of JASHUG010000412.1, from coordinate 7,078 downwards.
CAGGGAAATGCGCACTGGCACGAGCGCACCGCGCCGGTCAGAGACCCTGCCCGTCAGCGGCGACAGGCTCGACTCGATGGCCGCCGACAGCAGGAAGGTCAGGCCGATCAACGGCGCGCTTACGCCGAGCCGGCTCAGCCGCAGCGGCGCCAGGACGTCGATCACGCCGAACGCCATGCCGGCGAGCGCGGTTAGCCACATGCCGGCGCTGACCTGCGGATTGCGGAGGGCGGGCCACGCGGCGCGCAGTCCTTGCGGCTCGCTTACCTCGGCCGGGGCCGGAAGCGTGAAGGCAGCGACGATGAGAATCCCGCCGGCCACCGCGGCCGCGGAAAAGGCTGGTCCGGTACCCACACGGCTGGCGACCGCGCCGACCACCGGGCCGAGCAGCGCCCCGCCGACGGCCGCGCCCATCGCCGTCCCGAGCAGCTCGCCGCGCCGTTCTGGCGGTCCGGCGGTCGCCAGCCAGGCCAGGCCGGCGGCCCAGATGCACGAGCCACCAAGCCCCTGTACGAACCGCGCGGTGTCAAGCACGGACGCCGATGACGACCAGCCGAACACGAACGTGGAAATGCTCATCAGCACCAGGCCAAGCAGCACGACCGTGCGGTCGCCGAGCCGCGCCACCAGCAGGCCGCTCGGCAGCGCCGCGATCAGGGTGCCTGCGGGGTAGGACGCGACCAGGATGCCTGCGCCCGCCTTCGACAGATGCGCCACGTGCGTGTAATGCGGCAGCAGCGGCGTCAGCGCCGTATAGAAGCTCAGCTCGACCAGGACGAGGATGCTGACATAGATCAGCAGCGCCCGCATGCGCGGTGGAAGGCTCTGCTGGCGCCGCACCACGTGCTAAGCCTCGCTCTCCATCAGGGTGCCGACCTGACCGGCCGTTCAGTCGACGCTATCGCAGCGCTGTGACAGCCTCGTCGGGCGACCGATGAGTAGGGCGGCCGACCACCGTTGAATGAGCAATTCCGCCGACGTGCGGCGGGCCACGCAACCGCAAGGAGAAGCACCATGGCCAGGCTGATCGGAGAACTCTCGATGTCGCTCGACGGGTTTGTCGCCCGCAAGGACGACCAGGTTGGCCCCCTCTTCGACTGGTACGCAAACGGGCAGGTCGAGACGACGACTGCCTGCCCTGACCGGTGGACATTCCGAACTTCTCAGGCCAGTGCAGACTACCTGAGGGAGGGCATGCGGAATATACGGGCGATGGTCGCCGGCCGTCGGCTCTTCGACGTCGGCCGCTGGGGCGAGAACGGCATGCCGTTTGGCGTGCCGGTCTTCGTGGTTACGCACACCGTTCCTGACGGGTGGCCGCGGGCAGACTCCCCGCTGCCGGTGACATTCGTTACCGACGGGGTGCGCAGCGCGGTTGAGCAGGCTCGTGTGGTGGCGGGCACCGACGGCTGGATCGGCGTCGGCGGCCCGAACGTCATCCAGCAGTGCCTGCGCGACGGTCTGCTGGACGAGATCAGGATCAGCCTCGTGCCGGCCTTGCTCGGCGACGGGATCAGGTTCTTCGAGCAGGCAGAGCCAGCCGAGCTTGACGGGCCGACCGTCATCAAGGGCGACCGGGTCACCCATCTGATCTACCAGGTCAGGCGCTGAGCCGGGCAAGCCATCGCGGGACATCGATATTTCGGCCATGGTGACGGTCGCCGGTTCATTCCCTACTGTCCGTATGTCAGCACGACGACTCCGGTGCTGAGAGTCCTGGATCCGGTGAGCTTCAGACCGGTTGCTGGCACGTCCTCGAACAGCCGCTGGCCGGGGCAGTTCGTCACTGGCACGATCCACAAGTGGAGCTCGTCCAGCAGCCCGTGCTCCAGGAGCACGCGATCAAGCGGGCCTGTCCCGTACTTGAGCATGTACTGCCCTGGCTGGTCCTTCAGCTCGCCTATGCGCTCGGCCACGTCCCCATCGAGCAGGCTGGCGTTCCAGCCAACGTCAGTCAGCGTGGTGGACGCGACGTATTTCGGGATGGCGTTCATCCTCGCCACGAAGTCCGACTCCGGTCCGGACTCGCCCGTCGCCATCGCCGTGTAGGCAGCTGACAGCCCTTGGTAGGTCTTGCGGCCGAGCAACAGGGCGTCCGCGCCGAATAGCAGCTCGCGGTTGAGCCGGTCCCCGTCCTCGCACGATAGGTACGGCAGTCCCCACTCCTGCGGGGCGCTGATGTCACCACCGAGGGTGACGAACGTGGACTCTATGAGCTTCCGCACCGGCGCCCCAAACTACATTCGGCCCCTGGGTTATCGGCCGGCCTGACGACCGCCGTCAGAGTGACCGCCGCAGCAGCGAGTCGAGCTCGGTAAACGAGCCCTCCCAGCCGGTCTTGGCCTCTTCGCCCATATCCTCGGCGAGCGGTCCCTGCCGCAACTCAAGTCTGGTTTGCTTGCCGCCGCCCTCCTCGTGGAACTCAAGGCTGAGCCGGTAGCTGACCGTGCCGGTAGCACCGGGCACGCCTGTGACCTCGTAGTGGCCGGCAAGCAACTTGTTCTCGACGACGTCGGTCAGCGTGGCGTCGACCGGGCTGCGCTGAGATGGGTCGTCGTCGTTGATGATGACGAACCGCTGGAAGCCGCCGGGCCTAGCATCGATCTGGACCGTCTCGCACGGGACCGAGTAGCCGGGCGGGCCGAACCACAGGCACAGCTGGTCGGGATCGGCAAAGGCCCGGTACACGAGCTCAGGCGGGGCGTCGAAGACGCGCGAGATCGTGATCTCCTCGGTTTCCTTGCTCATTGCTACATCCCTTCAGTCTCGTCCTGGTGCCTGCGGATAATGCTCCGTCCAGGCCCTGGCCTCCCCCAGCGGAGCGGCCGCAAGCGTGCTCGAATTCCACTGGTCAGAGCGGCAGCGGAAGATCAGCCGCGGTCCGCTGACCGACGTGCTTCAGCTGGCTGCCTGGTCTTATTTAGCCAATCTGTTAATTAACCACAGTGTTAAATGGTCGCGTGCGCCCTGCAAGCTGTCAAGTTACACATTGACAGCGCACGTCGTCCGGTGGACCTTGCCCTAGCCAGGCCGCCGCTCAGCCACGCGGCCCGGCCGCCATCGTGACGGACCGCGGGACTACGCCGAGCCGGATCGGACGGTCGCCGGATTTCCCGGCGCCGGTCGATGCGGTCGTGAGTGGCGGCCTGGTCGCCGGGAGCGTGAGGGTGATGCGAAGCCCGTTCGGCTGGTTCATGGCAGCCTGGGCGGTGCCGTGGTGCGTGGTCGCGATAGCGGCGACGATGGCGAGCCCGAGGCCGGAGCCCGGGCGGTGTGAGGGAGCATGGGCGCGGTGAAAGCGCTCGAAAATCTGCGGAAGCTCCTCGGGCCGGACGCCTGGGCCGTTGTCGGTGACCTCAATGACGACGGCATCGCCCCGGGTGTCGGCCGTGATCATGGCCTCGGTGCCTTCTGGAGTGTGGGCGGATACGTTCGCGAGCAGATTATCGACCGCCCGGCGTAGGAGCTCACCGTCGCCCATCACTTCGAGCCGCTCGGGGACGTTCGTGCGCCACGTTCGTGCCGGGTCGGTGATCCTGGCCCGATCACGGCATCCGGTGATCACGGCGGTAAGGTCCACGGGATCGAAGTGCTGGGTCGGCGGCTGATCGAGTCGTGCGAGGCGGAGCATGTCATCGACCAGCCTGCCCATGCGCTTGGCCTCCAGCCTTATCCGGCGCATGGCCTCGTCGACCTGCCAGCGCTCCGGTAGCGCCCCCTGCTGGTAGAGCTCGGCGTTGGCAAGCAGCGAAGCCAGCGGCGTGCGCAGCTCGTGACTGGCGTCGGCGAAGAACCGCCGCGTGAGTTCCTGGTTGGCCTCGCGCTCCGCGACGGAGGATTCGATCCGCCCGAGCATCCCGTTCAGCGCGGCTCCCAGCCGACCCACCTCGGTAGCCGGATCTTCGGGGTCGACCCGGTCGGTCAGATCCCCGGCCGTGATCTTGTCGGCCTGGGCTGCCATGGTCTCGATGGGATGCAGGCCGCGGCGCACCACAATCAGCACGCCCAGGAAGAGCAGGATGCCGACGGCCACGGATGCAATCACGAGAGTGAGCCAGAGTCGGCTCACCGAGTGGCCGACCGCGTGGGTGATGATGCGAGGCAGGTGCCGGCGCAGCTCGCGGACGGTGCTTTGCACGGTCTTGTCAATTTGCTGCCACCGGCCGGCCAGCGACCCCGGTAGCGTCGAGTTGCCGCATCGGCCTTGCCCGCGATGCGGATTACAAATCTCGGCCGGTCCTCGGATCGTTCGCGGTCCCTTCGGCACGACGAACAGCGGACTTATGGCACCTTGCAGCTGCGACTCAGTCTCGCCGATCAGATAGCCACGGAACCCGGTGACGGCGGCCACGTCGAAGCAGGCCAGCGACATCAGCGTGACTGCCAGGACGCCGAGCAGCACCCGGGTGCGCAGTTTGGCCCGCGCCAGTCTCCTAAACATCATCGGCGCACTCCGGGTCACCGGGGCGCGGCAGTCGGAGGCTGTAGCCGACGCCGCGCTGGGTGTGGATGAGCTCTGGCCCGGCACCGGCAAGCTTGCGCCGGAGATAGGCGACGTACGTCGCGACAACCGTGCTGGAGCCGCCGAAGTCGTAGTCCCAGACATGATCAAGTAGCTGCGCCCTGGTCAGGACCCGGCCCGGGTTGAGCATCAGATAGCGCAGCAGCCGGAATTCCGTGGGCGAGAGCTCGATCAGCCGACCACTGCGGCGGACCTCGTAGCTGTCCTGGTCAAGCTCCAGGTCGGCAAAGCTCAGCACCGCCCCGGGCGGCGCGGGCCTGGTCCGCCGGAGCACCGTACGGATTCGTGCTGCGAGCTCCTCCAGGCCGAACGGCTTGGTCAGGTAGTCGTCGCCCCCGATGGTCAGTCCGGCCACCGTGTCAGCCCGTGTGTCACGGGCGGTAAGGAAGATCACCGGAACGGAGCAGCCATCCCGGCGCAGCCGACGGACTACCTCGAAACCGTCGGTGTCCGGCAGCATTACGTCCAGCACGACCAGGTCGAAGCGGCCATCGAGGACGAGCCTCTGCGCGCCCGCGCCCGTATCTGCGGTGCTCACGTCAAAGCCGAGGAACCGGAGCGACGCGGCGACCGCGTCGCGCAGGAACGGCTCGTCATCGACGACAAGCAGCTGGCCCTGGTCCGGCCGCGGCTCCGATCCCACGTCGGCCATCGCTGCCTCCCTCCGTGTCGTTCGATCCGACCACACCATCGTCTGCGTGAAGCGTGGCCATCATGCGAGTTTCATGTGAGCGCCGTCGCGTCATGACCGAGCGCGGACATGCACCGCGAATTCTGAGGCTATCCGCGCCGCCCAGGCTTGCCGGCGCAGGAAGCGAGCAAGTTCTGACCGTAACCGGGTTCCGGGCACGCGTCCGGGCCGACGGGCATTCACGCAGAACTCACATCGGATCCGCGCGGCTGTCTGACGCGCGCCCTCCAGGCTGGTGCCACACCTACTCGGCCATCCACGGACGCAACGATCGGAGGATCTGGTGACCCAACTTGACTACCCGGCCACCGAAAGCGGCGGCCGGCAGCCGGTGCGCGGGTCGCGGCTGACCCGGCGGCGCCGGGTACTCCTGAGCGTGGGCGTCGCGGCGGCGTTGCTCGCGGTGGGCGGGCTGATCGGCGCGTCGTTTGTGAAGTCGCCGCAGCAGCTGGCGGCGGATACGGGGGCGCCGCCGGCGACTGTGGTCACCGCGCCGGTGGTATCGCAGGTGCTGACGTCGTCAGTGCAGATGCGGGGGGTGGTGTACCCAACGGCGCAGTACGACGTGTACGTCAGCGCGTCCTCGTCGGGAACGGGCTCGTCCGCGGCATCCGGGTCATCAGCGTCGTCGTCCGCGGGGGCGTCGACGGGCGCGGTGTACGTAACGAAGTCGGAGGTCGCAGCCGGGGATACGGTCACCAACGGCGAGCAGCTAGCGGAGCTGGACGGGGCGCCGTTGTTCGTGCTGGCCGGACCGGTGCCGGCGTGGCGGGACCTGACGCCGGGCGAGAGCGGGCCGGACGTGACCGAGCTGCAGAATGCCCTGGCATCGCTGGGGTTCTACGACGGTGGCGACACATCCGGGTATTTCGGCCCGGCGACGCAGGACGCGGTGGCGGCGTACTACGAGCACCTCGGCTACACCCCGCCGGCGGACGGCGGGGTGCCGGCGGCGGATGTCGTGTTCCTGCCGTCGCTGCCGGCGCGGGTGCTCGCCGTGAACGGCACGACCGGGCAGCAGCCTGGCCAGCCGTTCCTCGAGCTCGCGGCCCGCAGCTCGCTGGCGCTGACGGGCGAGCTGCCGCCCGCCTACGTCGGCCAGGTAAGGCCGGGCCTTTCGGTAAGCGTCTACGACGAGGTGACCGGCATCCACGCCACCGGGAAGGTGGCAGACCTGGGTGCGGCAACCACGACGGTGCCGACGGGGACGGTGGTGGACATCGGCAGCGGCGCGGCCTCGGCCAGCCAGGCCGCATCGGCCAGCTCAGCCAGCTCAGCCAGCTCAGACAGCCAGGGCAACTCCGGCTCGTCCGGGACGGCGCCAGCGACCTTCATCCCGCTGGCAGTGCGCCCCACCCATCCGCTGGCGCCGGCGCTGAACGGCGAGAATGTGCTGATCACCGTTCAGACCGGGCAGACCGAGGGGCCGGTCCTCACGGTTCCGGTCGCCGCGATCGTGACGAGCGCGTCCGGCACCACCTACGTCACCGTAGTCGGCGCCAACGGCAGGCAGGCCGGGATCCCGGTGACGACCGGCATCTCGGAAAACGGCTACGTCCAGGTGACCCCGGCCAAGCCGGGGATGCTAGCGGCCGGCGACCGAGTAGTGGTGAGCGGCTGATGAGCGTTCCGGTGATCGAGCTGCGCGGGGTGTTCCGCACTTATCCGGGCCCGCCGCCGGTGCCCGCGCTGCGCCCGGCCGACCTGGTGATCAACGGTGGCGACTACGTGGCGGTGACAGGGCCTTCTGGTTCGGGCAAGTCCACGCTGCTGCACCTGCTCGCCCTGCTGGACGCGCCGACCGGCGGCAGCTACCTGCTGGACGGCCTCGACACCTCCGCGCTGGGCGACAAGGACCGCTCCGC